>JBFXBG010000022.1:0-33279 GCA_050183505.1 Gemmatimonadales bacterium | reverse complement strand
ACTTCACCGTGATCGGAACTTCGTTCGCGGTGGCCACGGAGATCGACGGCACGCCCCTCGACACGGTCGCCATGGACGAACTGATCACGCTGAATCTGCGGGACTCGGTCCGGCTGATCGTACCCGTGGGCCTGAAGGAAGCGCCCGACACCAGCCGCAAGCTCAAGCTCAGGGTCTCCGGGTTCAGCCTGGTGAAGACGCCCATCGGCGACCGGCGGGTGCCGTTCGACCAGCGCGGCGCCGTAAAGGTTCGCTGGGATGGGTTCGGTCTGATTCAACCGTCGGGGCGCGCCTGCCGCCCGGGGCTCTCGACCATGCCCGGCGGCGGGTCCACCCCGGTGGTCATTCCGGTGATCGAACCGGAACGGCCCCCACCAGGGGTCCAGGGGGGAAACCGCCCCTAGACCCGAGGACACCATGCGTGCCCGGACGGGCGGCCCCCTGGGGCCGCCCGTCCGGCGTTTCCGGCGTATGTCTCACGAACTGCTCAGTGCACCCGCTCCTGCAGCCGGGCCAGGGAATCGGCCGAGACCGTCCCCGAGAGCGACAGCGCGAATCCCTGAGGATCGGTCCATGAGATCGTCCGGCGCCGGGGAGACTGGCGCGATTCCCGGCTTGCCGACGCCGATACGCGATCCCGTAGCTGGGCGGCCTCGTTCCGCCCGCTGCGGGACTGGTCCAGCAGGAGCGTCGTGCCGTCCGGATTCAGATAGACGACCCGCACCGTCTCCGGCCCCCGATCGAGGCCGGTGGAATCCGAGCCGCCGATCTCCACGTGGTCGGGAGCGAGTCCATCCACCAGCCGGATGACCCCGCCCAGGGTCCGGACGGCCTCTTCCATGGTGACACGCCGGAAACCGGCGGAGCTGAGTCCACCCGGCGCATCGATTCTGCCACCCCGGACGACGATTCCAGGCGAACCGGGTGCCATGGCCTGGGTGATCCGCTCCGCCGGTGCCTGCCGGCGGAAGGCGTTACTCATCGCGGCCTGGTCGGCTTCGGCCGAAACCCCGCCCTGAACTGCCGGGTCTGCCGGAGGCAGTGTCCCGGAGTCCCGTACGGAGCCGGCCTGGCCTTCCCGTGCGTCCCCGGCGGCCGCCACAACGGCGTTGGGTGCCGCCTCCCGTGCCTCTTCCATTGCAGGAGCGACCTTGCCGGCTACGGCACCGACGGCCTCATCCTTGAGTCTGCTGGTCACCGCCTCCGGCCCGGGCTCCGCTTCCGCGGCCCTCAGCCGGTCGGCCGCCGCCTGGGCCCCGGGGGCCGGGGCAGGGAGGGCGGCCGCCCGCCGGCCGGTTCCGCGCTCCGGGGCCATCCCGGCCGCTTCACCCGCATCCGGCGGGGCAATGGCGGATGCCGGGGCATCCTGGCGGAGCGCGACCGTGCCGGGCGCGGTGGCCCTCGGCGGGTGCATGACGTCATTGGCCGCGTAGCCGAGGCCTACCGCCAGGACGATCGTGGCGGCCCAGGCGAGCGGGCGGTAGTTGAACCGGTGGGACGAGCCGCCGCCGGTGCCGGGCCGCGTGGTCACGGGGGGAACCTCGATCGCGGTGATCAGGTCGTCAGCTTCGCCCATGAGGGTCCGGAACTCTTCCAGCCGGGCCGCGCACTCATCGCAGGTCCGCAGATGGCCGTCGGCTGCCTGCTGCTCCGCGGCGGTCAACTCCCCGTCCAGCAGCGCGTTCAGTACTCCATCATCCAGATGCGGCATCTCGATCCTTCCCTCCGGCCCGATAGGCTTCCACCAGCCGGCGGCGCGCCCGGGCCAACGTCGTTCCCACCGCGCCGCGGGCCAGGCCCAGGACGCCGGCGATTTCCTCGTAGTTGAATCCCTCCGCCTTGAGCAGCAGGGCTTCACGATCCCGTTCGGTCAGCTGATCCAGCGCGGCCCGGACGGCGGCGGCGCGTTCGTTCCTGTCGAACTCATGATCCGGCGACGGTGCGCTCTGCGGGGTCTCCGCCTTGAGCAACTGCAGCCGGCGTCCCTGCCGTACGGCGCGGCGTCCATCTTCCCGCACCAGGTTGAGGGCCACCGCGAAGAGCCAGGGCCGCGGATTCCTGGGCGGCGCCGAGACCGCCCGGGCGAACACCTCCTGGGCCAGGTCTTCGGAGCGGTCACGGTCGCCCGTCCGCCGATAGATCATGCGGACGAGCGACGCGTGGTACTCCCGGTACAGTTCCGCGATGTCTACGCTCATGAACCCCGGTACGCCTTGATGAACGCTTCCAGCTCTCCCGGCCGCCAGCTGCTCCGGCCCGAAGCGGTGATCCTGAGACTGGCCCGTTGCCCCGCGACCAGGATGTCGTCTCCCAGCGAAAGGTACTGCTTCATTTCCGGGAGCGCCCGCACCACCGCGAAGTAGGCGTCACTGAACGGCGCCACCGCGGTGACGGGCAGGCTGTCGGCGTGAGCCAGGTCGGTCCACACGCCCCCCTGCCGGGCGAACACCCTGCCGCCGGCGCGCTTCATCTCCCGGTCCGCGCTGTTGGTCGCGACCTTCAGTTCCTGCAGGCGTTCCTCCGCCGCCCGTTCGGCCTCATCCAGCGAGCCGGTGGCGGAGAGCTGGGAGCTGGCGCGCGCATCGCGGAATGCGTCCGCTCCGCTCTGTCGGGCCGGCGCCGGTGCCTCCGCCCGTCCGCCCCGGATCGCGCCCGGGAAGACCTGATCCCTCCGGCTGCCCCCGGCCGGTTGCGGTTCCTGCACCAGGTACGAGGTGTACTCGGTGATGATGCCATACCGGAGCCCCAGCTCCCGGATCTCGTCGATCAGATCCTGCGACGCGCCCTCGATCCGCACCTGGCGGGTGAGGTCGCCGATCCGGCGCGACGCCCATAGCCGGGGGATGAAATCGTTGGCGTTGTCGTGTTCCGGGAACGCGGCGCGGACCGTGAATCGCTCCCGCCGGCCGTTCCGCTCGCCCTCCACCACCACGGTGCCGGAACCCTCGCCCCGGTAACGGCCGAAGATCACCAGTTCCTCCCCGTAGAAGAGATCGGGCAGGTCCTGGGGATACGACCGGGTGAACCGCACCGGGCTCTGGACGATACGCAGATTCACCAGGGCCGGATGCTGGATCTTGCCGACCAGGTGCCCGACCGCCGCCTCGACGTCGGCGCTGGGCGCCACATACTCGGCGCTGCCCCGGCCCTCCCTGGCCAGCCGGTCCAGCAGATAGGTGTTGACGTCGTGACCCACCCCGAAGGTGAAGATGCGGCTCCGGCCGATCCGGGCCGCGGCTTCCTCGGCGATCCGGTCCGGTGCCCGTTCTCCCACTGAGGGGAGGCCGTCGGTCAGGAAGATGACGATCGGGAGATGGGACTCCGCCGGCCGTGCCGCCAGGGCGGTCTCCAGCGCTCCGGCGATATTGGTTCCCCCGTTGGCATTGAGACTCTCCACGAAGTCGCGTGCATCCTGCACGTTCGCCGAAGTGGCCGCGGCGAAGCCGGTCCGGAACTGACGGATCGCCGAGGAGAAGGCGATCAGCCGGAAACGATCCTCCGGCTGGAGCGTGCCGAGGGCCTGCTGCAACGCGGCGCGGGCCTGTTCCAGCTTCTCGCCCGACATGGATCCGGAGATATCCACCACGAAGGTCAGGTCACGCGGGACCGATACGCCCTCCTCGCTCTGGGGCGGTGCGACGAGAAGCATGAAGAAGCCGTCCTCACCCCCGGGCGCGTGGGTCACCAGGCTGGTCCCGACCAGCCCGCGCCGCAGCGGCAGGAACAGTTCCACATCGCCATCCGCCTCCGGATCGAGCGTGATCATGAGCCGCCCGCCCATCCGGCGGGTAGTGACCTGATGGGTGGGCGAGTAGGGCGTCCCGAACGGGCCGCCGTCCTGGAGGGAAACCCGGAAACTGAACTCATCCCGGAACCGGGTGCCGGCGTCGCCGCGGCCACGGCCGGACATCCGGTCCCGGAGGCCGATCGCGTACCGGAGCCGCAGCGCGTCCCCCGAACGATCGAGCACCTGGGTATAGCGGAGCACGACCTTGCGGGTTTCACCCGGCTGGATCGGAAAGACCCGCGCCCGGATGAGCCCATGGCCTTCCAGCGTGAGGAGCGCGGGATCCTTGATGCGGCGGACGATCTCCTCATAGATCTTCCGGGCCTCATCGGCCCGCATCATCTCCCCCTTCACCTCCTGCTCGCCCATCCAGAGCGAGAAGTCGGTAAAGACGGCCTCGCCGGGCATCGGGTAGAGATAGCTGCCTTCGGCCACCGACCGGCCATTGTTGCGGAACTCCTCCTGGACCTCGACCTGGGCCACCCGGCCGTCCACCGTTACCCTGACCTGCGAACTGACCCGCATGACGTCGATCGGGCCCCGGACCGGGACGGCGGGGCGTTCGACATCGATCCATCCCTGGGCCGCGGCCGGGGCCGCAACACCGGCTGCCAGCAGCGCGGCCAGCATCCACACGCGAGACATGGGTTCCTCCTCCGGGCTTGCCGTTTGATGACTCGGGCGGGAGATGCGGGAGGGGGGCAAAGTTGCACACAGCCCGGTTACCATTGGGCCATGGAGATCCAGATCTTCGGTACCCGCAAGAACCCTGTGACCCGGGCTGCTCTGCGCTTCTTCGCGGAGCGGCGGGTGAAGACCCACTTCGTGGATCTCGACGTCCGCGGAGCGTCATTGGGAGAACTGAAGCGTTTCGCCCAGAAATTCGGCGTGACGGCGCTGGTCGACCGCGAGTCCCGCCGGTTCCGCGACCTGGGCCTCGGGGCCGCCAGGCTCTCGGACGAGCGCTGGCTGGACAAGCTGGTGGACGAGCCCGGCCTGCTGACCCAGCCGCTGGTGCGGTTTCAGCAGCGGCTCACCGTGGGCGCGGCGGAGGCGGAGTGGAAGCGGTGGGTGGACAGCGGGAAAGCACGGTGAACGGTGAACGGGAATCGAGGTTCTGGCCGGCGTCCGGCCGCCTCCGCCCGTTCATCGTTTACCGTCTGCCGGTTACCGCCCTGCGCCCAGCCACCGGACCAGCAGGTCGACCCGCCGGCGGATTGACCGGGAATACGGCGGCAGGAACAGGTTGGCGAAGCTGAACCAGCCCTGGCGCATGACGGCGCGTTCGTTGGAGAAGGTGAGGAACCCGGCGTGTCCGTGATAGCGGCCCATGCCGCTGGGGCCCACACCGCCGAAAGGCAGGCTGGGGTTTCCCAGGTGGACCATCGTGTTGTTGACCACGACGGCCCCGGAGGTAGTGGAGGCGAACAGCCGGCGGGTCAGGGTCTCGTCGCGGGTGAACGGGTAGATCGTGAGGGGCGGATGGCCCCGGCGGATGATCTCCACCACTTCATCCAGGCTCCGCCAGGTCAGCACCGGCAGGATGGGGCCGAACACTTCCTCTCCCATGATGGCGCTGTTCGGGGTGATGCCCCGGAGCAGGGTGGGCGGGATGAGCCGTTCTTCCGGATCTGCGGTGCCCCCGCGAACGACCTCGGCGCCCTGACTCCGGGCCAGCGAGAGCAGCTCGGTGAGCCGCCCAAACGCGTCCTGGTCCACGATCCGGCACAGGTCGGGATAGTCTCCCGCCCCAGCCCCGGGGCCGTAGAACCGGTCCAGCGTGGCGCTCGCGTGCCGCAGGAACTCTTCCGCCCGGGACTCGTGGACCAGGACATAGTCCGGTGCGACGCAGCTCTGCCCGGCGTTGATGAATTTCCCCCAGATGATCCGCAGGGCCGCCTGGGCCTGATCGGCCGACGGGTCGACCACCGCGGGGGACTTGCCGCCCAGTTCGAGCGTTACCGAGGCCAGGTGTTCGGCGGCGGCCCGCATGACCAGCCGCCCCACATGGGTACTCCCGGTGAAGAAGATGTGGTCGAACGGGAGCGCCAGGAGCGCCTGGGCGACCTCGGCGTCCCCTTCGACCACGGCAACTTCCGCCGGATCGAACAGATCGTCGATGACCTGCCGGCAGAACGCGGAGGTCGCCGGGACCTTCTCGGACGGCTTGATGACGACGCAATTGCCGGCCGCCATGGCCGCCACCAGCGGCGCGAAGAGCAGGTAGGAGTGGTAGTTCCAGGGGGAGATGATGAGCACGTTGCCCAGCGGCTCGTAGCGGATCTCGCCCCGGGTGCCGGTGAGCAGCAGCGGTGTCGGGACCCGCCGGGGCCGCATCCAGCTCCCCAGATGCCGGATGGCGTAGTTGATCTCGAGCAGCGTGGGTGCAAGCTCGGTCAGCTCCACCTCGGCCGGGTGTTTGCCGAAGTCCGCCGCCATGGCCCGGGTGAGCCGGTCCTTCCGCCCGACCAGCGCCCGGCGCAGGGCGCGGAGCTTGTTTCGTCTCTCGGAGGCCGTGCTGGTCGCCACCGCCCAGCGATGATCCCTCTGGCTCTGGAACAGGCGGCCCAGGGCTTCCCGGTCGGCCTGGTTCATGCGGGCAGCTCCACGGTGTATTGCTCTTCCTTGAATCGAGTGAACCCGCGCTTGAGGTAGTTCGGCAGCGCGGCGGGATCGTCCAGGGTACAGGTATGCAGCCACACCCGGGAAGCTCCCGCCTGCCAGGCGGTCTGCACCGCCGCCGTGAGCAGACCCTTGCCCAGGCCCCGCCCCAGGTAGCCGGGCAGCAGACCGAAATAGACGATCTCGACGGCGCCGGCCTCTCCGATCCGGAGTTCGAAGTAGCCGGCCGGCGCCCCGCCGACGTAGAGCACATACAGCGAATTGGCCGGATCATCCAGCCAGGTTCGGATCTGGGATTCGGTCCAATCCAGCCGGTCCCGCCACTGGTACCGGCGGCCGACCTCCCGATAGAGGAAGCGATAGAAGGCTGCCGGACAGGGGGCCACGCGCTCGAGCCGCCCGTCATCCGGCAGCGGAGATCCCCGCAGGGCCGACGGCGACTCCAGGGCCAGGTAGGTTCGGGTGACGGACACGGTCGGCATTGCTCAGTCCTCGTCCGGACGGCGGCGGCGGTTCTGCTTCTTGGCCGCCTGGCGGCGCTTGGCTTCGAGCCGGCGTTCCCGGGCGGCCCGGGATGGCCGGGTCTTCTTGCGCGGCCGGGGCACGCGGAGCGCGTCGGCGACGACCCGGCCGAGCCGGGCGGTCACCTCCTCCTTGTTGCTGAGCTGGCTCCGGGTCGCGCCGGAAACCAGCCGCAGCCGGCCCTTCGAGTCGAGCCGGGTGGCCAGCCGTCGGAGCAGGCGTTCCCGTTGCTCATCGCTCAGCACCGCGCTGCGGGCGATATCCCACCAGACCTCGATCCGGGTGGAGGACGTGTTCACATGCTGCCCGCCCGGGCCGCCCGAGCGGGAGGCGCGATACTCCAGCTCGGCGATCGGGATCGCCAGATCGGCAGTGACGGCAACGGCGGGAGGCGGGGTCATGGTGGTCCGGGAAACGTAACGGGAATCGCAACCGCGCTCTAGCGCTCGGAAGCGCTTCCATCCGATGACGCTGCCGTTACGTTTGTGGCATGTCACAAATCCCGGTTCTCGAGTCGCATCTCCGGTCCCTCGGGCGCACCCTGCTCGGTTACAGCGGCGGGGTCGATTCCGCCGTGCTGGCCGTGGCCGGACGCCGGGCCCTGGGCCGGGTCGACTTCCAGGCGGTGATCGGACGGAGCGACTCCTATCCTGAAGTGCAGTACCGCCAGGCACGGGAGATCGCCGCGCGGTTTGACATTCCCCTGCTGGAGGCTGTAACGGGGGAGATGGAGGACCCGCGGTACCTCGCCAACCCGGTCAATCGCTGCTACTTCTGCAAGACCGAGCTATGGACCGTGCTGAACCGCCTGGCGGCCGCCCGGGGCTTCGATGCGGTGATCGACGGTACCAATGCCGATGACCTGGGTGAGCACCGGCCGGGGCTGGCCGCGGCGGCCGAGCGCGGGATCCGCTCACCGCTGGCGGAACTCGGCTGGAGCAAGGCCATGGTCCGCGAGGCCGCCCGGCAGCTGGGCCTGCCGAACGCCGAAGCGCCCGCGGCGCCGTGTCTCTCCAGCCGGGTGCGATACGGCGTCGGCATTACGCCGGAGCGGCTGCGCCAGGTAGAAGAGGGAGAAGCGTTCCTGCGCTCGCTGGGGCTCACCGGCAATCTCCGGGTGCGTCACCTGGGGGATCGGGCCCGGATCGAGGCCGATCCCGGAGAACTGGCCCGGCTCGAGGCCGTATGGCCGGCCGTGGAGGAGCGGTTTCTCGGGCTCGGCTTCGCCGGGGCCGAACTGGACCGCCGGGGATACCGGCGGGGGAGCATGCTCACGGTGCTCTCGCCGGACGCCGGCTGATGCGCCTGTTCACGGCGGTTCCGGTCCCCTCACCCGCCCGGGATGAGCTGGTTTCCCTGCTGCAGCGGCTTCGAGAGACCGGGCTTCCGGTACGATGGGTCCGGGAGCAGGGACTCCACATCACGCTGAAGTTCTTCGGCGAGGTCGGAGAGGATTCGATCTCCCGGCTCACCGAGGCGCTGGCTCGTGCGGCCGCGGGCACCGGTTCGATCCCGATTACCTGCCATGGGTTCGGTGCCTTTCCGACCCTGACACGGGCACGGGTAATCTGGGTCGGGGCTGCAGCCCCCGCAGCGCTGGAACTGCTGCAGGACGGCATCGAACGCGCCTGCGAGCCGCTGGGTTTTCCGTCCGAAGGGCGGCCCTTCCATCCTCATATCACGCTGGGGCGGGTCCGCGAGGGCGAGCGGGTACCGGCGGAGGTCATCGAGGGACTGGAGTCATCGGAGGTGCCCTTTCTCGCGGACCGGCTGGTGTTGTACCGCAGCCAGCCGGGGCGGGGCGGCTCGGTCTACGATGTGGTGCATACCATCCCGCTCGCCTGACTCATGGGCTGCCTCCGCTTTCCGCTCCGGCTGCTGGGCGCCGCGCTGCTCGCCATCCTGGTGGCCGCCGCATGGCTGTACCGTCATCAGCTCCGGGACTACCTCGCCCCCTATCTGCCGGGCCGCGCGGCGGCCGCCCCCGCCGTCGGCCGGCCGACCGAGACCGCGGTCCGGACCGGCCGGGACAAGATCGACTCGCTCAACGCCTGGCGGGCGGATTCGATTATTCTTACGGCCAACGAGATGGCGTCGCTCATCGGCGGCGGGCTGGATGGGGCGGTGCGCAAACAGCTGGATTCGCTGCAGGTACGACTGGAAGACGGCCGCCTGGGTGTGACGGCGGTGATCCATACGGGTAGTATTCCGGACAACGTCCTGGGTCCGCTGAAGGGGATGGTCGGTCCCACCGAGCGAGTCGAAGCGGCCGGACCCGTGCAGGTGGCCCGGCCCGGGCTGGCGGTCTGGGAGGTGGAGAAATTGAAACTGGGGAGCTTCCCGTTTCCGTCGGAGATGATACCGCCGCTGCTGGAACGGGCGCTGGGGACGCCCCGGTCTGCCGTGCTGCCGTTCGTCATACCTGACGGCATCGGCGGAGTCCGGATCCGGCCGGGCGGGGTGACACTGTATGGAGCGAAGCCGCGACGATGAAACACCGCGTGATGGTCATCGACGACGAGCCGGGGATCCGGGAGGCGCTCAAGCAGGTGCTCGACTACGAGGGCCTCGAGGTCCGGACCTGCGCCTCCGGAACCGAGGGCATTGCGGTGTATCCCGAGTTCCGGCCGCACCTGGTCTTTCTCGACGTGAAGATGGCCGGGCTGGACGGGCTGGAAACGCTGTCGCAGCTGAAGACCCTGGAACCGCCGGCTCCGGTCGTGATGATCTCGGGGCACGGCACCATCGCCACGGCGGTGGCGGCCACCCGGCGCGGGGCCTTCGACTTCCTGGAAAAACCGCTGGATACCGACCGGCTGCTGGTGACGGTCCGGAATGCCCTGGCCCAGGCGGAACTGAGCGGGGAAAACCAGCGGCTCCGGACCGCCGTGGCCCAGCGGTATGCGATGGTGGGCAAGAGCCCGACGCTGCGGCAGGTCTACGACGTGATCGAAAAGGCGGGTCCCACGCCCGCCCGCGTGCTCATCACCGGCGAGAACGGCACCGGCAAGGAACTGGTCGCGCGGGCGCTGCATGATCAGAGCCCCCGGAAGGGCAAGCCCTTCATCGAGGTGAACTGCGCCGCCATCCCCTCCGAGCTGATCGAGAGCGAACTGTTCGGCCACATGAAGGGCTCGTTCACCGGGGCATTCGCCGACCGGGCCGGGAAGTTCGAACAGGCGGATGGCGGGACGCTGTTCCTGGACGAGGTGGGCGACATGTCCCTCTCCGCCCAGGCCAAGGTGCTGCGGGTGCTGCAGGAGGGAATCGTGACCAGGATCGGCGGTTCGAAGCCGATCCAGGTGGATGTCCGGGTCATCGCCGCAACCAACAAGCACGTCGAGGAAGAGATCGCCGAAGGCCGTTTCCGGGAGGATCTCTACTATCGTCTGAACGTGGTACCGGTGCAGGTTCCGCCGCTGCGGGAGCGGCGGGAGGACATTCCCGAACTGGTCCGGCACTTCGCGGAGTTACTGGCCCGGACCGCGGGCCTGCCGGCCAAGACCTTCGACGACGGTGCCATCCGGCGGCTCCAGCAGCATCACTGGCCCGGCAACGTGCGGGAGCTTCGCAACGCCGTGGAGCGGGCCATTATCCTTACGGCCGGCAAGACGGTCACCGCCGCGGACATCGAGCGGCTGCTGGGTGGCGCCGGCGAGGCCGGGCCTGAAGCCGGGCCCGCGGCGGCGTTCGCCGCGGAGACCTTCGAGAGCTTCAAGCAGGAAGCGGAAAAGAACTTCCTCGTGGCCAAACTCCGGGAGCATGACTGGAACGTCTCCGAGACGGCCCGGACTCTCCGGATGCCAAGGTCCAATCTGTACAAGAAGATCGAACGATACGGGCTCACACGGGAGTCTCGATGAGCGACGAGCCGCGCAACTGGGACAAGGAACTGGCCGAAATCGACAAGGTCATCGCCCGGACCCAGGGCGCCCCACCGGCGCCGGCCAGGCCGGGCAAGGGAGAAGTCGCTCCCGGGAAGGCGGCCCTGCCGCCGGGCCCTGCCGGACGGCGAGCGGTCCTCTCCACCTGGCTCCGCGTACTGCTGGGCGCGGTACTGGCCGTGGCCATGACACAATGGCCCTATGGGCATGGCTGCGGAATCAGGCTGTTTCTCTACCTGGGAGCCGCCGGCGCCGTGGTCGTCGCGGGGCTCTGGAGCGGCATCTCCAGCTGGCATCGCCGCATGGGCCTGGCCCATACGCTGGCGCTGCTGGTGGCCCTCTGGGGCCTGGTGCTGGTGGCGCGTGAGACCCTGCCGCGGGTCGGCTATGCGAAGACGTCGATGACGTGGTTGTGTGGACCATAGTGCAGAGTGCAGAGTGCAGAGTGCAGAGTGCCGGGTGCCGGGTGCCGGGTGCCGGGTGCCGGGTGCAGGGTGCAGGGTGCCGAGGGCCGGGCTGTCGGTTCACCGTTTTCCGTTCACCGTTTACATCTCTCTGCTTAAATGGCCAAGACCTTCAAGAATCTGATTGCCGGGCAGTGGGTGGCGCCCCGGACCGGGAAATACTTCACCAACCGCAATCCGGCGAATACCGGCGACGTGATCGGGCGGTTTCCCGATTCCGGACGGGGAGACGTCCAGGCGGCGGTGAAGGCGGCCCGGAAGGCATTCCCGGCCTGGTCGGCGACCCCGGCGCCGGTGCGGGGTGATCTGCTGCGCCGGCTGGGCGACCTGCTGGCCCGGGACAAGGAAAAGATCGCCGACGCCATGACCCGGGAGATGGGCAAGGTCCTGACCGAGACCCGGGGAGACGTCCAGGAAGGCATCGACACGGCCTACTACGCCGCGACCGAAGGCCGGCGGCTGTTCGGCCATACCGTGCCCTCGGAACTGCGCAACAAATGGGCGATGAGCTACCGCCGTCCGATCGGGGTCGCCGGGCTGATCACGCCGTTCAACTTTCCGCTCGCCATTCCGACCTGGAAGATGTTCCCGGCGCTGCTCTGCGGGAACACGGTGGTCTTCAAGCCCTCCGAGGACGTGCCCCACACGGCCCACCTGCTGGTCGAGCTGATTCTGGAAGCCGGCTTCCCCCCGGAGGTGGTCCAGCTGGTGCACGGGGGCGGGGAAGTGGCCGGGCGCACCCTGGTCGAACACGCCGACGTTCCGGTCATCTCCTTTACCGGGTCGACCCAGACCGGCGCTCTGATCGGCGAGACCTGCGGCCGGATGCACAAGCGGCTCTCCCTGGAGATGGGCGGCAAGAACGCGATGATCGTCATGCCGGACGCGGACCTCGAGCTGGCCCTCGACGGAGTGCTCTGGGGCGCGTTCGGGACCACCGGCCAGCGCTGCACCGCGACCAGCCGGCTCATCGTCCACCGGAAGGTGCATGACCGGTTCGTGGCCATGGTCGCCGACGCGGCCTCCAGCCTCCGGCTCGGGGATGGACGGGTCCGGGGGACCGACGTCGGGCCGCTGATTCACGAGGCGGCCCGGGAAAAAGTCGAGTACTACGTGAACCTCGGGCTCGAGGAGGGCGCCGAACTGGTCACCGGGGGCTCTCGGCCGCGGGGGGAACGGGTGGCCAACGGCTGGTTCTACCGGCCGACCATCTTCACCGGCGTCAAACCCCGCAGCCGGCTGGAACAGGAGGAAATCTTCGGGCCGGTCCTGAGCGTCATCCGGGTCGGCAGCCTCGATGAGGCGATCCGGGTCAACAACGACGTCCGGTACGGGCTCTCCAGTTCGTTGTACACCGCCGACGTCAACGGGAGCTTCCGGGCCCTGCGGGATCTGGACAACGGCATCTCCTATATCAACGCCCCGACCATCGGTGCCGAAGCGCATATGCCGTTCGGGGGGGTGAAGCAGACCGGCAACGGCCACCGGGAAGGCGGTTGGGAGGTCTACGAGTTTTATTCCGAGACGAAAGTCTGCTACGTGGACTATTCGGGGACGCTGCAGCGGGCGCAGATCGATACCTACCAGGACTGAGGGGAGTACCGGCCCGTTGCGCCCGGCGGGAGGCGTGGGTAAGGTTCTTGAAGCAGGGACGGGTGCCGGCCGGCGTAACCGCATCCCGTCGCCTCGGAATCCCCTCGAGAACAACAGCGGTAATTCGTCGCCGCGGCGACTTTCGACTGGATATCACACCGCAGGTTCCGTCTTGATGCCTGGTTACCCACAGGGAACATCGCGTCGCGTTCCTGGAACGGTCCGCTCCCGCGGGCGCCGTTCCGGCGGGAGAGCGGCACGGCACCGGTTCCGGGTGCTGAGGGGCTGATCGATGAGACCGATTCAGATCGGCCAGGGCCGGCGCAGCGGAACGTCCTCGGACGAGGGCTCGCTCGACCAGTACCTGCGGGAGATCAGCAAGTATCCCCTCATCACCCAGGACGAAGAAGTCTCCCTGGCCCAGCGGATCCGGGTCGGGGAGGCCGAGGCCCTGGACAAGCTGGTCCGCAGCAATCTCCGGTTCGTCGTCTCCGTTGCCAAGAAATACCAGAATCAGGGCGTGTCCCTGGCCGACCTGATCAACGAGGGCAACCTCGGGCTCATCCGCGCCGCCCACAAGTTCGACGAAACCAAGGGCATCAAGTTCATCTCCTACGCCGTCTGGTGGATTCGCCAGGCCATCCTCCAGGCCCTCGCCGAGCAGAGCCGGATCGTCCGGGTGCCGCTCAACCGGGCCGGAACGCTGCACCGGATCGGCAAGCGCTCCTCCGCGCTGCTCCAGGAACTCGGCCGGGAGCCGACGCCCTCGGAGATCGCCGAAGGGATGGATATTTCGATGGAGGAGGTCCAGAAGACTCTCTCCATTTCCCAGAACCATCTATCCCTGGATGCCCCGCTGACGCCGGGCGAGGACAACAAGCTCCTCGACTACCTGCCCGACAATCAGAATCCCGGTCCGGATTCCGAGACGTTCGAGCACGCGCTGAGCGAATCCATCGAGGAGGTGCTGTCCACTCTGAAGGAGCGGGAGGCCAGGATCCTGCGGCTCTACTTCGGCCTGGACGGACCCGAGCCCATGACGCTGGAGGAGATCGGCAGCCTGCTCGGGATCACCCGGGAACGCGTGCGCCAGATCAAGGAAAAGGCCCTGACCCGGCTGCGGCATGTCAGCCGGGCCAAGGCGCTGGAGAGTTTCCTCACTTGAGGACGGCCCGACGGTCCGACGGTCCGACGGTCCGTCCCTTCCTCCACCCGTTCCTACCGCCGTCCCTCTCATGGCTTCCAACTCCTCATTCGACATCTCGACCGGCGCCGACCTGCAGGAAGTCGACAACGCCGTCAATCAGGCCCTGAAGGAGATCGCCCAGCGGTTCGACTTCAAGGGCACCCACTGCACCATCGAGTTTGACCGGAAGACCGCCGACCTCAAGCTCGCGGCGGACGACGAATTCCGGCTCAACGCCCTCACCGAGGTGCTCCGGTCCCGGCTCATCAAGCGCGGCGTGCCGGTGAAGAACCTGAAGCCCGGAGCGGTCGAACCCGCGGCCGGGACCAGCGTCCGGCAGACCATCGGGCTGGCCCAGGGCATCGACCAGGACACCGCGAAGAAGATCGTCAAGGCCATCAAGGACCAGGGCTTCAAGAAGGTCCAGGCCTCGATTCAGGGCGAGGAGATCAGGGTGACGAGCCCCTCGCGCGACGACCTGCAGGCCGTCATCACGTTCCTCCGGGGCCGGGACTTCGGCCTCGAACTCGCCTTCGGCAACTATCGCGGCTGATGCGGCTCCGAGCGCTGGCACCCTGGCTGCTCCTGCTGGCCGCCTGCCGGCCGGAGCCGGTCCCGGTTCCGCCGTCCCCCCGCACGGCCGAGCCCGAAATCCGGGTCGGGCTCGTGGTCGGGGCCGGTACGCTCCGGGTCGGGGGCGGCGCGGGTCTGGCCGCGCTCGCCGCCGACAGCTCGATCGTCGGGGTCATCCGGGCCGGTGAAGAGCACACGGTCAGGACCGCCGGCGGCCTGGTCCAGGTGGACGGCCTGGTCCCCGCGGAATCCCTGACGCTCGCCAGCACCGACCCCGATGGCTTCGTCCGGGTGAACGGCCGGGACTACCGCGGCCGGGTAGTCCTCTTCCGCGGGGCCAGCGGCCTGGTCGCGGTCAACCGGGTGGGGTTGGAGAGCTATCTCGCCGGGGTGGTATCGGCCGAGATGGGCCGCCGCGAACCGGGCGACTCCGAGGCCCTGAAGGCGCAGGCGGTGATCTCCCGCACCTACGCCCTCCGCAACCGCGGTCGCTGGGATGCCCAGGGGTTCGACTTCTATGCCACCGTGGTGGATCAGGTCTACGGGGGTGTGGCGGCCGAGACCGGCGAGGGCTGGGAATCCGTCAGCGCGACGGCCGGCCTGGTCGTCGGCTACGACGGCGCCCCGATCGATGCGTTCTTCTTCTCGACCTGCGGGGGGCGGACGGCAGTGGGGACGGAGGTGTTCGCCAACGCCGACCGGCCTTACCTTCGTTCCATTGACGACGTGGACTCCCGGGGCGAGGCATACTGCCGGATCTCGCCCCGGTTCGACTGGCAGGTCGAATGGTCGGGCGAGGCCCTGCACGACGTGCTCGAAACGACCCTGCCCGCCGGCTCGGACCCGGGGGTGAGCCGCGGCTCCGTCATCGAAGCGGTGAAGATCGCCCAGCGCACGCGATCAGGGCGGGTGGCACGGCTGGCGTTCCAGATCGACGGGCGGCAGATCGGGGTCTCCGGCCCGGCCATCCGCCAGGTGCTCCGGCCCAACCGGAACGAGATCCTCCGGAGCGCCGCTTTCGAACTCTCGCAGACCAGGACCGGAGGCCGGGTCGTCCGGCTGGTCGCCGACGGCCACGGCGCGGGGCATGGGGTCGGGTTCTGCCAGTGGGGTGCGGTGGGCCGGGCCCGGGCCGGTCAGGACTATCGCGAAATCCTGACCGCCTATTTTCCTGGAACCGATCTGGAGCGCTACTACTGATGAACATCTCGCGTCCCGCCGCCGTCTCCGTTCTGCTGGTGCTCCTGTTCGTCCCGCGGCTCGCGGCCCAGCGCCAGCTGGACGAGTTCAGCTACGACAATCTCCGCTTCGCCGGGCTCTGGGCCGAAGCGGGCATCGTGACCTCCGACCGGCTGGACGGGGCGCCCTACGCGGGTCTGCGGCTGGATCTGGGGGAGTTTGCCCCGCGGGTGCGGCTGCTGGTCGGCGCCTCCTATTTCCGGAGCGACTTCCGGTCGAAGGACATCCGGGAATTCGAGAACCGGCTGGCCGGAGTGGTCAACGACCCCGACTCGAATTTCACCATCAGCCTGGGCAATATCCGGTGGTCGGACCTCGCGCTCGATGTCGATCTCCAGTACCTCATCACCCGGGGCCGGAAATGGCAGCCCTATATCGGGGTGGGCGGCGGATTCCATATCCGCAACGGATCCGGCCGGGCGATTGACGGCACCTTCGTGGAAGACGCGCTGGATACCATCGGCGGCGGGCTCGGCCTGACGGCGGGGGTGGACGTGTTCCTGACCCGTTCCCTGGTGCTCAATCTGGGCGGGCGGGGGGTGCTCTCCAGCGATCTCAACAGCATCGCCATCGGTGCGGGTCTCGGGTACGGTACGCCAAGGGGGAGATGATGAGCGACCCACTGAAGATCGGCCTCATCGGGGCCGGTGCCATTGCCCAGGTGGGGCACCTCCCGGCGCTCAAGCGCTGGAAGGGGGTGCGGGTCTCCGCCATCTGCGACAGCGACGTACCCAAGGCCCGGGCCCTGGCGGAGCGTTTCGGCATTCCCGACGTGTACGACGACATCGACGACATTCTCGGGAGCGAACAGCTGGACGCGGTGGTGGTCTGCACCCCCAACCACCTGCACGAGGGCCACGTCCTGGCCGCCCTGTCGGCCGACCTGCATGTCCTGGTCGAGAAGCCGATCGCCATCGCCTCCACCAGCGTGAATCGCATCATCAAGGCGGCGGAGAAGCGGGAGCGGGTGGTCATGGTCGGGATGAACCACCGGTATCGTACCGACGTCCAGATCGTCCGCAGCTTCGTCCAGAACGGCGAACTGGGAGAGATCGACAGTGTGCGGGGCAGCTGGCACGTGTTCCGGCCCAGCCGGGCGCAGCTGGGCTGGCGGCTCCGGCGGGAACAGTCCGGCGGCGGCGCCATGCTCGACCTGGGGCTGTCGATCCTCGACCTGGGGCTCTGGCTGGCCGGCAATCTCAAGCCGGTACGGGTGAGCGCCAGCCTGGATCGGACGGGCCGGAACAAGGGCGTGGAGCAGTCCGGCAGTGCCTTCGTGGTCTGCGAGGACGGCGCCTCGGTGTTCGTGGACGTGACCTGGCACCATGTCGGCGCGGGGGAGCGGTTCGGCGTCGGGCTCCGGGGCAGCAAGGGAACGGCGGGGATCAACCCGCTGCACGTCTGGAAGGAACTCCACGGCGTCCCGACGGATGTCTCCCCCACCGGATCGGTGGGCCGGGAGAACGCGTTCTTCAACTCCTTCCGGGCGGAATGGGCCCATTTCGTGGCCGCCATTCGGCAGGAGGCCAAGGCTCCCAGCCTGGAGGATCATCTGACCCTGGTCAAGGTGCTGGAAGCGATCTACCGCTCGGCGGACGAGGGGAAGGATGTGGGGGTTTAGTGCAGGGTGCAGAGTGCAGGGTGCAGAGTGCAGAGGGTGCCGAGTGCCGGGTGCCGGGTGCCGAGTCTGATGGTGGATGCTGAATGAGGAGTGTTCCCATGCGCGGGTTCTGTCCGCCCGCCCGGTTCCGTGTGTGGAGCCGGGCGTTTCTGCTGTGCACCGGGCTCCTGCTGCCCGCGGTGGCCCGGGGGCAGACTCCGGCCGCGGCCGCCGAGCCGGGGTCGGAATTGACGGTCTACCTCATGACGATGGGGGTCGGGCACTACGTCTGGGAGCGGTTCGGACACAACGCGATCGGGATCCGGGATGCGTCCACCGGACTGGATGTGGCCTACAACTACGGGGTGTTCAGTTTCCAGCAGGAGAATTTCCTCTGGCGGTTCATTCAGGGCCGGATGCGGTACTGGGTCGCGGGCGAGGATGCCGGGGCCATGGTCGCCCGGTACATCCGGGACAATCGCTCCGTCTGGATCCAGGAGTTGAACCTGACCCCGGCGGAACGGCTGGAAATCAAGCGGTTTCTCGAATGGAATGCGCGGGAGGAGAACAAGTACTATCGGTACGACTACTACCGGGACAACTGCTCCACCCGGGTGCGTGATGTCCTGGACCGGGTCCTGGGGGGCCGGATCCGGGCCCGGACCGACACGGCCGCCGCCGGAACCACCTTCCGGTGGGAGACGCTTCGGCTTACCGCCAACAGCCTGCCGATCTATACCGGGTTGCTCATCGCGGAAGGCCCGGCCGTGGACCGCCCGATCTCGGTCTGGGAGGAGATGTTCCTCCCCCTCGCCCTGCGCGAGGAAATGCGGAAGATCACGGTGATCGGGGCGGACGGAACGGAGCGCCCGCTGGTGTCCCGGGAACGGACCCTGTTCGAGAGCGACGTACCGGTCCCGTCCGCTCCCCCGCGATGGGCCGGCTGGTTCCTGCTGGTCGGGCTGGGGGTCGGGGCGCTCATGGCGTGGCTGGGCCGGGCCCGCCGCGCCAGCCGGGCCGCCCGGGCGGGCTTCGTGTCTCTGGGGATGGTCTGGGGTCTGGTGACCGGCCTGGGCGGCCTGATCATGCTCTTCCTCTGGGCCGTCACCGACCACGCGATCGCCTACCGGAACGAGAATCTGCTCCAGTTCAACCCGCTGGCGCTGGGGCTCCTGGTCCTGCTCCCGCTGGCGGCCGCCGGCCGCCGGTTGCCGGCGGCCCGGAAGCTGGCCCTGGTGCTGCTGGTCTGCTCCGCGGCGGGCCTGCTGCTTCGCCTCATCCCGGGGCTCGTCCAGGCGAATCTGTCCGTCATCCTGATGGTGCTGCCGATCCAGGCGGGGATTCTGGGAGGACTGAGGGCCGAGGGCTGAGGGTTCCCGACGGGCTCAGTCCTCGTTCCGCAGGCCTTCCTCGAAGACCTTCGCCTCCACGAAGACCTCGAACAGGCCCCGGTCCAGCATCCCTCCCCGCACCTCATCGGTCATGATATCGAGGGCCCGCTCCCAGGGGACGGCGCGCTTGTAGGGCCGGTCCTTGGCGGTGAGGGCGTCGTAGATATCGCTGATAGTCATCATCCGGGTCTGGATCGGGATGTCCGGCGCCCGCACGCCCCGGGGATAGCCTGACCCGTCCAGCTTCTCGTGGTGGCCCTGGGCGATGTCCGGGATGCCCTTGAGGTTTCTGGTCCAGGGGATGTCCCGCAGGAAATCGAACGTATGGTTGACGTGGCTCTCGATCTCGAGCCGCTCGGTGTCGTCCAGCGTTCCCTTCCGGATACTGAGATAGCGCACCTCGTCGGGCGTAAGATACGGCAGCTCGGTGCCGGCGACGTCCTGATATCGCCGCTCCGCGAATTCCTGCAGCGCCTCGAAGTTCCCCTCGGCCAGGACCGTCGGGCGGTTGGATTCGTGAACCACGCTCAGGAACCGGGCGAGGGTCGCTTGCTCCTCTTCCAGGCGGGCATTCAGCCGGCGGAGGAAATCGTCATACCCCTGCCGACCGTGGGCTTCCAGGTACTCGGCCCGCTCGGTCTGGTAGCGCCACTGCACGCTCCGGAGCAGAAACGCGTGGCGCTGTTCGATCAGCTGGAGATCGGCCGGATAGAGCTTGTTCTGTTTGACCAGGACCTTCTCCCGCACGCCGACCTTGCCGAAGTCGTGCAGCAGGCCGGCATACCGGAGCTCGCGCACCTGTTCCGCCGAGAACTGGACCAGCCGGTATGGCCCGGTGTCGAGCCGGTCGACGACGCGGGCCAGCCCGACCGTGAGTCCGGCGACCCGCTCGGAGTGTCCCGACGTGGTGGGGTCCCGCTGTTCGATGGCGGTAACGGCCGCCCGGACGAATCCTTCGAACAACCGCTCGATCTCCTCGTACAGCTGGCTGTTCTCCAGCGCCACGCCGGCCTGCCCGGCCAGGGACTTCCCCAGCTTGATCATGTGCGGGCTGTAAGGGAGGACCACCCGGTCGGCCTCCTCCGGCGTGGCCAGACGGTCGGCCGCGCTGCGTTTGCGGTTGATCAGCTGCACCACGCCGATCACCTCGCCCGCGTGGTTCTGCATCGGGATCACCAGCATGGACTTGGTCCGGTACCCGTAGCGCTCGTCGAACGACCGGTTGAAGGAGTAGACCACCCCGGCCGGGAGGTCATAGACGTCGTCGAACGCCAGGACCTCCCCCTCGGCGGCGGCGTACCCGGCCAGGGAGGCGTGGTCGATCGGCATGGTGAACTCGACGAACGGGATGTCCGGGCGGCTGTCGTTCTGGGTCAGCTTGAAGCGGAGCTGCTTGTGGCCCGCCTCGTCCGACTCCACCAGATACAGGCTGCCGGCGTCCGAAGCGGTGATCCGCCGGGCCTGGTAGAGGATCTGGTCCAGGAGCGTGTTGTAGTCTTTTTCGGTGGTGAGCGAGATGCCGATCTCGGTGAGCTCGACCAGCTCATTGGTCCGGGCGGCGACGTCCCGGCGGGCCTGGGAGGCTTCCCGCCGGGCGATGGCCTCCCGGAAGGCCGCGCGCAGCGCCACGAGCAGCTGCCTGGTGCCGGCCGGGTACCGGACGAACCCGCTGATGAGTTCGGCGGGAATGCTGTCGGGGACGTCGTCCTCGCCCGGAGCGCCCAGGGCCAGTACGGAGACTCCCCGGTCCCGCAATGCGCTCAGGGCCGGGCCGGGGATGCGCTCGCGGGTCTCGGGATCCAGGACCAGGACCGTCGGCCGGTCGTCCTGGGCCGCCTGCCACGGGGGTTCGATCAGGCGCTCCTCGACCTGCTCGGCCGCCAGCGCCGCCGCCACCGGTGCCGGGCTCCAGGATCGCGTGTGAAGCAGGAGGTACTTCATGGCCTGGGAGCGAGTGACTCGCTGGGCGGTGGCCTGACCCCGGTGATCATGCGCAGGGGCCGGCGGCTCACCTGGTCCAGAAAATATTCGAGTTTGGCCGACAGCACGTACAGGTTGGTGACCATGGTGCGAAGATCGTCCCGGTTCTCTCCGGCGATGGCGGAGGCCGTCTGGGCCAGGCTGTCGAGATGGGTGACCAGTGACCTGGTCTCCGCCAGGGTCGTGCTTACCGAGTCGTGCAGGCTGCCGAGGCGGCCCCGGGCGTCGGCCATCAGCGTGTCGGCCCGTGACAGGGCGGGCGTGAGCGCGGCAAGCGCCTCCCGGACCCCGGTCAGTGTCCCGCGGATCTCGGGGGCGGTGCGCCGCAGCTCGGTCTGGGCCAGGACCACGGTGCCGTTGAGGTTGTCGATCAGGCGGCGGGAATCCTCCAGAACCAGCGACAGCTGCCGCTGCAGGCTGTCGGCGGTCTGCGCGATGGCATCCAGCGGCGAGGCGCGCCGGATCGAACTGATGGTGTCACCGGGCAGCATGCGGCCGACCGGCCGTTCGGGAAGCCGCAGCGCCACCACCGACCCGCCCAGGACATTGCCCCCGCTGGTGATCTCGGCGGTGACGCCCTGGGGCAGGGTGAGGTCGGTCCCGTCCTGGAACCGTTCGTTGATCCGGAGCCGGACGAGAAACCGGAGCGCGCCGCTGGACGCGTCGTAGCGGGGGACCACCGCGGTGACGTTGCCCACCGGCAGAGCCTGCAGGGTGACCCGGGTGTCGCTGTTCAGATCCTGGGCACTGGTCGCCCACATGTAGATGTCGAACTGCCGGCGGTTCCAGCCCTTGGTGAGCACGAAGGCGACGATAAGCGTCACCAGCGCACTCAGCACGAGCGCACCGACCAGCGTATCGGAAGAGCGTTGGGTGATCATGTGCGGACGGAGTGGCGGCGGCTGTCGGCGACCTGGACGACCCGGTCCACCCGGTGCCGGAGCAGGGCGGGGATATCCTGGCCGGTAATCAGCACCGAACGCCGTCCGCCTTCGGCGGTTTCGCCACCCCGGGCGAGTTCGAGCAGCTCGGCGGCGACGCGGTCGGTGAGGCCCACGAACGGCTGTTCCAGGATCATGAGCGCGGGGTCGAGAGCAATGGCGCGGCCCAGAGCGGCGCGGCGGCGTTCTTCTTCGTTGGCCATGGCGGGCCGGAGGTGCCCGACCCGGGTGAGCCGCATCTGGGCCAGGATGACATCCACCCGTCCGGAAATCTCGCTGCCCCGGATCTCGGACCCGAAGCGGAGGCAGAGCACGATGTTGTCCCGGAGACTCAGATTGCTGAGGAGGCCGTCGCCGGCTGGAAGGTACCCCACGCGGCGGCGGAACGCGAGTTGCTCGCGCCGGGCGAGCTCATGCAGGTTGACCCCGAAGATCCGGGCCTGGCCGGTGGCCAGCGGTGCCAGGGCCAGGGCGAGCGCGCCCAGGGTATCGACCCCGCTGACTTCGTCCCCCAGGATGGCCACCGTCTCGTGCGGGTGCACCTCCAGATTGAAGATGCCGGCCATGCTGCCGGTCATCGGAATGCCATCGAGTTCGAGCGGGACCGGGGCGGTCACTGGAGCACCACGAACACGGCACTCACGACGAAAATCATGACGATCGACCCCACCACGGCCCGAATCACGGCCTGGGGGATCTCCGTCGGGCCCCGGCTCACGGAGAGCCCGTGGAAACTGGGCCAGAGCCCGATGACCAGGCCGAAGAGGACCCCCTTGCCCAGCGTGACCAGGACATCGCCCGGCGTGAGGGCGGCGAGGACCACGCCGAGGTAGCGGCTGCCGCTCATCCCCTCGCTCCAGGCCGCGAGGAACCCGCCGGCCAGGGAGACGGCGTCGAACAGCACGATCAGGACCGTGACCGACACGATGCAGCCGATGACCCGGGGGATCACCAGGTACTGGAAGGGGTCGATCCCGATTCCCTCGAGGGCCCGGACCTCCTTGAGTACGGTGTTGGTGGCCAGTTCGGCCGTTATGGCGGTGCCGCTCCGGCCCACCACCGCCAGGGCGGTGAAGATGGGGCCCAGCTCCCGGACGATGATCACCACGATGAGGCGGCCCAGCAGATCGATGGCGGTGCTGCCCAGCTCGCGGATCGCCATCGAGATGACCAGATAGCTGAAGATGCCGCTCAGCAGGAGGATCAGCCCCAGCGCCTCGAGGGCGGTGAACCGCACCTGATTCAGGAGGACCCGCCAGATCACCCGGCGGCCCGCGACGGGAACCGCCGGTACCGCCCGGGCGGCCTCGAACGCGAAGCGCGCCAGCGCGCCCGTACGGGCGAGCCGGCGCGCTGTCCCGCGACCGAGAGCGTTGAGGAGCCGGGTCACAGGCTCAGGAGTTATTCAGTCGCTTCAGACCGGCGTCGGCTTCCGTGTAGTTGGGGAAGACCTCCAGGGCCTTGCTGTAGTACTGCGTGGCCTTTTCGGTGTCGCCCCGGTCCTCGTACAGGACGGCGCGGCTGTAGTAGGTCAGCGCCTCCGTCGGGATCTTCCGGGCCGCCTGCTGCACCGGCAGGGGCGGCAGCTTGGCCCCGGCCATGATATCCGTGGCGGTCTGGCGGATCATCTCATACAGCTTTTCCCGCTCCTTGGGACCCACGGCGACGACCTTGATGATCTCGCTCGTCTCGACGTCCACGATGCGGGCGTCGATCCGGAACTTGCCGTAGAGGTCGGTGAAGGCGCCCATGATCATGTAGCGGGCGCCGACCAGCTTGCCGACCTGCGCCGCGGTATTGGCGTCCACCCGCCCGTCCCGGGCCAGGTTCTGCTCGTCGAGGATGCGGTTGATGGTGCTCCGCTCCACGACGCGCGCGCCCGGATTGACGGCGAGCTCGCTGATCAGCATGGCGGGGATGCCCTGCTGCAGCGCCTCGAAGTCTTCCTTGTCGCGTCCGTACGAGCCGCCGTTGGCGAACGGCAGCACGGCGATGCCCGGACGCGTGTCCTGCGCCGCGGACGGCGCCGGCCAGGCGGCCGCGACGGTCAGAGTCAGTGCCAACAGCAGGATCCTGCGCATATGGTCTCCTCGTTAGAGGTTCAGTCGCATCCCCTCGCGGGCCGCTTCCACCGTGAGCCCGGGCGCCGCGGCCCTGGCATCCACCCGGGCTTCTTCCAGCATCCGGTCGATCTCGTCGTCGTCGTTTTCCGGCTCATGGTGAAACAGCACCAGGCGCCGGACCCCGCACTCGGCCGCCAGCGCGACCGCCTGCCGGGGCGAGGAATGCCCCCAGCCGGCGCGTTGCGCCAGCAGCGCATCGCTGTACATCCCGTCGTGGATCAGCGTCTCGACGCCGCCCAGAAACCGCACCAGCTGGCGGCGCCAGTCGTCCGGGACTTCGTAGCTGCCGCCCTCACCCAGTTCGTTGTCGGTGAGGTAGGCCATCGGCGGACCGCCCCGGACCGGCGTCAGCCGGAATCCCAGGGTCGTTCCCGGGTGGCGCAGCCGGAAGCTCTCCACCCGGAACCCGTCGACCTCGAACGCCGCCTCGCTCACCTCGGTGACCGTCAACTCCGCCGCCAGCGCGCGCAGCGGGATCGGAAACACCATCGGGTCCATCTGTCGGTCCAGGATGCTCTCCAGGGAGATGCCCTCCTGGGCGGCGCCGAAAATGCGTACCGTGTTGCCCTTGACGTTCAGCGGCTTGAAGAACGGCAGCCCCTGAATGTGGTCCCAGTGCGTATGGGAGACCAGAATGTCGGCGCGGATCCCGTTCCGCGATGCCTTCACCAGCTCCAGCCCCAGCGGCCGGATGCCGCTCCCCGCGTCCAGAATCACCAGGTCGTCCCCCGGCCCGGCTACGGCCACGCAGGCGGTGTTGCCTCCGTAGCGGGCAGTCTGTGGTCCGGGAGTCGGAATCGACCCCCGGGTCCCCCAGAAGGTGACGGCGTAGTTCACAGACAGATCCCGTGCGAGAAGTGTGCCGTGGCCGGCCGATCGGGGGCCGTGCCGGTGACCTGGATCACAGGTGCGTCGTGAGCCGGCTCACGAATGGCCGGCGATCTCCATCAGACCATCCCGGTCGACGATGGTCACTTCCCGCCGGGTGACGCTGATGAGACCCCGTTCGACGAAATCCCGCATGGTCCGGGACACGGTCTCCCGGCTCGAACCGATCATCTGGGCAATGGTATGGTGGGTCAGCTTCCGGGTGATGCGGTCTCCGGTGCCGTCCTCCGCCGCCGTCCGCAGGAGCAGATCCGCGACCCGGCCGTTGACGTCCAGCAGCACCAGCGAACCGATCTTCTCGTCCGCCCGGCGCAGGCGCCGGGAGAGCTCCCGGAGCAGCGCGATGGCGATGTCCGGGGATGTCCGCAGGCGCGACTGGAAATCCTCCCGGCGGAGCGTCAGCAGGACGGAGTCCTCCATCGCGATCACGTGGGCCGAGCGCGGAGCGTCATCGATCAGAGCCATTTCCCCGAAGAAGCTCCCTTCTCCCAGGACCGACAGGATGACCTCCCGGCCGTCCTCGCCGATCAGGACCACTTTGACCTGCCCCGACGCCACCAGATAGAGCGAGTCACCCCGGTCGTTTTCGAAGAGGATGACACTCCCCTTGGGGTAGGACCGCTCCCGGGTCAACTCGGCAAACGCCAGCAGTTCAGATTCCGGAAGGTCCGCAAACAGAGGGACCTTGCGGAGCACCTCAAAGGGCGAGACGGCCAAGAGCAAACCTCGGGAGAGAAGGGAACCGGCCACCCGGCCGCCGAGCCGGTTGTGGGGAGACCAAGGGGGGCCCGGACGATCAGCCTGCCGCATGGGGCCCTCAAGTGTCTGTGCGTACGTTACTTGTGGGGTTTGAGGGTGTCAATTCGGCGCCGCTTCGTGCCGGGAAGCGGTCCGGGGCCGGGGACCCGGGCGGCGGGCTGAGGCGGGGTGTTTTCCAGTTGCTTCCCGGACGGCGGACCATTACATTCATCGGCTTCCAAGTGGTTTTTCCGCAAAAGGTTAGCAGGCAGGAGAGTGATTCGTGAAGCCCGACCTCCATCCCCGATACATGAAGATCACCGTGCAGTGCGCCTGCGGCAATCAGTTCGAGACGCGCTCCACGAACCCGTCGATCCACGTCGAGGTGTGTGCCAAGTGCCATCCGTACTTCACCGGCAAGCAGCGCCTGGTGGATACGGCGGGCCGCGTCGACCGTTTCCGCCGCAAGTACGCGACCGACAAGACCCAGAATTGAGGGTTGGGGATTGTGGGATTGAGGGATCCAGGACGCCGCTTCGGCCGCCCGACCGATCCCTCGATCCCCGCAATCCCGGCGCTCCCTCAATCCATCGATGCCTGAAGTCCCCACCGTCCCACTTCCCCGACTCCAGCAGGCCCTGACCCGGGCCGACGAAATCGCCCGCGAACTGGCCGATCCGGCCACGGCGCGGGACCCGGCCCGGCTCAAGGCGCTGGGCCGCGAGCACGCCGGCCTCTCGCCGGTGGTCCGGCTGGCCGAACGGCTGGCCCGGCTCGAAAGCGAGCTGGCGCAGGTCGGCGAACTGCTGGACGAGTCCGACCCGGAGATGGCGGCGATGGCCCGCGCCGACGCCACCCGGCTGGAGGCGGAGCTGGGCGAACTCCGGGAGGAGCTGCGGGATCTGCTGCAACCCCGTGATCCGCACGATGATCGCGATGCCATTCTGGAAATCCGGGCCGGGACCGGCGGCGACGAAGCCGGGCTCTTCGCCGGAGACCTCCTGCGCATGTACACCCGTTTCGCCGAACGCCACAAGCTGAGGATCGAGCCGATCAGCCTGAGCGAAGGCAACATGGGAGGCGTCAAGGAAGCGGTCATCGCCGTGCGGGGTCCGGATGCCTATGGGCTGCTGCGATGGGAATCCGGGGTGCACCGGGTCCAGCGGGTGCCGGAGACCGAACAACAGGGGCGGATCCATACCTCGGCCGCAACGGTGGCGGTGCTGCCGGAAGCCGAAGAGATCGACGTCAGGATCGAGCCGAACGAACTCAAGATCGATGTGTTCCGTTCCTCCGGTCCCGGCGGCCAGAGCGTGAATACGACCGACAGCGCGGTGCGGATCACCCACCTGCCCAGCGGCCTGGTGGTGCAGCAGCAGGACCAGAAGTCTCAGCTGCAGAACAAGCTCAAGGCCATGGAAGTGCTCCGCGCCCGGTTGCTGGACAAGATGATCGCCGAGCAGGAAGCGGCCCGATCGCGGGACCGGCGCGCGATGGTGGGAACCGGGGACCGTTCGGCCAAGATCCGGACCTACAATTTCCCCCAGAGCCGGGTCACCGACCATCGGATCAACCTGTCGGTCCACAACCTGAGTGAAGTGCTGGACGGCCGGCTGGACGACCTGGTCGATGCACTCCGGGCCGCCAGCCGCCAGGAAATGACCGGCGAATGACCCAGGCCTCCGCGACCCTCCGCGACCTGCTGGACGCGGGAGCGCGCCGCCTCGCGGCGGCCGGCCTTCCCGACCCCCGGCGCGAGGCCGTCAGGATCTGGACCGGCCTCGATGGCCGTCCACCGGCGGATCGGCTGCTGCTGCGGGAAACCGAAGTCGATTCCAGGGCCCGGACCCGATTCGATCTGGCAGTGGACCGCCGGCTCGCCGGGGAACCGCTTGCCTATGTCACGGGCTGGACCGGATTCCGCCACCTCGACCTGCGTTGCGACCGGCGGGCGCTCATCCCGCGCCCGGAGACGGAAGGGCTGGTGGATCTTGCCCTCGAGTGCTGCCCGGAAGGCCGGGCCGCCGATATCGGGACCGGCACGGGATGCCTGGCATTGAGCCTGGCGTTCGAGGGGCGGTATGATGCGGTCCTGGCCGTGGACCGATCCGCCCCCGCGCTGGAACTCGCAGCGGAGAATGCGCACCTCACCGGCCAGCGGGTTACTTTCCTGAACGGGGATCTCAGCCTGGCCCTGGGTCCGGCGAGCCTGGACCTGCTGGTGTCGAATCCGCCGTATCTGACCCGGGACGAGTATGCCGCCCTCGATCCGGCGGTGCGGGCCTGGGAGCCCGGCCCGGCCCTGGTGAGCGGTCCGGACGGTCTCGAGGCGACCCGACGTCTGCTGGAGGACGGGCTCCGGGTTTTGAGGCCGGGTGGATGGATCCTGCTGGAACTCGATTCTACTCGCGCCGTTCCGACGGCGCAGTTGGCCGCCGCGGCGGGATGGGCCGCTCCCCAGGTACGGGATGACCTGTTCGGCCGCGCGCGATACCTGATTGCCCGGAGGAGTCAGTGGAAATAATGTGGGAGAAAGCGCTCGAACTCGGGCGTCTCATCGGACAGACCCCCGAGTGCAAGGCGCTCCGGCGGGCTGAGCAGGCCCTGCGGGAAGACGAAGAGAGCCGCACCCTGCTGGAGAACATCCAGACCTTCGCCCGCAAAATGGAACAGGGCCTGGCGGGCGGCCAGGAACCGGACGAAGAGACCGCGCGGGCCTATGAGTCGGCCGTCCGGGATCTGGAAATGAGCACGGCCGGACAGGCCTACGTCGTCTCCCGGGCCAATTTCGAGAAGATCATGCTGCGGATCAACCAGCAGATCGGCGAAGGCATCGAGAAGGGTGCGACGAGCGGCATCATCACACTGGGATGACCCGGACGAGGCCTCCGCGTTCCGAAGCAGCCCCTGCGCCGCCGGCACCGGCGCGGGGCCGTTTCATTGTGGTCGAGGGGCCCGACGGCGGCGGCAAATCCACCCTGGTGCAGGCGCTGCGGGAGCGGATGCAGGCATGCGGCCAAACGCCCGTGGTCGTGCGGGAGCCGGGGGGAACCCCCATCGCGGAGGCTTTGCGGGCCGCGCTGCTCGACCCTGATCGGATGTTCCCGCCTCTCATGGAGCTGCTCTATTACACGGCAGCCCGGGCGGATCTGGTGTCCCAGGTCATCGGGCCGGCGCTGGAGCAGGGCCGGACCGTGCTGTCGGACCGCTATGATCTGTCCACCGAGGCCTACCAGGGGGCGGGGCGCGGGATTCCGCCCGAGCAGGTGGCCCTGTTCAACCGGGCCGCGACCTCCGGCCTCCGGCCCGACCTGACCCTGGTGGTGGATGTGCCGGGTCGGACCGGCCCGGCCCGGCGCCACGCGTCGGGGAAGTCCGCGGACCGGCTGGAGCGGGAGGATGACGGCTTCCAGGCCCGGGTCGTGCAGCACTATCTGGCGGCATCGGGGCCGGCGGTGCGACATTTGGATGGGACCCGGCCGCCGGACCAGGTGGCCGAGGCGGCCTGGCGGGAGATCGCCGGGACCTGGCCCGCGGTGTTCGGTACCGGGGATCGGGCCGGGGTGTAGTATCAGGACGGGGATTTCGTCCCCATTCTCAAGCAGTCACCACAGGGGCGCCGGTCGGGCGCGCCGAGAGCTATGCAGGCGGGAGGTCACATGCGGCAGCGCTGGGGTGTCATACTTCTGGTTTCGGTCATCTCGTTCTTCACCGGCGGCTGGCTCCTGCAACGCGGAGCCGCGGTGAGCGGCAACGTCTATCAGTCGGCGCGTCTGTTCGACGACGTCATGTCCCACGTCAGCGAATACTACGTGGACTCGCTGGGAGAACCGAAACTCTACCGCATGGCCAGCGACGGCCTGCTCGAACAGCTGCACGACCCGTACTCGGTGCTGCTGGTGGGGGACGACTACAAGGCCCTGACCGAGACCACCACCGGGAATTACGGCGGCATCGGCATTCAGATCGACGTGCGGGACGGCTGGATCACGGTGGTCGCTCCGCTGCCCGAGACGCCGGCCGAACGCGCCGGGGTCCAGACCGGCGACCGGATCATCGAAGTGAACGACAAGCCCACCAAGGGCTGGAGCAGTGAGCAGGCCGTCAATGTGCTCCGGGGCGAGCCGGGCAGCACGGTCCGGGTCAAGATCCACCGGGCCGGCATCGATGGGCCGCTGGACTTCGAGCTGACCCGCGCCGAGATCCACCTCCGGTCGGTGCCGGAAGGCACCCTGTTCGACGATGGCGTGGGATACATCTCCCTCAATCCGGTGAGCGAGTCCTCCGCCCAGGAGCTGAGCGACGAGATCACCCGCATGCGGTCGAAGGGCATGAAGGCGATGGTCTTCGATCTGCGGCAGAACCCGGGTGGGCTGCTGGATCAGGGGGTCAAGGTCGCGGATCTGTTCCTCGATCCCGGCGAGGAGATCGTCGCGACCCGCGGGCGGGCCCGGGGCTCCTCACGCAAGTTCATGGACGATGCCGGCCAGCGCTGGCCCGACATGCCGATCGTGGTGCTGGTGAACGAAGGCAGCGCGAGCGCGGCCGAGATCATCGCGGGCGCGCTGCAGGACCATGATCGCGCCGTGGTGGTGGGTGCGCCGACCTTCGGGAAGGGACTGGTGCAGACGCTGTTCCAGCTGGGGGACGACGTGGCCCTCAAGCTCACCACGGCGCGCTGGTACACGCCGAGCGGCCGGACCATCCAGCGCACGGTGTCGGGGGAAGAGAACCAGTTCCAGGCCGCCCTGGCCGACAACGGTGACGTCCGCCCGGGCGACGACAGCACCCGGCCGATCTTCCACACCGACGCCGGCCGGACGGTCCGGGGCGGCGGCGGGATCGTCCCCGACATCCTGGTGCGGCCGGACAGTGCCACCGCGGGCGAGCGCGCCTTCATCGACGCCATCGGCGCCAAGGTCCCGGCCTACCGGGATGCGCTGACCGGCTATGCCCTGGCCCTCAAGGAGCAGGGCAGCATCACCTCGGAGTCCTTCAGCGTATCGCCGCAGATGCGGCAGGAATTCCTCCGCCGGCTCCGCGCCCGGGGCATCGACATCCCGGAGTCGACGCTGAACGGCGCCGGCCGGTTCGTGGACCAGAACCTGGGCTACGAAATTGCCCGGTACGTCTTCGGTCGGCAGGCGGAATTCCGCCGGCGGGCGCGGGATGACGACCAGGTGCAGACCGCGCTGGACCTCCTGCGCCGCGCGCGGACGCCGAAGGCCCTGTTGAACATCACCATGGCGGAGGTGGCGCCGAAACAGTAACCGGGCTTCGGCCCAGGTTGACGACGGCCGGTTGGGGAGCGAGAATCGCTCCGGCAACCGGCCGTCGTGCGTTCACCCTGCCGAGGAGTTCCCGATTCCTGACTTCCTGGAAATCCCGGCGGCATTCCTGACCGGGCTGGCCGTGGGGCTGGTCTCCGCGCTCGCCGGGATCGGGGGCGGCGTCCTGATCGTTCCGATGCTGTACCTGGTGTACAGCCACACATCGGTCGGATTGAGCGGCCAGACGGTGGCCGCCCACGCCACGAGCCTCTGTGCGGGGATGGTGGCGGCCCTGCTCGGCATCCGTCGCTACCATCACGCCGCGGCCATCGCCTGGCCGTTTGCGCTGTGGTACGGTGTCCCCGGGGTGGCCTCCGCGTTTCTCACCGCCCGGATCGTCACCCGGCTGTCGGAAGCCGGCTGGGTCCGCACGGCCTTCGGAGTCTTCCTGCTCATTTCCGCCCTGGACATGATCCGCAAGGCGGTCTCACACCGGGACCTCCCTGCGGCGGAAGAAGCCGCCCGGGTCGCGGTTCCCGGGCCGGGCCGGCGCGCAGTGCTGGCGGTGATCGGGGTGGGTGGCGGTGCGGTTTCGGCGCTGCTCGGGATCGGCGGCGGACTGCTGGCCGTGCCGGCGTTTTTCTATGTCGCCCGCCTGCCGGTGCGCACGGTGGCGCCGACCTCGCTGGTGGCGGTCGGCCTGGCCACCATGGCCGGCACGGCCGGGTATGTCAGTGCGGGCCCGGGTCCCGAAGTCTCGGGGCTCATGGCCGGGTTCGTCGACCTGCGGATGGCGATTCCGCTCGCTCTGGGGGCGTCGCTGACCGTGCCGCTTGGCGTGCGGCTCAACCGGGGATTTCATCCCACGACACTGTACTGGATCTTCGCGGTCCTGCTCGGCGTTCTGGGGGCCCGGCTCGCGTGGCAGGGGCTGGGGTGGGGTTAGGGCAGCACCTCCCACGTCTTACCCGTCCTCATGACTGAGTCCAGGTCGGCCTTCCCGGCAGCCATTTCGGCCGCGAGCTGGGAGTGGACCTCGGCGTCGTAGGGTGTCTCGGGCACGTTGTACAGCACGCCGAGCGCCATGGGAAACTCGGGCGGCCGGAGGCTTGCCAGCATCAGGGCCAGCGCCCGGTTGGTTTGATCGTGGATCAGGATGTCCGTCTCGTCGATTCCGTTCTCTCCCAGGGTCACCGCCTCGAGTTCCAGCGCGCCCGGCTTCACCCGGATCCCCCGGTTCTTCTCCTTGCCGTACAGGAGGGGCCGGCCATGCTCGACGTGCAGCTGGGAGTCTCCGGCGACCTGCTTCGCGGTGAAATCCTCGAACACCCCGTCATTGAAGACCAGGCAGTTCTGGAACACCTCGGTGAAGGAAGCGCCCCGGTGGGCATGCGCCCGTTTGAGGACCTCCACCAGGTGCGGCTGCAGCGTGTCGATCGATCGGGCCACGAACCGGGCGCCCGCCCCGAGCGCGAAGACGGCCGGGATGAGCGGGGTGTCGATCGAGCCCCGGGGAGTCGACGGTGAGCGGGTGCCGCGGCGGGATGTCGGGGAGTACTGGCCCTTGGTGAGTCCGTAGATCTCGTTGTTGAACAGGATGATGTTCAGGTCGACATTACGGCGGAGGACGTGCAGCATGTGGTTGCCGCCGATGGAGAGCCCGTCGCCGTCTCCGGTGATGACCCAGACATCCAGCTCCGGATTGGCCAGCTTGACGCCGGTGGCAATGGCCGGGGCCCGCCCGTGAATGGTATGGAAGCCGTAGGTCGAGACGTAATAGGGGAACCGCGAGGAACAGCCGATGCCCGAGACGAACACGGTGTCCTCCCGGCGGGCGCCGATATCGGCGAGCACCTTCTGAACCGCTTTCAGGATGGCGTAGTCGCCGCATCCGGGACACCAGCGGACTTCCTGGTCGCTGGCGTAGTCCTTCGGATTGAGTGTGGGAGCCGGAGGGGTCGCGGTGGTCATGTCACTTCTCCAGGCGGGCCCGCACGGCCGCCATGATTTCGCTGATCTTGAACGGCTGGCCGGAGACCTTGCTGTACCCTTCCGCCGGAAGCAGGTAGGTGCTCCGGAGCATGGTCACGAGCTGCCCGTTGTTCATCTCGGGGACCAGAATCCGGGAGAATCCCTTGAGCAGGGGGCCCAGGTTCCGGGGGAACGGATTGACGTAGCGCAGATGGATATGGGAAACCGAGAGACCTTCGTTCCGGAGTTCCCGGACGGCGGTATGGATCGGGCCCCAGGTGGAGCCCCAGCCGACCACGGCCAGGTCCCCGGTCTGATCTCCCAGGGTAACCTGCTGCAGCGGGATATCCCGGGCGATACCGGCCACTTTCTCGGCCCGCATCCGGGTCATCTTCTGGTGGTTCTCGGGGTCGTAGCTGATGTGCCCGGTGGTGACGTGCTTCTCGATGCCGCCGATCCGGTGCTCCAGCCCGGGCGTGCCCGGAATGGGCCACACCCGCGCCAGGG
>JBFXBG010000021.1:0-34025 GCA_050183505.1 Gemmatimonadales bacterium | reverse complement strand
CCAGCAGGGTGGTCAGCTTCTGACTCATCTCGCTCATAGCGGCTGTCATTGGCGGGTTACGCCCGCTCTGTCAAGCGCCCTTCGCCGGTGGTGATCGGCCTCCCACGTCCCGGACACGTATCGTCGTGTTACAAGTCGCCTTCTTCGGCTCCGACTCGGTCCTCTCACTGCGCGCGGTCGAGGCCGTGGCCGCGGAGCACCGGGTCGTCGGTGTGGTGCAGGCCGCCCGGCGGTTTCCCCAGCCGGCGATCGGCCCGGTCCTGCGCACCCTGTGGCAGGCCCAGCGCCATTTCCTGGGCCGGATGCCGCTCGCGGCCTGGGCTCGGGAGGGCGGCATTCCCCATCGTTTTGCTCTGGATAGAAATGATCCAGCCGTCGCCGCCCAGCTCACCAGCTGGCAGGCGGATATCATCTGCGTCGTCACCTACCGCTGGATTCTCCCCGCCGCCCTGTTCGAGGTTCCCCGCCTGGGCGGCGTCAATCTCCATCCTTCGCTCCTGCCCCGCCACCGCGGGCCCTGGCCGGTCTTCTGGACTTACTACCACGACGACCGGGAGGCCGGCCTGACGGTGCACCGGGCCGTCGAGCGGGCCGACGCGGGCCCGGTGCTTCTGCAACAGGCGCTTCCCCTGCCGCGGGGCCGGCCGGTGGCGGATCTCTATGGTGAGTTTGCCGACCGGGCGGGCCCGCTGCTGGTCCGGGCGCTCAACGCGCTCGAGACGGGCACCGCCCGGCCGGCCGAGCAGGACGAGGGCCGGGCAACCCGGGCACCGCGGGTACCGGCCGGGCAATCGGTGGTCCCCTTCCAGGAATGGGACGTGGAGCGGGTCTGGCACTTCATCGGCGGACTGGCGAGCCACTACCGGGAGCCGCTGCGGGACGCGCGGGGCCGGCCGGTGCGCTATCGCGAAGCTGCCGGGTACGAGCGTGGGACCCATGACCGGGTGCCGGGCACGGTCGAACGGGCCGACGGGGGCTGGCGGCTCCATGCGCTGGGGGGGACGGTGCAGCTGCGATGAGCGGCATCGTCGCCCCGTTTCTCTTTGCCGGGTTCCTGCTCGCCGCGCTGGTGCTGCTCCCCGACTGGCGCGGCCTCGCGCGCGTTTCCCGCCGCTTCCGCGTCAGTCTGTTTCTCCTGTATACCCTGGGTGCCTCCGGCCTGGCGGGCTTCGGGCAGAAGGACATGTACCCGTTTGCCTCGTGGCCGCTCATTGCCGGGACGGTCCCGCCGTACTACACGCATCCCCGCCTGATGCTGGTTGATGATCGCGGCGTCGAATACGAGGTGGACTACCGGGCCTTCGAGCCCCTGGGTTTCCGGGAGGTTCGCACCTGGTTCGAGCGGGTGGCGATCTACTTCCCGCCGGCGGATCAGGCTGTCATTGCGCGCCGGCTGGTGGATATGGCCAACGCCGCGCGGCAACGCGTGCTTGACGGCGGCACGCCGGGGACGCTGGACCGCTTTCTCGGACCGCTCACGGCACCCGAATTCCTGCTGCATCCCCACCGCTGGGTGGATCGGACGTCCGTATCGCCGCGGCCATTCACCGGGCTCCGGCTGTACCGGGATACCTGGAGTCTGGAGGCGCGCAGCCGCGGCATCGGCACGGTGCATTCCTTCCTGGCCTTCGCCTGGTCCGAACCGGGGCCCCGATGATGCTGCGGCTGCCCCCGTGGTGGGAGCGGTTCTGGTTCGCGCCGGGCGATCCGCGTAACCTGGCGGCGGCGCGGATCGTCCTCGGCCTTCATGCCCTGTGGATCCTGCTGTCCCGGGACTTTGCCGGCATCGCGGCACTGCCCGGGGCGTTCTGGGACGGCGTGCCGCACCAGGCGCGGTGGCGGTTTCTGCTCTTCCCGGGACACGGTCCGCTGGAACACGTGCTGCAGTGGGTGCTGGTCGCCGCCCTCGTGGCGGCGACGGCCGGGCTCTGGCCCCGGATCAGCTGCCTCGTCTCATCGCTCCTGCTCTACCATCTGGCTCCGCTCGAGACCCTGTTCTGGAAGGCCGGCGCGACCGAGCGCGGCTTCGAGGTCACGATTCTCGCGCTTGCGGTGCTGGCCTTCACCCCGTGCGCCGATGCCTGGTCCGTCCGGCGCCCCCGCATCGCGACGGCCCGGGACCCGGCCGACTATCACTGGCCGTTGCTCCTCTGCCAGCTGTTCGTCGTGTTCATCTATCTGTTCGGCGGATACGCCAAGCTGTTCCACGTGGGGCCGGAATGGATCTCGGCCGGGAACATCCGGCTGCTGCTGCTGGATTTCAATCAGGTGAATCAGGACGTGGTGTTCAGTCGCCTGGGACCGTGGATCGCAGCCCGGCCCTGGGCCAGCCTGCTCACCGCCGTCTTCGGCATGGCGATGGACTTCGGGTTCATCGCGATGCTGTTCTGGACGAAGAGCCGCCGGGTCATTCTGCCGCTGGCCCTGATCTTCCACCTGGGCATCCTGCTCACGATGAACATCTTCTTCCTGAACTGGCCCCAGCTCCTGATCTTCGTGAACTGGGCCTGGCTGGCCGACCGCCTGCGCCACGGCCCGCCCGTCCCGGTCCCGACCTGAGCGGCAGCCCCGCCAGCCCTCCCCCGCCAGCAACTGTACACCCGGCCCCTGGGGCCGTCCTGGCCGTCCTGGCCGTCCCCGGCCGTCCTGGCCGTCCCTGGCCGTCCTGGCCGTCCTGGCCGTCCACCTCTCAACTCATCACCCGACCTCCACCCCGTACCTCCTTACCCACCCCATCAGCCCGGCCAGCCGCCAGACCCAGAAACTGTATTTCATCTGCTCCCGCATGGACTGCCGGCGCATCGTGTCGTGAAGCGTGCTGCCTTTGGCCCGGGTGAGCAGCGGGGCAATCCCCGCCGGGTCGATGCAGGGGAGATCCCGGGCGGCTTCGAGCAGGTCGTCCAGGAGAGGAAGCTCGGGAATCCAGGCATGGATCGGGACCGAGAAGCCGACCTTGTCCCGGCGGTCGAGCACCACACCCGGCACCAGCCCCCGCATGGCGGCGCGGAAGACCGCCTTGCCCGAGGCGTCCGGCGCCACGAGATACTCCTCCGGCAGGGCCAGAGCGAATTCGGCCAGTTCCGTGGTCAGAAACGGGAGCCGGGCCTCGACCGAGTGGGCCATGGAATTCCGGTCCTCGTAGCGCAGCAGCGTCGGCAGCGTGCGTTCCCGTATGCCCTGCCAGAGCGCTTCGCGCAGCACGTTCGGCCCGTACCCGCCGGCCCACCACGGCGGAATCGGGCGCAGGTCGTGGTGCCGGGCCCAGCGGCGATCGATCCAGGGTCTGACATCCCGGCGGAGCAGCCGCTGAGCCAGCACGGAAAAGGATCGCGGCAGGCACATGGTGATCGCGCGGGCGGCGGTATCCCGGAGCGGAGGACCCAGCCGGAAATGCGCCGGCGCCGTTCCCCGGAGCTGGCGCCACGCCCCGCCCAGACTGCCGTGTCGCAGGAGCGACGCGATCCGGGCGGACCACATCCAGCGGTACCCGCCCAGCAACTCGTCGCCGCCCTGCCCGTCGAGCACGGAACGGACGCCGGCATCGCGGGCCATCTGGAAGAGCCGGTACTGGGCGTAGATGGCGATCGTCCCGAACGGCTCGCCCTGGGCGGCGATCAGCCGGTCGAATTCCGCCGCCCACTCGTCGGGACCCAGGGTCAGCTTGGCGGGAATGGCGCCGGCCGCCTGATTGACCGCGTCGATCCAGGGCTCCTCGCTGATGGCGCCCATGTCCCCGATGTAGCTGAAGGTGTGCAGCGCCAGGTTTCTTCCCCCGATTTCCCGCATGGCCATGACGATGGCCGAGGAGTCCACCCCTCCGGAGAGCAGGGTGCCGACCCGGGTGTCGGCCCGCAGGTGGAGTTCCACACTCCGGACGAACAGGTCCCGCATCCGCCCCGCCGCCGCATCGAATGAAAGCTCGAGGCGGGCGTTCAGGTCCGGCTCCCAGAACCGGACCGGGGCGATACGGCCCGGATCCTCCAGCGGGACCACCGCGTAGTGCGCGGCCGGCAGGGCCCTGACGTCCGCGAACATGGTGCGGTCGCCGTGGTCGGTGATACCGAGGTCGAGGTAGTCGAACAGCCGCTGGGGGTCCGCCCGGCGCGATACCCCCGGAACCTCCAGCAGCACGCCGATTTCCGACGCGAATGCCAGGCCGTCGGGGGTCCGGGCGTAGAAGAAGGGCTTCATGCCGAACGGATCCCGGGCGAGCACGAGTTGCCGCGCGTGCAGGTCCAGGATCACGAACGCGAACATTCCGGTGAGCCGGGGAAGGCAGGCGGGCCCCCACGCCGCCCAGGCCTGCAGCAGCACCTCTGTATCGGAGCGGGAGCGAAAGACGATCCCCCGCGTTTCGAGCTCCTGACGCAGCTCCAGGTAGTTGTAGATCTCCCCGTTCAGCACCAGGACGTAGCGGCCGTCGGCCGTGGCCATCGGCTGGTGGCCCGCCGCGGTGGGATCGATGATGGCGAGGCGCCGGTGTCCCAGGACGAGGCCGCCGCGGCCCGATGCCGTGCGCGGAAGCCGTGTGGCGTGGCCGGTCGCATCGAGGAGACGGGCCGGTCCCTCCCCCGGGGCGAATACCAGCAGGCCCGCGTCGTCCGGACCCCGGTGCTCGAGTCCGTCCAGCGCACGCCGCAGCGCGGGAAGCGTGTCGCTCCCCACGCGGGCTCCGGCAAGTCCGACGATGCCGCACATAGGGTGGGGAAGCTACATTGTCCGGAAGGCTTCTGCTTTGTGAGGCTGTGATGCCCGACGCCGTTCCCGAGCCGGTCGAAGCCGGCACCGACTGGATCGACCAGCTGACCGACGAGCAGTGCATGGAGGTCTTCTGGCTCTACGTCGACCCGCCGGAGCCGTTTCTCCAGCGCTATCCGCCCGCCCTCCTGGGTGACGCGTTGCGGTTCGCCCTCAAGCGCATCGCCGCCCGCCAGGGGGGAGCGCCGGAGTGACGCCGCCGCTCCAGCCCGACCCGGCCGTAGAGCCCGACCCGCAGTCCGCAGTCCTCAGCCCTCAGTCCTCGACTCCCACCAGCCGGATCTCGGCCGTTCTGCCGCCGGATCTGCTGGAAGCGGTCCGCGGGCGGGTGCGCCTGCTGGCGCTGCTGCTGCTGGTGGCGTTCGGCATCGACCCGATCCTCTATCTGGTGCGCTGGCTGTCGCTCCGGCTGTCGGGAAATCCCCTGCCGGGCGACTTCCTGTCCGACGGCGCGTTCCAGGTCGTGTACCTGCTCTCGGCGCTGGCGTCGCTGGGCCTGTGGCGGGTGGCCCGGAATCCCCGGGTTCCCGCGTCGCGACTGCACACGCTGGGCCTGGCGTATGAGGTCGCCATCTGCGGCGTGATCGCGTTCACCTCCACCTGGCAGTATTACCTCACCGCCGGCGTGGTCCCCAACATGAACTGGGTCCCGGCGATCGTCATTCTGGTGCCGTTGCTCCTGCCGGGGCCGCCCCGGCGCACCCTGGTGGCCTCGATCGCCGCCGCCGGCATGACGCCGCTGAGCCTGCTGGTGCTTGCCCAGGCGGGGAAGGTCACCGCGAACGGCGACGCCCTTGTCAGTTCCTTCTTTCACGCCGGGTTCGCCGTGGGTTTCGCGTACCTGGGGGCCCGGGTGGTCTACGGGCTGGGCCGGGAGGTGACCCGGGCACGGGAGCTGGGCAGCTACCATCTGGGTGCGCTGCTGGGCCGGGGTGGCATGGGCGAGGTCTACCAGGCGACCCATCGGATGCTGGCGCGGCCGGCGGCGATCAAGCTCATCCGCCCGGAGATGACGGGCGCCGGATCGGGCGCCGGCGCCCGGCTGGCGGTGAGCCGGTTCCGGCGGGAGGCGCAGGCCGCGGCCAGCCTGCGTTCGCCGCACACGGTCGAGCTCTACGACTTCGGCGTGACCAGGGACCGGACGTTCTATTTCGTCATGGAACTGCTGGACGGGCTCGACCTGGAGACCCTGGTACGGCAGACCGGACCGCTGCCCGCGGCCCGCGTGGTTCACATTCTGCGCCAGGTGTGTGCCTCGCTGGACGAGGCACACACCCGCGGCCTGGTCCACCGGGACATCAAGCCGGCCAACATCCACCTGGGCCGGCTCGGGCTGCAGCATGATTTCGTGAAGGTACTCGATTTCGGGCTGGTGAAATCCGTGGCCGGCACCAAGACCGAGGACTCGAACGCGACCGGCGCCGGCCTCACGCCGGGCACGCCGGCCTACATGGCCCCGGAGATGGCGCTGGGTGAGACGATCGACGGCCGGGCCGATCTGTATGCGCTGGGATGTGTCGCCTGGTACCTCCTGACCGGCCACACCGTCTTCCACGGCGGCAACGCGATGCAGATCGTCATGAAACACCTGCAGGATACGCCCGTCCCGCCCTCACAACGGAGCGAACTTCCGGTGCCACCGGCGCTGGACCGTCTGGTCCTCGCCTGCCTGGCCAAGCGCCCGGCCGACCGGCCGGCCAGCGCCCGGGAACTGGCGCACGCCCTCGCCGCCATCGACATCCAGCCCTGGGGAGAACCAGAAGCGGCTGCATGGTGGGATCTACACCGCCCCGAGACGGCCGTTGCCGATTCGACCGGGCAACGGTAGCCTCGGACTCAGTCCTCAGTCCTCAGTCCTCAGTCCTCAGTCCTCAGTCCTCAGTCCTCAGTCCTCAGTCCTCAGTCCTCAGTCCTCAGTCCTCAGTCCTCAGTCCTCAGTCCTCAGTCCTCAGTCCTGTCTTCCAGGTCCACTCCCACCATGTGCGGCTTCCGGTCCCGCACCGAGAGGACCACCAGCACGGCCGGACTCTCGCCCGCGTGGATCCGGTCACCCGGCTGCGCCCTGCGTTTGAGCCGGTCGGCCAGCCAGGCGCTGAGGAGTTCCTCCCGCGGCGCGCCGAGCGCGATGCCGTAGAACTCGTCCAGATCCCCCACCGTGGTGATCCGGGCATCGAGCGCGAACTCGTGCGGCGGCCCCGCCAGCATGGCCTCGTCCGGCACGCCCTGGGCGAACAGCTCGGCGATGACCGGCCGGTTGGCGACCCCGCTCAGCACATAGACCAGATCATGTTCCCGCAGCGCGGTACTGCCGCGCGGCGGGATCACGTCCTTGTCCCGCACCACCAGCACCACCAGGGCATCGGCCGGCAGGGCCAGGTCCCGGACCGGTTTGCCGGCGGCGGTCGAGCGGGGTTCCACCCGGTAGCCCAGCAGCTCCTGGCCGGTCTCCCGGAGCGCGGTGAGTTCCAGGGAAACCGACGGCTCCGCGGCGCCGGTCTCCACCCGTTTGAGCCGGCGGGCCAGGGGTACCAGGAGCGTTCCCTGGATCAGCACCGAGACGATCACCGCGAAGAACGTGATGTTGAAGATCTCTCCGGCGCCCTCGAGCCCAGCGGCGAGCGGGATCGTCGCGAGGATGACCGGGACCGCGCCGCGCAGCCCCCCGCAGGAGAGTACCAGCCGGTCCCGCCAGTCGAAGCGGAAGAACAGAGTGGTGAGCCAGACCGAGACCGGCCGTGCCAGCACCACCAGCACCACCGCCAGGGTCAGCCCCTCCGGCGCCGCCGCCACCAGCCGGCTGGGAAAGGCCAGGAGGCCCAGCAGGACGAAGACGCCGACCTGGCAGATCCAGGCGACCCCGTCGTGGAACCGGCGGACCCCGCGCTCGAAGGGCAGCCGGGTCTCTCCCATCAGGACGCCGGCGAGATAGACCGCGATATAGCCGCTGCCGTGGGCGATGTGCGCTCCCCCGAAGGCAAGCAGGGCGACCGCGAGCGAGAAGACCAGGTAGAGGCCGGCCACGTCCAGGTGCAGCCGCCGCATGAGCCGCCCGCTGAACCAGCCCACCGCGCCGCCGAGGACGATACCGACCCCCATTTCCCGGACGAACTCCGTGCCCACCGCCCACCAGGGCGGCGCCGCGCCGCCGGCCAGCACGGCGGTGAGCGCCACGGTGAGGAAGATCGCGATCGGGTCGTTGAGGCCGGACTCGACCTCGAGGGTGCTGCGGAGCCGCGCGGGCAGCTGCTCCGGCCGCCCGCGGAAGGCGGCGAATACCGCCGCGGCGTCGGTCGAGCCGAGGATGCTGCCCAGGAGCAGCCCCTCGAGCCAGGAGATCCGGAGCAGCAGGACGGCGACCGCCCCGACCAGGGCCGCGGAAACGACCACCCCCAGGGTCGCCAGCAGGACCGCGGGCCCGGCCACCCGGCGGATGTCCCGGACCCGGGTCCCGAGCCCGCCGTCGAAGAGGATCAGCGCCAGGCAGCCGGTCGCGAGGGCGCTGGCGAGCGCGGGATCGTCGAAGGCTATGCGAAACAACCCTTCGGAGCCGGCCAGCAGGCCCACCGAGACGAACAGAATCGTCCCCGGCACGCCGGAGCGCGCCGACAGCCGGCTGGAGAGCACCCCCGCGAACAGCAGGGCCCCGGTCACCAGCATCAGGTGGGCGGCATGGTCCATGGGCGGAAGGGCGACAAGACGGAAAGGCGGAAGGGGGATCCTTCCGCCATCAAGTTACACCTGAACCCGGTCGGGTAAATGAAGAGGGCGGCCGGGAAATCCTGCCGCCCTGCTGCACGCGGGTCGGGTCGCTGCGGGATTACTCCAGGACGGAGGGATACCCCAGGCGCGTGAGGAGGTCGGCGCTGACGAAGCTGATCTTCTCGACTATCTCGGTTCCGGACGGATCGGGCGTTACAACGGTAAGTGCGAGGGCGTGGTAGGGACCCTCAGCCTGTTGCCTGCAGTACTCCGCGAAGGCGAGTCCGCCATTCAGCGCGGTTGGGACCATGCGGAACACGCCAGGGCCGGGGTGCCCCCGCCAGACGGGGTATTGGGCATACAACTCCCGCAGCGAGTCGCGCCCAGCGAACCACGCCGGCCAGGGTGGCATCGCGTGGATTGCGTCGGCCGCCAGCATGGACACGATGGCATCCATGTCTCCGGTTTCCCAGGCGCGGACGTAGCGGGCCGCCAGTTCGTCAAGCCCGGTGCCGTACCCGGAGCGGCGGGACGCGAGGTCCGCCCCCGCGGGGCGCCGGGCAAGAGTTGCCCGGGCCCGCTGCAGCGAACTGTTGACGGCCGCAACCGATGTCCCGAGCGCCGCGGCGACTCCCCGGGCGCTCCAATCGAGTACGTCCCGTAGTATCAATGTTGCGCGCTGCCGTGGCGGAAGGATCTGCAGGGCCCACACGAATGCCAGGTGCACGCTCTCCCGTAGCTCGGCCGCCGCCGCGGGATCGGCGCCCGGCAGCCGTGAATCGGGGAACGGCTCGAGCCAGGGAAGGTCGTGGCGCTGGTCGCCGAGTCCGAGGGCCGGGTTCCGGGCGGCACCGATGTCCTGGGGCAGCACGCGCCGGCGGCGGGTCCGCAGGGCGTCAAGGCACGCATTCGTGGTCACCCGGACCATCCAGGTCCGAAAGCGCGCGCGTCCGTCAAAGCCTCTCAGGCCCTGCCACGCCTTGAACTGCGCGTTCTGCAGGACATCCTCCGCGTCGTGGTACGACCCCAGCATGCGGTAGCAGAGCAGGTGGAGCTCGCGGTGGAGCGGCTCAACCAGCTGACGGAAGGCGTCGGTGTCGCCGTGCACGGCCGCCTCCACGAGCTCGATCTCTCCCGCTGCCAATCCTTCCACGACCGATGAGTTCTCCCGGTGCTGAACGTCTAACGACTGGAAACGGCCGCCGGCAGCCCGGCGGCGTCACTGAACCGTCAACCGGAGGGCCCGATGAAGTTGTACACCCACCTCAACTTCGGTGGCAACTGCGAGGAAGCGTTTCGCTTCTACCAACACCAGCTCGGCGGCGAACTCACGACGATGCTGAAACAGCGAGAGCTGCCGGCGGAAATCAAGGGGCCGCCAGGCTCGGGAGACGCCGTGGCCCACGCGCGCCTGACCCTGGCTGGCGTCGAGCTGATCGGAAACGACGTGCCCCCCGGCCGCTTCAAGCCGATCCGCAGTTCCTACCTGTACCTTGCGCTCGATGCTGCAGAGGACGCGGAAAGGGTCTATGCCATTCTGGCTGCTGGCGGCGAAACGGGCATACCGATTGGCAAGACTTTCTTTGCTTCCCGCTTCGCTCAACTGCGGGACCGGTTCGGAACTCTATGGACCATCATCCACCGGTAGCCCGGATGGATCCGGCGATGGATCGAGACCCCACGGCGTGGTTTGTGGACGGAAAGACGGAAGGGCGGAAAGACGGAAGGAGAGTCCCTCCGCCTGCACGCTGCATCTGGTTGTGAATCCCGAGGCGGCCGGGACGGCCAGGACGGCCCCGAAAAGGACCGGGCGGGCAGAGCGGCCGCCCGGCCGCCCGCCCGCCCGCCTGCCCGCCCGCCCGCCTGCCCGCCTGCCCGCCCGCCCCCTATCCGTCGTAGTACATGAAGAACTCATACGGATGTGGCCGCAGGTTTACCGCCGCCACGTCCTTCTGCTTCATGGCGAGCCAGGTCTCGATCACGTCCGGGGTGAAGACGTCGCCCTCGAGCAGGAACTGGTGGTCGGACTCGAGCGCAGCCAGCGCCTCGGCCAGCGAGCCGGGCGTGTTGCGGATGGTCTTCTTCCGTTCGTCGTGCAGCTCGTAGAGATCCTCGTCGATCGGCCCGGGCGGCTCGATCTTCCGGCGGATGCCGTCGAGGCCGGCCATGAGCATGGCGGAGAAGGCCAGGTAGGGGTTGCAGGACGGATCCGGCGCACGGAACTCCACCCGGCGGGCCCTGGGGCTGGACGAGTAGGTCGGGATGCGGCAGATGGCCGACCGATTCCGCTGGGAGTACATCAGGTTCACCGGCGCCTCGAAACCGGGCACCAGGCGGCGGTAGCTGTTGGTGGTCGGCGCGCAGAGCGCGAGCAGGGCGGGGGCGTGGGCGATGAGCCCGCCGATGTAGTGCCGCGCGGTATCCGAGAGCAGGGCATAGCCCCCGGCGTCATAGAAGAGGTTGCCCTCGTCCTGCCAGAGGCTCTGATGGACGTGCATCCCGGAGCCGTTGTCGCCGAAGAGCGGCTTGGGCATGAAGGTGGCCGTGTAGCCCAGCGCGTGGCAGACGTTCTTGACCACGTACTTGTAGGCCAGCAGCCGGTCGGCCGTCTGCACCAGGGTCCCGAAGCGGAAATCGATCTCGGCCTGGCCCGCGGTGGACACCTCGTGGTGCTGGACCTCGACCGGAATGCCGGCCTGGATCAGCGCCAGCATGATCTTCGAACGGACGTCCTGCAGCCGGTCCACCGGGGGCACCGGGAAGTAGCCCTCCTTGTGCCGGGGCCGGTGGGCCAGGTTGGGGGTGCCGTTCCGGCCCGAGTTCCAGATCCCCTCCTCGGCGTCCACGTGGTAATAGCCCTCGTGCGCGTTCTGGTCGAACCGCACCGAGTTGAAGATGAAGAACTCGGCTTCCGGGCCCCAGTAGGAGGCGGTCGCGATACCGCTCGTCTTCAGATACTCCTCCGCCTTGAAGGCGATGAACCGGGGGTCCCGGGAATACGGCTCGAGCGTGATCGGGTCGTAGATGTCGCAGATGAGCGAAAGGGTCGGCACCTCGAGCACCGGATCCACGAACGCGGTGGAGACATCCGGCATGAGGAGCATGTCGCTCTCGTTGATGGCCTGGAAGCCCCGGATCGACGATCCGTCGAAGCCCAGCCCTTCCTTGACCATGGACTCATCCAGCGTGTCCGCCGGAATGGAGAAGTGCTGCCAGGTGCCGGGCAGGTCGCAGAACTTCACGTCGACGACCTTGATGTTCTTCTCCCGGATCAGGTCGATCAGTTTCTGGACGTCGGAGGTTTCGGGCAGGCGGGTGCGGGCGGGGGCGGGTCGGGCGATGGTGGCCATGGGGTCGCTGCCTCACAGGTGTGGGTCTCGGGTGCCCGGGCGGATTTCGGGCTGGCGGACGATACAATCCTGGCGTCGCGGTGTCAACGGAAGACTGCACGTTGGGCAGAAAATCGTTGACACTTTCGCAACTATCAGCCAGAAATTGCCAGAAATGTGCCAGTCTAGTGCACGAAGTGCACGAAGTGCGATACACCGATTCCGGTCCCATAACCCGTTCCCCGGCCGCGGGTTGCCCGGTGCTGACGGGTTTCGAGGGCCGCACCCCGGGGTCCCCCCTGTTGCGGCGCCGGCGCTACGAACCCCCGTCCCCCGCGGGCCAGCCCGTCCGCCTGCCCGCCTGCCCGCCTGTTCGCCTATCTTCTCCGGGACCAATCCCGTGTGACCGGAGCCCCACGTGCCCACCTTCCCCTGCCCATCCTGCGGCACTCCGCTGCCGGCCGACGCCTCCTTCTGCGCCTTCTGCGGCAAGCCGACGGGCGAGCGGCCCGGGCCTGAGCCTGCGTCTTCCGCCGCCGGGTCGAACGAATCGGTCATGACCCGGCTGAGCCGGGCCCTGGGTCCGAAGTACCTGGTGCGCCGGTCGATCGGCCGGGGCGGTTTCGCGGAAGTCTTCGAGGTGTGGGACGAGGAACTGCAGCGGCGGCTGGCGGTGAAGGTGCTGCACCCCGATATCGCCTGGACGGCCGGCATGCTGGCCCGATTCCGCCAGGAGGCCCGCACCCTGGCCCAGCTGGCCCATCCGGCGATCCTGCCGATCCACTTCGTGGGGGACGCCGAGGGGCTGGTCTACTACGCCATGCCGTTCGTGGACGGAGAGACGCTGTCCGAGGTGCTCCGCGCCCGTCCAACGCTCGACCTGAGCCGGACCCTGACCATCATCCGGCCCATCCTCCAGGCACTCGACTACGCCCACGGCCGCGGCCTGGTGCATCGGGACATCAAGCCCGACAACATCATGATCGAACGCGGCACCGGCCGGGTGCTGCTGGTGGACTTCGGCATCGCCAAGCGGGTGACCCAGGAGGGACCGGGGCTCACCCAGGGCGGGTTCACCCTCGGCACACCGCACTACATGAGTCCGGAGCAGGCCCTGGGTGACGCCCGGCTGGATCACCGGAGCGACCTCTACGCCGTGGGGGCGTTGCTCTACCAGATGGTGACCGGGTCGCCGCCGTTCGAGGGCGCGTCGTCCCAGGAGATCGTGGGCAAGCACCTGGCCGAACCGGTCGAGCGTCCCAGCGGGCGGAACGCCCAGATCCCGGCCTGGCTCTCCGAGGTCATTCTTCGCTGTCTGGCGAAGAAGCCGGCCGATCGGTATCAGTCGGCCGGGCGGGTCCTGGAGGCGCTGGAAGAGGGGGAGCGCGGGGGGGCGCCCGGCGAGATCTCGGCCGACAGCCTGGAACGCCGGATGAAGACGGCCCGGGTGGATCCGGAGGCCGCGACGGCGGTGGTGCGCAGCCAGGAGCGGCCGGTCTCGCGGACGGTGGAGGCCACGGCTCCGGCGCCGGCCGCTCGACACCGGTGGGTGTGGCTCCTGGTGCCGCTGCTGCTGGTCGGGGTGGTGTTTCTGCGGGGGCGGGGCGCCCGGCTCGTGATCGAGAACCGGCTGGTCGAGCCGGTGCGGGTCCTGGTGGACAGCGCCGAGGTGGTGGTGCCCGCCGGGGCCACGGTCCGGCATCCGGTCCCGCGCGGCCGGGCGCTCTTTGTCCAGTGGTATCTGGTCCAGCCGGTCGGGCCGGCCGACGCCCGGCTGGGCGAGCCGGTGCAGGGGGTGCTGCGGGTCGAGAAGCCCCGCGGGCGGATCCCGCTCCCCCTCACCAGCCGCACCGCGTCGGGCGACTGGTTCGCCCCGCTCATCACCAACAACACCGGGGTGCCGCTGCGGGTGATCGTGAACGCCGGCCTGCAGGGGGCCATGGAGTGTCCCTGTCAGGTGCCTTCGGGCACCGACCACGTGCGGCTGGGGTACTACCGGCTGTACGGCAACAGCACCGTCCGGGTGGTCGCGCCGGACGGGCGCAGCGCTACATTCCGGGATCTGGGGCCCGAGATCACGGCGGCCTCGGGTGCCATCGGCCTCCGGTTCGAGCCGGCCGATCTCAAGTAGGCCCACGCCATCGACCGACAACCAGGGAGATCCGCATCGTGCCTCTGAGCCAGAACATCCAGACCCTGATGAACGAACAGATCAAACACGAGTTCTACTCGTCCTATCTCTACCTTTCCATGGCGGCCTGGTTCGAGGCGGGCAACCTGGGCGGCTCGGCCCGCTGGATGCGGATCCAGTCCCAGGAGGAATCGGCACACGCCATGAAGTTCTTCGATCACCTGCTCGACCGGGGCGGCCGGGTGACGCTGGGCGGGCTGGAACAGCCGCCGGCGAAGTTCGCCTCGCCGCTGGAGATCTTCGAGCAGGCGCACCAGCACGAGCAGGCGGTATCGGCGAAGATCAACGCGATCTACGCCGCCGCGGTGAAGGAAGGCGACTACGCCACCCAGGGCTTCCTGGACTGGTTCGTGAGGGAGCAGGTGGAGGAGGAGAAGACCAGCGCCCAGATCCTGGAGACGCTCCGCATGGTGGGCGACAACCGCGCCGCTCTCATCATGCTGGACCGGGAGCTGGGGAGGAGAGCGGGGGAATGAGGGATTGAGGGATTGAGGGATTGAAGGATTGAAGGATTGAGGGATTGAGGGATTGAAGGATTGAGGGATTGAGGGATTGAGGGATCGAGGGATTGAGGGATTGAGGGATTGCAGGTATCCACAACCACTCCCTCAATCTTTCAATCCCTCAATCCCTCGACCCCTCGATCAGCTTCGCCGCCCGCACCGCATCGAACCCGAATTTCTCGCGTACCTGGTCCACCGCCCGCGTAACCGCGCGGGCGCGGGTGCGTTCGGGGGGTTCGAACAGGCTGGCGGGGCCGGCCGGTTCGAGGTTCGAGGTGCCGACGCCGATGAGCCGGATGCCCTGGCCGCGGGCGCGGGCCTCATCGAAGGCCGGGGTGAGGAGTTCGCGCGCGGCCCGGTAGATGTCGGTGTCGAGGTCGGTCGGCTCGGGCAGGGTCCGCCGGCGGGTCACGGTGCGGAAGTCGCCGTGGCGCAGCTTGAGGGTCACCGTCCGCGCGGCGAGTCCTTCTTCCCGCAGCTGGGCGGCCACCCGGGCGCTGAAGCGGGCGACAATCCGGTCGAGGCGCGCCTCGTCGGCCGTATCCTGCGAGAAGGTCGTCTCCCGGCTCACCGATTTCGGCAGCCGGCCCGGGGTGAGGCGCGAGCCGCCCTGGCCCTGACAGCGGTGCATGAGCCACCGGGCCTCCTCTCCCAGCAGGCGCTCCAGTTCCTCCAGCCGCATCCGCTGGACCTGCCACACGTCGACCAGCCCGAGCCGCTCGAGCCGTTCGGCCGCGCGCGGGCCGATGCCCGGAATCGCCCGCAGCGGGAGCCCGGCGAGGAAGCCGGCTTCCCAGCCGGCGCGCACCTCCAGGAGGCCCCGGGGTTTGGCCGCATCCGAGGCCAGCTTGGCCACCATGCGGTTGGGGCCGATGCCGATGCTGCAGGCGAGCCCCGCGTCCCGGAGGACCTCGTCCCGGATCCGCTCGGCGACCGGGAGCAGGCTCACCGGGTGGAGCAGTTCGGTGCCGTTGAAATCGAGATAGGCCTCATCCAGCGAGGCCATGGCGACGGTCGGCGAGAAGCGCCGGAGGACTTCGGCGACCTTGCGTGACGCATCCCGGTAATGGGAGAAGGCGCCCTGGAAGAAGGTGGCCTGGGGGCAGAGCCTGACCGCCTGGGCGATCGGCATGCCGGAGCGGACTCCGTAGCGCCGGGCCCCGTAGGACGCGGATTGCACCACGCCACGCTGCTCCCGCCGTCCGCCGACCACCAGAAGATCCACCGCCCGGAGTTCGGGGTGGTGCATCCGGCAGACTTCGACGAAGAAGGCGTCCAGGTCAACGTGCAGCACGCGCGGAGGCATGACGGGAAAATAGTTGCTCCGGTGAGACTACGCTGTTGAGGGGATCCCTCACTTTCCGGGGTTGCGGGCCGGCCCTTCGTTGCAATACCTTCTCTTAAGCCCCCGTATCCGGAAGGAACGAAATGTGCACCGGAAACGTCGGGCTTCCACTTCAGCCCTTTCCTAGTGTAACAGCTTGCCAGGCACGGCACCGGACCGCGGGTCCGGCAGGGTCGTTCGCATCGCCCTGAGCCCACCGGAGGTGGCGGATCCGTTCCCCCACCCCGGCAGCGGCAGACCAGGCCAGGCCGGTTCCATAGATCGCCGAACGAAACGCGCAGGCAATCCACCTCCGACAGCCGCCGGAGGCACGGGTCTCCTGCTCGGTTCCCTGATGTCGCCTGTCCGGGAATCAGTCCGTCTCAGCCGGAGTCCGGAGCCGCGTGGTTTTCTCGAGGTCCATTCTCGAAGACAGGTCCCCCCTGCCGCCGTCTCGCGCGGGCGCAGGTGGGAGGAGTATGTCAGATCGCGTTTCCCCTGGCGGGGCCCAACCGGTCCCGCCGTTGCCGTTTCCCATGTCATGCGGTCTCTCTCTTCACCACCCCTGACCAAGGAAGTCACCGAATGAGACGACGTGCACTCGCTCTCGGTATGCTCACCCTGCTGGCGGCCTGCGCCGGTGAGAATACTCCCACGAACCCCGCCAACAGCGCGGCGCCGGCTCCCGGCCTGAGTCAGGCCCGGGCGGACGCCCAGGGGCGCTACATTGTCGTACTGAAGGGTACGCCGGCGAGCGGGGCTTCGGTGTCCTCCGCCCTCATGCGGGCCGAGGGAATCGTGCCGGACTTCGTGTACAACCACGCGATCGGCGGCTTTGCGGCCCGGCTCACGCCACAGCAGGTTGCCCGGCTGCAGCAGGACGCGCGGGTCGACTACGTCCAGGCGGACGGGGTGGTCCATCTCGACGCGACCCAGTCCCCCACACCTTCCTGGGGGCTGGACCGGATCGACCAGATGAACCTGCCGCTCAACAACAGCTACACCTACAGCAACAACGGCTCCGGCGTCCATTTCTACGGGATCGACACCGGCATTCTCTACAGCCACGTCGACTTCGGCGGCCGGGCCTCTCCCGGCTTTGACGCCATCACCAGCGGCGGCGGCGCGGTGGACTGCAACGGCCACGGGACCCACACGGCCACGACCGCCGCGGGGACCACCTACGGCGTCGCCAAGGGCATGACCGTCGTCGGCGTGCGGGTGCTCAACTGCGCCGGATCGGGCACCTTTGCCCAGGTCATCGCCGGCATCGACTGGGTCACCGCCAACGCCATCAAGCCCGCCGTGGCCAACATGAGCCTGGGCGGCAGCTTTGACGCGGCCACCAACACCGCGGTCCAGAACTCGATCGCCTCGGGGGTGGTCTACGCCGTCTCGGCCGGCAACAGCAGCGCCAACGCGTGCACCCAGTCGCCGGCCGCCGTGCCCGAGGCGCTGACCGTCGGCGCCACCGACATCAACGACAACCGGGCGTCGTTCTCGAACTTCGGCACCTGCCTGGACCTCTTCGGCCCGGGCGTGAACATCACCGCCGGCTGGATCGGGAGCAACACCGCGACCGCCACCATCAGCGGCACTTCGATGTCCTCGCCGCACGTGGCGGGCGTGGCCGGTCTCTATCTGGCGGCCAACCCGACCGCGACCCCGGCCCAGGTGGCCGCGGCCCTGGTCAACAACGCGACCAGCAACAAGGTCGGCAACCCCGGCACCGGCAGCCCCAACAAGCTGCTCTACATGGGCTTCATCGGTGGCGGCGGGCCGCCCAACATGCCGCCCGTGGCCGACTTCAGCTACACCTGCGACGCGTCGCTGAACTGCAGCTTCGACGGCACCCTGTCGAACGATCCTGACGGCAGCATCGTGGCCTACGCCTGGAAACTGGCGAACGGCAACACCGTCCGGACCACGTCCACGTTCAGCCGGACCTTCCCGAACCCCGCGACGTTCGATCTCACCCTCGAGGTGACCGACAACGGCGGGCTCACCAGCAGCATCACCAAGACGGTGAACGTGACCGGCGGCGGTCCGGGCAACATGCCGCCCACGGCCAGCTTCACCTGGAACTGCGATGCCGCGCGCCACTGCACGTTCGACGGCACCGGCTCCACCGACGACAACGGGATCGTCTCCTATGACTGGCAGGTGGTCGGCACCTCGATCACCCGGAACGGGTCGACCATTTCCACGACCTTCCCCGGTCCCAAGACCTTCGATCTCAAGCTCACCGTGACCGATGGCGGCGGGCTGTCGGATTCACAGACCCAGACGATCAACGTGCCCTGAAATCGGGTCACGCCCTGATCCAAAACGCGCGCGCCGCCCGGGGAGACCCGGGCGGCGTTGCGTTTGGCCCGGTCGCGTCACGGGCCGACTTATCTTTGGAATGACATCATTTCGGGAGACGCGGTCATGAACGTGGCATTCCTCGGTCTCGGCGCGATCGGCACTCCGATGGCGGCGCACCTCGCGACGCGGCATTCTCTCACCGTCTGGAACCGGACCGCCGGGCGGGCGCGGGCCTTTGCCGAGGCGCATCCTGCACGGGCCGCGGCGACACCGCGGGAGGCGGCCGCGGGCGCCGACGTGGTCATTACCTGTCTGTCCACCTCGCGGGACGTCCTGGGCCTGCTGGACGGCCCGGACGGCGTGCTGGCCGGCCTGGCCCGGGGCAGCCTCTTTCTCGATTGCACCTCCGGCGACCCGGCCACCTCCCGGAAGATCGCGGCCCGGCTCGACCAGGCCGGCGTGGCCTTCGCGGACGCACCGGTGAGCGGTGGCACCGACGGGGCGGCTTCCGGCACGCTCACGGTCATGGTCGGGGCGGACGAGGCCACCTTCGCCCGGGCCCTCCCGGTGCTGGAGGCCTTCGGCCGGCGGATCGAACACCTGGGGCCGGTCGGAGCGGGGGACGCCATGAAGGCGGTGAACAACGCCCTGCTGGCGGTCAATATCCTGGCGGTGGGTGAAGGGATCGCCGCGCTGGTCAAGGCGGGTGTCCCGGCCGCCAAGGCGCTGGAAGTTCTGAACGCCTCCAGCGGCCGTTCGTTCGTGAGCGAGCGACTGGTGCCTGAACGCGTGCTCACCGGCCTCTGGCCCCGGACGTTCCGGCTGGCGCTGCTGGAGAAGGACGCCGGCATTGCCTGCGACCTTCTGAAGCAGCTCGAGGTGGAGGGACCGGTCCTGGATCTGGCCCATGACCGATTCGTCGCGGCGCGGGCAGCCCTGGGCGATGAGGCCGACTACCTCGAAGCCATCCGGCTGATCGAACGCCAGGCCGGGGTGACGATCCGGCTGCCGGACGCCGGGGATTGAAGGATTGAGGGATTGGCCGATTGAGGGATTGACTGCCCATCGGGATCCGTGCGGGCGTCCAATCCCTCAATCTTTCAATCCCTCAATCCCTCAATCTTTCCATCCCTCAATCTTTCAATCCCTCAATCCCCCAATCCCGCAATCCCTCATGTTCTCTCCCGCTCTCGTCCTCGTCGCCCCGCAGGACATCGTCAACATTGCCGCGGCGGTCCGGATCGCGAAGAATTTCGGGATCACCGACCTCCGGCTGGTCACGCCGGAGGTCTTCGATCCCTGGCGGATCGAGGGGATCGCCCACAATACGGCGGACCTGGTCGAGCGGATCCGGCTGTTTGACAGCCTGCCCGAGGCGGTGGCCGACTGCGTCCGGGTGGTCGGCCTGACGGCCCGTGGCCGGGCGGCCAAGCGGTCGGTGCGCCGGCCCCGGGCGGCGGCGGGAGAGATGGTGGCGTATCTGGACCGGGGCCCCGTGGCGGTGGTGGCGGGGCGGGAAGACAAGGGACTCACCAACGCGGAACTGGATCATTGCCACGAGCTGGTCTCGATTCCGACCAGCCCCGAGTACCGCTCGCTCAACCTGGCGCAGGCGGTGGCGATCATGAGCTACGAGATCTGGCTCGCGCGGGGTGGGGAAGCACAGCCGGTGAAGCCGCCGCGCCACGTGGCCGACCCGGCGGTGAGCGAGCAGCTCGAACGGCTGTTCGCCGACTGGCAGTTGACGCTGGAGGCGATCGAGTTCTTCAAGACCCGCCAGAGCGACCATGTCATGCGATCCTTTCGGGAGATCATCTACCGGGCCGACCTGGATGGGCGGGAGGCGGCGCTCGTCCGGGCGATGGGGATCGAGGTCCGCCGGTACCTCGAGCGGCGGGGGGTCGGTGCGGGCGGTCCGGAATGAGGCCTCTCCCCGCGCGGAGGGCCGCGATTTCACCCCCTCCCCACATGCGCCGCGCGGGGTTAATATACGCCCGCTTCACGTGTTACCCAGCCGAGTCCGAGGGACATCTTGGCCCGATCCAACGCCTATTGGTCCGCGAATCTCTACCGTGATCCCAAGACCGCCCCCAAGCCGGCCGCACCCATCCGAGACCTGCCGCCCCACGCGGCGAGGCGGTTTCAGATGCTGCGCGACGGGCTGCTTGGGATCGAGGGCGTAACGGAAGCGGTCCGCTACGTCAACCGGGAATGGAACTGGGCCTGGGAGTACTCGGTCCGGTTCCGCCGGCTGGGCTGGCTGCATGTGATGGAAATGGGGGTCGGCGGCACCTTCGTGTTGACCCAGGAGGACGAGCGCCGGGTCGAGGGGCTGGCCAGGCTGTCCGGAGTCATCCGCGAGGCCATTCGCGGCGGGCTCCGGACCGGACCGGTCCGCTGGTGCTGGCTGGAGTTCGCCGACCGGAAGGCCATCGAGGCCTTTCTCGGATTCATGCGCCGCAAGGCCGAGTGGATCCGGACCGAACCGGAAGAATCACCGGTCTACCGCCGCAGCAAGGCGGGCTGACCGGCTCGATCCACGCCCGGGTCTGCCGCCCCGGGGTCTCGTGGGTTGCTTTCTCGCTGGCTCGTTCACAAACTTCTGGCCGCTGTGACCCGACCCCGGGCCGGCCGCCTTCCTATGTCCTCGATCCTCCGGGTGGTTGACGCGTATGCGTAAGCTTGTCCTCCTGGGTAGTGGAACCTCGGCCCTGCTCGTCGCCGGATTCCTCTTCTTCCAGCAGGCGCCGGGCGGAGGGCAGGCGGCCTCCGGGCCGTCGGCGCCCGCGCCCCAGCAGCCCCAGCCCGGCACGGCCATGGTCATCACCGACACGGCGGCGCTTCCGGGGCCCCGGCAGCCGATCTTCTTCCGCCACGATATCCACGCCGGCCAGTACGAAATCCAGTGCCAGTACTGCCACTACACGGTGGCGGTTTCCTCGGAGCCGGGGATTCCCTCGATCGAGACCTGCATGGGGTGCCATCTGGTGATCGGCGGCGCCGACAGCACGGCGCAGGCCGAGATCCGGAAGGTGCGGAAGGCGTGGAACGACAAGACGCCGGTGGAGTGGGTTCGGGTGCATCTGCTGGCCCGGCACGCGCACTTCCCGCATATGCGGCACATCAAGGTGCTGGGGCCGGCGGCGTGCATGACCTGCCATGGCGACGTCGCCCGCATGCCGCAGATCTACAAGGTCAACAACATCAACAATATGGGCTTCTGCATCACGTGCCATAAGGAACGGGACGTGATCCGGGACTGCTCAACGTGCCATCACTAGGCGGCCGGGTCCGCAGCCGGTCCGCGGTGGTTCCCGCGGCCCGCCAGCGGCTGGCCGGACTACGCTAGCTCGCAGCGATCTCCCAGGAGCTGGAATGCCAGACGAAGGCTCTTCAACAGTCAGTCGCCGGAAGTTCCTCAAGGTCGTCGGCGTGGCCGGAGGCGGGGCCGCGGTCCTGTCGGGATGCTCTACCCGCAAGGTGGAGAAGCTGGTGCCCTACCTGGTGCAGTCCGAAGACCAGGTCCCGGGGGTTCCCACCTGGTACGCCAGCACCTGCACCGAGTGCGCGGCGGGGTGCGGGCTCCACGTGAAGACCCGGGAAGGCCGGGCCATCAAGCTCGAGGGCAATCCGGACCATCCGGTGAACCGGGGCCGGCTCTGCTCGCTGGGACAGTCCGCCCTGCAGGGCCTGTACAACCCGGGCCGGCTCCGGGGGCCGCTGGCGCGGGACGCCTCCGGCGCCCTGGTCCCGGTCAGCTGGGACGACGCGATCACCCAGCTGGCCCAGAGAGTGGCCCAGGCCGGGAGCGGGGTAGCGGTCATCTCCGGCGCGGGCCGGGGCACGCTCAACGACCTGCTCGGCTCCTGGGTCGGCGCCCTGGGCGGGCGGCTGGTACGCTACCGGGCGTTCGATCACGAACCGTTGCGGCTGGCGAACCGGCAGGTCTTCGGGCTGGATCAGCTGCCGGCGCATGATTTCTCCAGGGCCCGGTACATCGTCTCCTTCGGCGCGGATTTCCTGGAGACCTGGCTCGCCCCGATGGAAAACGCCCGGGGCTTCGCCGCGTCCCACGGCAAGGGCAACGGCGAGGGCGCCAGGCACGTCGCCTTTGCCGCCCGGATGTCCCTCACCGGGATGAACGCCGACGAGTGGGTGGCGGTGACGCCGGGTGGGGATACCGCGGTCGCCCTGGCGATGACCAGCGTCATTCTTTCCGAACGGAGCGGCTCACCGGCGGATGCCAACGGTCTGCGCAACAGCCTGAGCCGGTTCACCCCGGAATGGGCCCAGGACGAAAGCGGCGTCCCGGCCGGTGTGATCCGGCGGGTGGCCCGGGAGTTTGCCTCGGCCTCGCCCAGCCTGGCGGTGGCCGGCGGCATCGGGAACCAGCACCGGGGCAGCGCCGAGCTGGCGGCCGCGGTGAACCTGCTCAATTACGTCGCCGGCAACGTGGGCGAAACCGTCCTCTTCGGCGCCGATCCCGATCACGGTGACGGCTACGGGGCCATGGAGTCGCTGGGCCAGGCGCTGGACCAGGGCCAGGTGGGCGTCCTGCTGGTGCACGAGTCCAACCCGGCGCACACCCTGCCGGCGGGCTTCGGCTTCGCCGACCGGCTCAAGAAGGCGGGCTTCCGGGTCTCGACCTCGATGTACCTGGACGAGACCGCGGCCCAGTGTGATCTGGTGCTCCCCGACCTCCATGCGCTGGAGCGCTGGGACGATGCCCGTCCCCGGGCCGGGATCGTGAGCCTGATGCAGCCCGTGATGGAGCAGGTCTTCGGCCACAAGCCGGACGAAGCCGGCAGCATGGCCACCGGCGACCTGCTGCTCCAGGTCTCGGCCAAGGCGGGCGGCCCGCTGGCCCGGTTCAACGCGCCGACCTTCGAGGCCTACCTCAAGGCCGCCTGGGCCGACCTGGCCCGCCAGCGCGGGGCCCGGGATGCCGATCTCTTCTGGCGCGAGGCGCTGCAGCGGGGCGGCGTCTATGATCCCCCGCCGGCGACCCCGGTCCGGCTGGCTTCAGGGTATCAGCCGTCCTATGCCAGGCCGGCGTTCGACGGCGACGGACCCTTCTTCTTTGCGACCGCGCCCGGCGTCTATGGCGACGGGCGCGGGGCCAACCGGCCCTGGCTGCTGGAGCTGTCGGATCCGGTCACCCGGATCACCTGGCACTCCTGGGTCGAGATCCATCCCGATACGGCCCGGGCCATGAACGTCGAGGAAGGCGAGGTGTTGCGCCTCACCTCTCCGCACGGAACCATCGAGGCCCCGGCCTACCTGTATCCGGGCATCCATCCCGAGACGCTCTCGATTCCGCTGGGGCTGGGCCACACCGAATACGGCGACTACGCGCGTGGGCGGGGGGTGAATCCGCTCGACCTGCTCGGCGCCCAGGATGGCAACGGGTTCCTCCCCTACCTGGCCACCCGGGTGACGGCGGTGAAGACCGGCCGCTGGGTCCATGTGGCCAAGACCGAGGGCAACACCCGGCAGCTGGGCCGCGGGATCGCCAGTGCCATGCCGGCCGATGCCGTGCGGCGCGGGCTCACCCTGGACCAGTTTGAGCGGGGCGAGGGCCACGGCCACGAGGTGAACCCGGAGCGGGAACTCCCGGCCATCGAGGGGTTCCGGGAGAGCCAGCAGGAGAAGATTCTGCACGGCGACTACGCCCGCGACCTGCCCAAGTGGGGCATGGTGATCGACCTGGCCAGATGCACCGGCTGTTCCGCCTGCGTCACGGCCTGTTACGCCGAGAACAACATTCCGATCGTGGGCGAGGAGCAGGTCCGCCGGGGCCGGGAAATGACCTGGATGCGGATCGAACGGTACTGGGAGGGCGGGGAGGACGGTGAAGCCCCGCAGGCCCGGGTGGTTCCGATGCTCTGCCAGCAGTGCGCCAACGCGCCCTGCGAGCCGGTATGCCCGGTCTACGCGGCCTATCATACGGCGGACGGCCTGAACGGCCAGGTCTACAACCGCTGCGTGGGCACCCGCTACTGCGGCAACAACTGTCCCTACAAGGTCCGCTACTTCAACTGGCTCGCCTACGCGAAGAAGGCGTTTCCCGAGCCGCTCAATTATCAGCTCAATCCCGAAGTCACGGTCCGGGCGCGCGGCGTCATGGAGAAGTGCACCTTCTGCGTGCAGCGGATCCGCACGGCGCAGAACCAGGCCCGGATGGAAGACCGGCCGCTCCGGGACGGGGACGTCATCACCGCCTGTGCCCAGGCCTGTCCTTCGGAGGCGATCACCTTCGGTGACATGGCGACCTCGGGCAGCCGGGTCAATCGCGCGGCCCAGGATGCCCGGGCCTATCACGTGCTGGAGGACATCAACGTGCGTCCGTCCGTGACCTATCTGGCCAAAGTCCTGCACCGTTCGGAGGCCTGATCGATGACCGCCGTCGCGCAGGACCCCCGGATTCCGAAACAGACCCACGCGGAGGTCACCCGCGATGTGGTCGCGACGCTCAGCACGCCCAGTCGAGGCTACATGCTGGCCCTGGGCGGCGCGATTGCCGCCTTCCTGGTCGGGGTGGTCACCTTCACGCTGCTGCTGAAGGACGGTCTCGGACTGGCCGGGTACACCCCGCCGGGCATGTGGCTGGTGTACATCACCAACTTCGTGTTCTGGGTCGGTATCGGGCACGCCGGCACGCTGATCTCGGCGATTCTCTTTCTGTTCCGCTCGCCCTGGCGGACGGCGGTCTACCGGGCGACCGAGGCCATGACGGTCTTCGCGGTGACCACCGCGGCGCTGTTTCCGATCATCCACATCGGCCGGCAGTGGTTCTTCTACTGGCTGCTGCCGTACCCCAACCAGCGGTTTCTCTGGCCCAATTTCAAGTCGCCCCTCATCTGGGACGTCTTCGCGATCAGCACCTACCTGACCGTCTCGACCACGTTCCTCATCGTCGGCCTGGTGCCGGACGTGGCGGCGGTGCGGGACAAGGTGAGCGGCTGGCGTCAGATGCTGTACCGGGCGTTTTCGATCGGCTGGCAGGGGACCGACAACCAGTGGCGGCACTACTCCCGCGCCTATCTGTACCTGGCCGCGCTGGCGACGCCGCTGGTCCTCTCGGTCCACTCGGTGGTGTCCTGGGACTTCGCCATGGGCATCGTGCCCGGCTGGCACGGGACGATCTTCGCGCCCTACTTCGTGGCGGGAGCGATCTACTCCGGCATCGGGATGGTGCTGACGCTGCTGATCCCGCTCCGGAAGGCGCTCAAGATCGAGCACATGATCACCGACTACCACTTCGACAACCTGGCCAAGCTCACGCTGCTGACCGGTTCGATCCTGTTCTACAGCTACGCGATGGAGTATTTCATCGCCTGGTACAGCGGCAACACCTTTGAACAGACCACCTTCTGGCGCCGCGCCTTCGGTCCGCAGTGGTGGGGCGGCTGGACGATGATCATCTGCAACGCCTTCATCTCCCAGCTGCTGTGGTTCCGGAAGATCCGGACCAACCTGACCTCGCTGTTCGTCATCTCGATCTTTATCAACATCGGGATGTGGTTCGAGCGGTACGTGATCATCGCTTCCTCCCTGGCCAACGACTACATCCCCTACGCCTGGGCGGTCCCCAGCCCGACCTGGGCCGACTGGGGCATCCTGCTCGGCTCGTTCGGCTGGTTCGGGATGTGGTTCCTGATGTTCGCCCGGACGTTCCCGATCGTGGCGATCCAGGAGGTCAAGGAGCTCATACCCTTCCCGAGACGGAAAGGGGCCCACTGATGCCGGCACCGGTGACCGGGATCCTCGGATCCTTCCAGTACATTGACGCGGCGACCGAAGCCATCCGGGCCCTGCACGGCCAGGGCCGCCGGAACCTGACGGTCTATTCCGCCACGCCCAACCACGAGCTGGAAGAGGCCCTGCACCTCAAGATCAGTCCGGTGCGGCTCTTCACCCTGATCGGCGGGATCACCGGCTGCCTCGGCGGCCTGGCGATGACCTACTGGATGTCGCTCGACTGGCCCCTGCTGGTCGGCGGCAAGCCGATCGCCACGGTGCCGCCCTATGTGGTGATCATGTTCGAGCTCACTGTGCTGTGCGGCGCCCTGTCCACGGTGGCGGGGATGGTCATTCTCTCGATCGTCAAGCACCGCCGCGGCGTCAAGTTCGATCCCGCATTCACCGATGACCGGATCGGGGTGTTCGTCCCCTGCCGCATCGAGGAGTATCCCACGGTGGAGAAGCTGCTGCGCGATGCCGGCGTGACGGAGGTTGCGCATGCGTCGGCCTGAACTCCGGACCGTCCTGGCGCTGGCGGTGGTGCTCGGCCTGGGCGCCTGCCAGTGGTACTACAACGACGTCCCCTCCCCGGACGATCTGATGCACGCCGTGCCGTGGTTCGACGCCATGATCACGAGCCCCGCGGTGCATCCCTACGAATCGGCCGCGGTGCCGCGGCTCACCCCTGCCGGCACCGTGCCGATCACCGGGGGCGAGGCCGACTGGGGGGCCGAGTGGCGGGTGGGCAACACCCGCACCGCCGACGCCCTGGTGAACCCCACCGGCGGCGCGGTCACCGCCACCGGCGACACGCTCTACCACACCTTCTGCACGCCCTGCCACGGGCCGGCCGGCGCCGGCGACGGGCTGGTGGGCCGCAAGCTGGGGGCGCCCGCGCTGCTGACTGACCGGGCCCGCGGCTTCAGCGACGGCTATCTCTACAGCATCATCCGTTACGGACGAGGTGTCATGCCCCGGTATGGCGACAAGATCTACGTCCCCGAGCAGCGCTGGGAGATCGTGAACTACGTCCGCCGGCTGCAGTCCCAGGCGGGAGGTGCCCAGTGACCCCCCTCCGGCGGGCCCGTGAGCGGCTGCTGGCGCAGCCGGTGGGCGGTCCCTTCAGCCTGTTCCTGGTGCTGGGGGCCATCCTCACCGTGGCCGGCTTCGCCGTCTTCGTGCTCGCCCTCCAGGGCGAGAACACCGACCGGGCCTGGCATCTGTTTCTGGTGAACTGGCTGTTCTTCAGCAGCCTGGCCACGGGCAGCGTGGCGCTCGCGGCGGTGCACAAGCTGGCGCACGCCAAGTGGTCCGGTGTGATTCTGCGCTACGCCGAAGCCTGCGTGGCGTTCCTGCCGTTCCAGCTGATCGGGCTGCTGCTGGTCTTCGGGCCGGGCTACCATCACATCTGGCCCCACATGGAAGGCCTCTCCCACGGCAAGGAACTCTGGCTGTCCCGGCCCTGGATGTTCGGCCGGCTGCTGGTGGGGCTCCTGGCGCTCCATGGCGTCGCCTACGCCCTCATCCGGCGCGACCTGCTGCCCGACATGCGGGCCCTGCTGGACCGGGTTCCCGAGAAGGTCCGCACCCGGTTCCAGGGCTGGCTGGGCGGGTACGACGGCAGCGCCGAGACGGAATCACTGAACGAGAACCGGATCAAGCGGCTGGCCGGGATCTACATCGTCCTGTATGCCATCGTCCTCAGCATGATCGCGTTCGACACCATCATGGCCCTGCAGCCGCACTGGTTTTCCAATCTGCTGGGCGGGTGGTTCTTCATGGGCGCGTTCCTGGCGGCGCACATGCTGCTGGCGCTCATCAGCATGTACGGCAGCGGCGTGATGGGGATGTCGGACCTGATCTCCCCCAAACAGCGCCACGACCTGGGCAAGCTCTGCTTCGGGTTCACCGTGTTCTGGGCCTACCTCATGTGGTCTCAGTTCCTGGTCATCTGGTACGGGAACCTCCCCGAAGAGACCGGTTTCGTCTTTGCCCGGCTCTGGGGGCCCTGGCTGCCGGTGGGCCGGCTGGTGTTCCTGGGCATGTTCGTGATTCCCTTCGTGGGCCTGCTCGGCGTGGCGCCCAAGAAGTTCAAGCCGACGCTGGCCCTGTTTGCCACGGTGAGCCTGGTCGCGCTCTGGCTGGAACGCTATCTCCTGGTGCTGCCTTCGGTGACCCCCGAGCCCGGCCCGGTCTTCGGCATGCCGGAACTCGGCCCGACCCTCGGGTTTCTGGGACTGTTCCTGCTCTGCTACGGCCTGTTCGCCCAGTACTTCCCCATGATCTCCCCCCGCCTGGCGATGATCACGCTGGAGGGCGAGGCGCATCACCTGGCCACGGCCGAGGGGATGTACGAACACGATGAGTCGGAAGGGGACTACGCGGCGGAAGCGACGGACTAGAAAAGTGAGAAGTGAGAAGTGAGAGGGGAGAGGGGCGGATAGGTGAAAGGGCCGGCTGCTGACATCCAGCAACCGGCCCTTCACTCATCCGCCCTCTCACCTCTCACCTCTCACCTCTCACCTCTCACCTTTCTTCTCCGGCAGCGCCACCCGGCTCATGAGCGAGCGGACCGAGTCGGCGGGGCCGCGGACCACCACCATCCGGTTGCCGAACCGCATGGTCATGAGCGCCTCGAGCGCCTCGGTGGCATTGAGCGAGAGGGCGTTGTCGGCCAGCGCCCGCCGGCCGTCACGGACCAGCATGTCGGACATCTGGGCGGCGGGGCCTTCCATGGTGCGGACCAGCTGGCCGTTGGGCAGCTGCTGATCCACGGCTACGATCCGCTCGTTGGCCATGAGGCCCTGGATCTTCACCTGGACTACCGGCAGGCCCGGCACCTTGGCGAGCGGCGCACCGGATTCCTGCTCGGCATCGGCCTGGGAGACCAGCCGCCACATGCTCTCCGGGGCCATCTCGGCCATTTCCCGGTCGCTGGCGAGCAACCGGCTGTTGAGCGGGGCCTGGGTCGATTCCAGGGCGCGGGTCGGGGTGGTGTCGGGGACCGTCGCCAGCTGAGCCGGCGCCGATTCGGGGGCCCGGGGCCGGACCGAGTCCGCGGTGTGCCGGGCCAGGGCCGGACCGGCCTCGCCGCGGCCGGCCGGGGAGCGGCGCATGGCGGAATCGGGCGTGGGCGGCAGCGGACGCACGGCGCGGGTCGAACTGGCCGGGGTCGAGTCCCCGGTGGCGACCTGCCGGGTCTCGGGCGCCACAGCCGGATCCGGGTCCGGGGTGGTGGCCACCGCCGGCCCGGGCTGCGCGGTGTTCCCGGCTACAGCCGGGCTCGGCCGGGTATCGAACAGCCGCCGCGCCCCCCAGCCCAGTCCGACGGCAAGCGCGATGCTCGCGGCCCACATCCCGATCCGGAAGAGCCGGCGCCGCATCGCCACCCGGTCCTGCGACCGGCGGCGGATGGACTCGAATGACGGGGGAAGCGTGTGAAGTGGGGGGGACAGTACGGCGAGCAGAGCGGTGGTCCGGTCCCGGAGCGCGGCAATGCCGTCGCGCCCCGACCGGCACGCGGAACACATCGCGAGATGCCGCTCGATCTCGACGCACTGCGACCGGCTCAGGGCCTGGTCCAGATAGGCGTGAAGCTCTTCTTCAGGAATGTGCCGCATGGTCCTTTGAGCCTTCCCGATCATGCGCTTCCACCAGCCGGCGGCGTGCCCGGGCCAGAGTCGTCCCCACCGCCCCGACGGCCAGGCCGGTCTGGGCGGCGATCTCAGGATAACTCATTCCGGCGTCCCACAGGAGCAGGACTTCCTGGTCCCGGGGAGAAAGGCAGCTCAGGGCGCGGTGGACGCGCTCCATTTTCTCGTCATGTTCGACCGCCTCATCCGCTGAAAGCTCCTTCGACGGCAGCATGATGGGGTCGGACTTCAACAGCGTCAGGTGCCGCTTGCGGCGGACCGCGGCGCGGGCTTCGTCCCGGGCCAGATTGGCCGCGACGGCAAAGACCCAGGCCCGGGGCTTCTCCGGCTTGTGCGACATGGCCCGCACGAAGACCTCCTGGGCCAGATCCTGCGCCCGGTCCGCGTCCCATACCTTCCGGTAGAGGAAGCGAACCACGGCGTTGTAGGTGGTCCGGTACAGGGACTCGAGGTCTTCTTCCACGCGGGTTTCTTCCGGAGTTCAGGGTAACCCGGGATGCAACAGGCCAAATCGCCTTGCCCACATTACTTACGCTACCCCCGGGGTGTCCAGACGCCGGGGCCGCAGCTGCCATCCCGGTGTCCTGCTAGATGACGCGCGGGGGGGTGGGGGATGCACACGGACGGGCAGACGGGCAGACGGGCAGACGGTCAGACGGTCGGACGGTCAGACGGGCTGACGGCCAGACGGTCCGGAGGTCAGGCGGCCGGAAGAATCCCGATCCGCCACCGGCAGGCCGGCCAGCATCACGAACCGTCTGACCGTCTGGCCGTCTGCCCGTCCGTCAGGACACACCCCGGATGGGTCACCTCCGCATCCTTGGGCCATTCGCTGCAGAGATCCGGCTTGGCGGGCCGGCCGTCGGCGCGTTTCCGGCCATGCAGGGTGCAGGCGACGCCGTCGTCGGGATCCAGATAGTCGCAGCGGGAGATCATCTCGACATCGATCGAGAAGGGGCCGCCCCGTTCCACCTTGCAGAGATAGGGGGACCTCCGGGAGCGCACCAGCGCCTCGAGCTTCTTCTGCCGGGTGGTACACATGATCTCGACCTGCAGGTCGCGGCAGCAGGCCGCCCCCTTCGCGTTGTCGGCGGTCCGGCAGGGGGCGCCGGCGCACGGGTTGGCCCCCGCAAGCACCGGCAGGCTGCGGGGAACCGGGAGGCTCACGTCCTCCTGCATCATCGAGTCCACCAGCCGGAAGCGGTCGGCACCGAGCCGGCGCGGCTGGGCCGGACGGCGCGGCCGGGTGGGGGCGGTTCCCCGAAAGCCGTGGGCGGTGCAGTGGGCCTGCCCGCCGGCCTCCCGGAAGTACCGGCAGGCCACATGGAGGTGGGCATCGACGTAAAGCTCCTCGCCGTCGTCCCACAGGTCGAGGAAGTCGATCCGCTCGGTATGGCCCAGGAGCCAGGTGCCTTCGTGGTCCAGGGAGGCGAGGCCTTCTTCGGTCGAGCCGACCCGGAGCAGGACCTTGAGCCGCCGGCATTGACTGCCGAGCCGGGTGCAGGGAGGGGGACTGGTCACAATGGGGAACTGGCGTATCTTTCGGCGGGTCTCTATACTTGTGAAACCATTCACAAGCGTGTGTTCGGGCCGATGTGCCCGGACTGTCGAGCAGTGCCAATACTAATGATCCCGGAGGCGTGATACCAATGCGAGCGAAGATTCTCCTGGCTGGGCTGGCGGTGTTTGCTGCGGCGTGTGGCGGCGAAAAGAAGGCGGACCAGCAGGCGGCAACCCAGGGCGACCAGATGGCCCCGGCGGCGACGACCCCGGCGGCGACCGGCACCGTCCATGACGTGAACATGGTCCTCGAGGGCTCGACCTACAAGTACGTGCCCAACATGCTGACCATCAAGCCGGGCGACCAGATCCGGTTCCACAATGTGAGCGGCGGTCCGCACAACGTCGAGTTCTATCCCGACAGCATTCCGGCCGGTGCGGCCGCGGTGCTGAACGCCGGCATGCCGGATCGCACCAGCGACCTGGCCGGCCCGCTGCTGGTCGAGCCGAATGCGACCTACACCGTCTCGTTCGCCGGAGCGCCCACCGGGGAGTACCATTTCTTCTGCCTGCCGCACCAGGCGCTGGGCATGGTGGGTAAGATCACGGTGGCGCAGTAGACCCCTGCGCAGCCGTCAGGACGAAGCCCCCGGAACCAGGTTCCGGGGGCTTTTCATATGCACCGGGTGCAGGGAACAGCGTGCGGCGAGGAAACTGCCGGGTGCGGGCACGGTTGATGCCTGCTAGTATTCGCTGATGGCGGCCGTCCTGGCCGTCCCGGCCGTCCTGCCCTCACCTGCGATCCCTTTCCACTTGACCACACTTTCTCTCCGCCGCGGCGCCGTCCAGATCCTCTCCCTCTGCCTCATCGTCGGCGGCGGACTGACCGGCATGGCGTTCGTTTTCGGGTCGTCTTCGTCGGTGGCGGGCGACATTGCGCCGGCTCCGGCACCGATGGCGCCGCCGGACCCTGATGCGCTCAGGCTGGTGGACAGCGCGCGGGTCGTGGCCCTCGCGGGGAACAACGAACTGGCCCGGGAACTCCTGCTGCAGGCGGCGGACGGGCTGCCGCTGATCCGGGACTGGCTCCGGCTCCGGGCCGCCTCTCTCACCGCCGACTCCACCCGGCGGGCAGATCTGTATCGGGACCTGCGGGATTCCCTGGCAAAGAGCCGGAGGGACGTGGTCGAGGGGAGGGTGCTGGAGGCGGCCGGTGACCTGGCCGGGGCCGCGGCGGCCTACGAACGGGCCGGGCTCACCGGGCCGGTGCTCCGGCTGCGTTGGCAGGCGTCCCGGGACAGTGCGTCCCGTCAGGCAATGGTCGATTATGCGGTCGGTCCCGGGCGGGCCGATGCCGCCGCCTTCGAGCTGCTGGCGTCGATGTCCGGCCTGGCGCCGGATGCGGCGCTGGAAGCCGCGCGCGCCGGGGCGGGGGCGGCGCCGGCCGCCGCGGCGAAGCTGTTCGAGATGGCGTTCCGGGCCGGCAGGGGCACCTCCGAGGACCGCATGGCCTGGGGAGGGGTGCTGGCCCGGCTGGGCCGTTACCGTGAGGCGGAGGCGCAGTTCGCCCGGGTTCCCGCCGCCTCGCCGCTCGCGGGCCGGTCCGCCTACGAGCGAGGCCGCGCCCTGGTCCGCCGGGGCCGGCTGTCGGCCGGGCGCGCGGTGCTGCAGAGCATCCCGGTCAAGTACCCCCACGACACGACCGCATCGGCCTCCGCGCTCTACCTGCTCGCCGACCTCTCCCGGGATGCCGGAGCCGTCGCCGAGGCCCGGCGGCTCTGGCTGCGGACGGCGGCACTCTATCCGACATCCAGCCAGGCCCCGCGGGCGCGCTTCTTCGGCGGGCTGGCCTGGTGGACCGCCGGCCGCTTCGACGCGGCGGCGGTGCAGTGGGACTCGCTGCGGACCCTGTATCCGGACGACGAGGAAACCCTGGCCGCGACCTACTGGAGCGGCCGCGCGTGGGCCCGCACGGGGGACTCCGCCCTCGCGCGCGAGCGGTGGACGGCGGTGCTCACGCGGTCCCCGCTGTCCTACTACGCCCGGGCCAGCGCCCGGCGGCTGGACGCCCCGGCCTGGTCGGTCGAAGACTCCACCGGCCCGGCGCCGAGGTTCGGCGACATCGACACCGCGGGTGCCAGGATCGCGACGCTCAAGGCGGCCGCATTCGACGAGGAGGTGCGCCTCGAGGCGAGCCGCCTGGCGGCCCTGGCCGGGGATTCGACCACCCGGATCATCGCGGCCGGGGAAGCGCTGCGGGACGCCGGAGAAACCAGCGCCGCCATCAGCCTCGGCTGGCGGGCCTTGAGCCTGGGCGTCCGCAGTCCGGCGGTCTACCGGCTGGTGTTCCCCACCCGATATGACGACCGGCTGGTGGCGGCGGCCCGGGAACGTGAGATCGACCCGGCCCTGGTCGCCGCGGTGATCCGGCAGGAATCCATGTTCAACCCCGCCGCCACCTCCCGGGCCGGCGCCCAGGGCCTGATGCAGGTGCTGCCTTCGGTCGGCCGCCAGCTGGCGCGGCGGGAAGGCATCGACTGGGACACCGGGCTGCTGTACGATCCCGAGATCAATCTCCGGCTCGGCACCCGGCACCTCGCGGCCGAACTCGGCACCTACGGTGAAATCCAGCGCGTGCTGGCGGCCTACAACGCCGGCGGCAGCCGGGTCCGCCGGTGGAACCGCTACCCGGGTGCCGACGACCCGGAAGTCTTCGTCGAATGGATTCCGTTCCCCGAAACCCGGGGATATGTGCGGACCGTGATGCGGAACTGGGAGCTGTACCAGGGGCTGTATGAGGAGCTGAAAGTGAGAAGTGAGAAGTGAGAAGTGAGTAGGGGCTGGATTGACCATCACCATGGTCTCTCCAGCCCCTTCTCACTTCTTAATTCTCACTTCTCACTTCTCCCTCTCTCCACGCCATCACCCCCGCCACCCCGACCAGAATCCCCGCGAGCGCATCGACCCCGTAGTGCATCTGGGTGTAGACCACGCCGATCGTCAGCAGCAGCGTCGGGA
>JBFXBG010000020.1:0-34791 GCA_050183505.1 Gemmatimonadales bacterium | reverse complement strand
CTCTGCTCTGGTACCGCCACGCCCATGAATTGTGGCTGCTCTACGGCAACTCGGCGGGCGTTTCGAACGAATCGCACTGGATCGGCTGGGACTTCTTTACCAGCTCCCGGTTCCTGCAGGCCATCGTCGCGGCCGACATCCGCGGCGTGTGGACGCTCGCGGGTCTCGTCGCCGCGGGGGTCGCGGTTATCCGCCGCCCCCGCGACCGGGCGGTGCGGGTCGCGCTCTACTGGTTCGGCTCGGCAATGCTGTTCTATCTGGCGGCGGCCCGCACCACCGGGGACCGCTGGGCTCTCTATTACCACGTCTTCACCCTCGCCCCGGCGGCGCTCCTGATCGGGGCCGGGGCCGAAGCTGCCCGGGACCTCCTCCGGACGCCGGGCACCCGCCCCGGCATCCCGCGCCTGACCGGCGGACTCGCGGTGCTGGCCCTTGCCGGCGCGTACGGGCTCGAGGCCCGGCAGGTCGTCCGGGATTTCCATCCTCACCCGCTGGCCGGGCTGTACCGCTGTGCCGGGGAATTCGCGCCGAAGATCCCGCCCGGCTCGCTGATACTCGCCTCGGGAGGGCCCTGCACCGACGAAACCGGCCGGCGGGTCGCGTGGAACGCGTCCTACATGTTCTACTGGTTGGACCGCAAGGGCTTCAACGTCTGTCACGGACGCCAGTCACTGGCGACGGTCCGGGCCTATGCCGACAGCGGCGCGGCCTTCTTCGTGGCGGAGAAGGATGCCCTGGCCCGGGCACCGGGCGTGGAAGCCCGGCTCCGGGCCGCCTTCCCGGTCGCGGCCGAATGCCGCCACGCCATTCTCTTCGACCTGCGTCGCCATGCGTACTGATCTTCCCGCGGCGGTACGCCGCCACGGAACCCTGATCCTCGCGCTCGGGCTGGCCGGCGCGGCCGGCGTGCTCAACGCCATGGGCAGGAGCCTGCGTCTCGACGAGGCCTTCACGCTGAACACCGCGCTCCGGCCGCTGAGCCAGACCATGCACCAGGCGCTGTACTTCGAACAGCAGCCGGCGCTCTATTTCATGCTGGTGAATCTCTGGCTGCACGTCTCGCGTTCGTTCGTCTGGGGCCGGCTGTTCTCCACCCTCTGTATCCTGGGTACGATCGCCGTCCTCGCCAGAATCGCCGCGGAATTCGAACTCCGGCAGCGCTGGGTGAGCCTCCCGCTGCTCGCCGCGCTCTGCCCCTATCTGCTGTGGGCGGCCTCGGACCTCCGGACCTACGCGCTGGTGATGCTGCTCAACTCCCTCGCCACGCTGTTCTGGATCCGGGTCTGGATCATCGGCACCGAGCGTCCCTTCCGGGATGCCGGGCTGTATACCCTGTGCGCCTACCTGGCGCTCATGAGTTTCTACTACAGCGGGTTCCTGATCGCGGCGCAACTCCTGGCCGCCCTCATCTGGAGCCGGGAGCGGCGGCTCGCGCTGTTCGCCGGAGGGGCCCTGGCGCTGATGCTGACTCCCTGGATTGCCGTCATCCGGACGCAGGTCGGGATGCACATCCGGGGCACCTTCGACCAGCCGGGCCAGGGCGGCATCTTCGGCCGCGGCCTGGCTCTGGGATGGACCACCCTCGGCATCTTCTACAAAAACCTCCTGGGCGGGAGCCTCCTCGAACGATCCTACCTCCTGGCCGGACTGGCGGTGCTCACCGCCGGGCTGGCTGCGGCGCGCGCCCGCTGGGGCGAAGCACGCTGGCCCAGGGAAGGCCTCATGATTGCCACCGCGGCCCTGCTCCCGTTTGCCCTGCTCATGGTTCTGGATATCAACAACCTGGTGCTGGTCGCCGACCGGCACCGCGGCATCATCCTGCCGCCGGTCCTGATCGGGCTGGCCCTCCTGCTCGCCCGCCTGCCGGCGCGGCGGCGCGCACTGCCGGCGGTGGCGGTCACCGGCACCTTCGCGTTCTTCGCGCTCACGTTCATGCGCACGAACACCTCACCCCAGGACTACAAGGCCGCCGCGGCGTGGGTGACCGCGCGGGAGCACCCGGGAGAACCGGTGTTCTTCTTCGACAACGTCGGCGTCCTGCCGTTCCGGCCCTACTACCGCGGCCCCAACACCCTCGCCGGCCTGCCCCGGGATTACACCACCGAGGAATGGTCGGTTCAGGTCCGGCGGCTGCGGTCCGAAGCGCAGCTGGACGCACGCGTCCGGGAGCTGGTGCGGCCCGGGGGCGGGTTCTGGGTCGTGGAGCGCCGCTACCAGGGACGACAACTGCGCCCCGAGGTGCTGGCCGGGTTCATCAGAAACCACACGGCGGTTCTGGACTCGACCCGGGTGAGCGGGCTCACCGTGTTCCACCTGGCGCTCCCGGCCCCCGGCGCCGGGCCATGACATCCGCCCGGCACCGGCTTCGAGGATCTGATTCGGCGCCAAAACTGTGGCATACACGCAACAGAGCCGTAGGCGGGAGCCTCGCCGGAGCCGGGTCCGGCCCGGTGAATGACCTCACAAGCCCTTGTGGATCAGGCCATTGCACGGATCCCACGGTGGCCCCTGTCTTGCGCCCGCTTCCGGCCGCGGAAGGTCCACCCGACGTGATTTCGTCTTCGATGCTCCCGGGCCCCCTGATGCCCTGGGACAAGGGATATCTGCATGGCTTCAGCGGCACCGACCCACATTCTGGGGATTTCGGCCTATTACCACGACAGCGCCGCCTGCCTGCTCCGCGACGGCGAGATCGTCGCGGCGGCGCAGGAGGAACGCTTCACCCGGGTGAAGGGAGACGCGGGATTCCCCGGCCGGGCGGTGGAGTTCTGCCTCCGGGAAGGCGGCATCCGGGTCGAAGACCTGGCCGCGGTGGGGTTCTACGACAAGCCGCTGCTCAAGTTCGAGCGGATCCTGGAGACCTATCTCGGGGTGGCACCGCGCGGATTCGGGTCCTTCCTCAAGGCGGGCCCCCTGTGGGTCAAGGAGAAGCTCTACACCGACCGCCAGCTGCGGGACGCGCTGAACTACGACGGCGAGATCATGTACGCCGAGCACCACGAATCCCACGCGGCCAGCGCGTTCTTCCCCTCGCCGTTCGATGAAGCCGCGATTCTCACCATCGACGGCGTGGGCGAGTGGGCCACGGCCTCCATCGGTGCCGGCCGCGGGGCCGACATCGAGATGCTCCGGGAGCTGCACTGGCCCGATTCGGTCGGGCTGCTCTACTCCGCCTTCACCTACTACACCGGGTTCAAGGTCAATTCCGGCGAATACAAGGTGATGGGGCTCGCGCCCTACGGGGAGCCGAAGTACGTGGATCTCATCCTGCGGGAGCTGGTCGATCTCCGCGAGGACGGGTCGCTCCGGCTCAACCAGCGGTACTTCAACTACCTGAGCGGGCTCACCATGACGAGCCCCGCGTTCAACGAGCTGTTCGGCGGCCCGCCGCGGGTGCCCGAATCGAAGCTCACCCAGAAGGAAATGGACCTCGCCCGCTCGGTGCAGGTCGTGTGCGAGGAGGCCATGCTCCGGATGGCGCGCTGCGCCCACCAGCTGACCGGCATGGAGAACCTGTGCCTGGCGGGCGGGGTGGCCCTGAATTGCGTCGGCAACGGCCGCCTGCTGCGGGAGGGGCCCTTCCGCCGGATCTGGATTCAGCCGGCCGCGGGCGATGCGGGCGGCGCGCTGGGTGTCGCCCAGCTCATCTGGCACCGGCAGCATCAGGCTCCACGCACCGCACGGAACGGCTGCGACGGAATGCGCGGCGCCTATCTGGGGCCGGCATTCTCTCCGGAGGAGATCGAGACCTTCCTCACGTCGATCGGCGCGTCCTACCGCCGGCTCGAGCCGGACGCACTCATGCGCGAGGCCGCCCGGCTGCTGGCGGATGAGAAGGTGGTGGGCTGGTTCGACGGCCGGATGGAGTTCGGCCCCCGGGCGCTCGGCGCCCGCAGTATCCTGGGCGACCCCCGGAGCCCGCGGATGCAGGCCCAGATGAACCTCAAGATCAAGTTCCGGGAAGGATTCCGGCCCTTCGCCCCCAGCGTCCTGCGCGAGCGGGTCAACCAGTACTTCGAACTGGACGCCGATTCCCCCTATATGCTGCTGGTGGCGCCGGTGAAGGAATCGCGCCAGATCCCGATGAACGAAGACCAGCGGCGGCTCTGGGGCATCGACCAGCTCAATGTGCCGCGGTCGGATATCCCCGCGGTGACCCACATCGACTACTCGGCCAGAATCCAGACCGTGAGCGAAGAGACCAACCCGCACTACTACGGGCTGATCAGCGAATTCGAGAAGCTCACCGGCTGCGGGGTGGTGGTGAACACCTCCTTCAACGTGCGGGGCGAGCCCATCGTCTGCACGCCGCAGGACGCCTACCGGTGTTTCATGCGGACCCATCTGGACCACCTGGTCCTGTGGCCGTTCCTGCTGGACAAGACCTCACAGCCCGAGTGGAAGGAGAGCGACGATTGGCGGACCGAATTCCAGCTCGACTGACGCCGGCCGAAGGCCGCAAGTTCGGGCTCACGGTCGGGCTCGCGTTCGGGGTCCTGGGCGGAATCGCCTTCTGGCGGCACCACCCGACCTCGTCCACCGTGCTCTGGAGCCTGGGCGGAGCGCTCATCCTGGGCGGGCTCGTCTTCCCCACCGCCATGGGCCCGGTACAGCGCGCCTGGATGGGCCTGGCCCACGCGATCTCCAGGGTGACCACGCCGATCATCATGGGCCTGCTGTATTATCTGGTGATCACCCCGATCGGGCTGGTGATGCGCCTGGCGGGCCACCGGCCCCTGGTCCATCAGGGGAAGACCAGCCTCTGGATCGAACGGGCGGAGGGCGAGCGGCGGGGAGATCTGGAGCGGCAGTTCTAGCCGCTCGACGTTCTACACAGGGAGACCGACCATGGCACGTACGACACTGATGGGCGAGCTCTGGAGCTTCATGAAGGTCCGGAAGAAGTGGTGGCTCATGCCGGTCCTGCTGCTGCTGCTCCTGATCGGCGCGTTCCTGGTGTTTGCCCAGGGCTCCGCCCTGGCGCCGTTCATCTATACCATCTTCTGATGGTAAGAGGTGAGAGGTAAGAGGTGAGAGGGCCTGGCGATCGAGCCCCACGCACAGGGCCGCCCCTCTCACCTCTTACCTCTCACCTTTCACTCTCCACGAGATCGGTTCGCGCATAGAACGTCGCCACCCAGGTCGGCCGGCCGGCACGATCGTACCGGGTCGGCAGCTCCAGCAGGCGCCGGTACCCCCGCGCGCGGACCTCGGCCAGGATGGCCCGCTGATCCACATCGCCCTTGAGCGGGTCCTTCCCGGGCGGCGTCGTGACGACCGCCACCGCAGGCCGGAACCTGGTCCACCCGTCCAGATTGAGAAACGCACCGGTGGACGCGCGCCGGCGGATGGTGAAGGCAAAGAAATCCGTCGGCATGACCAGCGCGTCGGCCACCGTCCCCACGATGACCCGGTCCTCCGGGGGCCAGCCGGCGGTCGCCCGCCCAAACGCCTGTTGAATCTCGGGCACGCTGAAGTGCGGGTGGCGGAGGTACCGGACGCTGGCCAGCGGATCGGTGAGCAGGAAACCCGCGAGCGGCAGCCAGGCCGGCAGCGCGAACGGACGGGCCGGGAGCAGACGCGCCGCCAGCCACCCGACCAGGGCGCCGCATCCGATCCCCGCATTCCAGATGAGCGATGCGGCCGTCGTCGTCGTCAGATCGAGGCGGACGGCCACGGCCCGGGAGATCTCCCCCTGCAGCAGCAGGCCCGCCAGGGCGCCGGCCAGGGCCCCGATCAACGCGGCGCGCCACCCGGACAATCGCTCCCGGGCCGGAATCACGAAACCACCAGACAGCAGTCCGGAGAACAACACCGCCAGCGGCGGCAGCAGCAGCAGGAACCGCCGGTCGGGCTGGTACTGCTGGGTCGACAGGAAGCACAGCGCGGCACTCAGCCACACCCAGCAGAGCCGCTCGGCCGTGTCGGCCGGTGCGGCAGCGCTCCGGCTCAACCGCACCGCGGCGTACCAGAGCGTCCCAATCAGCAGGAGGAGGCACTGCCGGACGAATCCGTTCAGGGTGAAACCGATCACACCCAGGCCGGCCAGCGACGGGCGGATGTCCTCCGGGTGCGCCCCGCCGCTGAACACGTTCCGCAGGCTGATGGAGAGCTGCTGCGCGATCGGGGCCCAGTCGACCGTGACGGCCAGGACGGCCGCGGCGGCCAGGACGGCCACGATGGCGGTCAGGCCGAAGATTCTGAATTCGCGGGCGGCTAAGTGACCATCGGCAGCGGTCCGGCCCCGCTCCAGCCACCAGAACACCACGGCGACCAGCCCCATCACGATGGCCGATGGCTTCACCAGCATCGCGCAGAGAAATGCCAGCCCGGCGAGGGCGGCCCAGCCGGTGCGGCGCCGGGCGGCCACCAGCCCGGCGAACATCATCGCAATGAACAGCAGCTGGTACGACTCGGTGAACGCCACCCGGTTGTTGGTCAGCATGAAGTAGCTGAAGCCCAGGATGAGCGGCGGCACCAGCGACCTGCCCGTGCCGCGCCCGGCCGCCCGCAACGCCAGGAAGAGGACGACGCAGGCAAGCGCCCCGGAGACGGCGGCGAGCAGGCGGGTCTGCAGCAGCCCGACGCCGATCGCCCGATAGATGAGTACCAGTGTTCCCGAATACAGCGGAGTGGCGATCAGACCGGGGTTGTGCTGATCCATCACCCAGCGGCCGAAGAGCACGTAGTTCCGGGCGTTGTGCGCCCAGGCGCCTTCATCGGCCAGGAACCCGGTCTGAAAATCGAGCGGAGGATCGGCGCCCAGTGAGACGACCCGCGGCAGCAGGGTTACCAGCAGAATGGCGAGGAGGGCGAGCAGGTCCCGGCCGCGAACCGACCGGCCGGTCACGCCGAAGCCTCGGAGGTGAGCCCCAGTTCAGCCAGCCGGGCCACCATGCGGGTGAACATCGCCGGGTCCATGCGGACCCGGGCCGAGGCCACGAAGGGCTTGAGCGCCCGTACCGAGGGATCGGGTTCGACGCCGAGGGCGGAGGCGGCGTCGTGGACCGCGCGGACCGGGTCGAGGCAGAACTCCTCGTACGCCAGCGCGCGGAACCTCCCGTCGGGAATCCGCCGGCGTTGGTCCTCCATGAGTCGCGCGTGAAAGGCCACCTGGCGGCAGACGTCCTCGATCGGATCCACGGCGGCGCCTTCGGCCGGCTGCGCCAGACCGTAGGGAACCGAGTGATCCCCGTGGATATCGAGCCGGGCCAGGTAGAGGGCCTGGGCCAGCCAGGCCGGATCCCGGTGGAGGCAGAGGAACGATGCCCGCGGCAGGGCCTCCGCCACCAGGTGGGCGAAGGCGTTCATGTTGTTGTTCTTGGCGACCAGCGGCCTGCCGGCCAGGGCTTCCATGGCGCCGAAGAACCGCCGCATGTCGTCCAGGGCGGCCGGGGTCAGATGGTCGGGAATGCTGGTGCGGTCTTTCCCCAGCCACCGATCCCACAGGTGCAGCGCGTCATTGGGTCCGGTGAGGTTCCGGGTCCGGCCGTAGTAACTCTGGTAGCTCACCCGCCAGCGCGGCAGAAGCCGGCCGAAGAGCCGGCGCGCCGTGACGGGCGATCGGGGGAAGAGACCGGACAGGTTCATGAAGTAGGCCACCGGCAGATTGGCGGCCAGGACCTGATAGGTCACCGACGTGCCGGACCGGGGCGGCCCGCAGACGAAGAGCGAGGGCAGCGCCGGCGGACCGGCCGCGCGGTAGCGCCGCCGCTCCGCCGGCTGGAGCAGCAGATCGAGCGGCGTCAGCACCACACCCATCCCGGCCGACAGCATGGCGTACCAGGCATTGACGTCCCGCGAGCGCACCAGCCGGACCGCCAGGCCCACCGGATCGTGGAAATGGGAAGGCAGAAACCGGTGGAGGGCGCGGCGGAAGATGGAGGGCACGGGAGTCGAGTTCGGGTGAGCGGCGGCTGTCACCATTAAGGTACCCGGCAGGGTGAAGGCAGACCAGCAGGATCAGGACCCTGCCGCCACGCCGGTGGCGAAGGCCCGCCAATCCCGGCATACCTCTTGCTTGGAACAGCGGTGTTCCCGCACCTTTCCGCCTGTCGAACCAACACCGGCCAGACCCGTTGCCTGGAGAAGCCCCCATCCCCACGGCCGCAAGCCCCGACAATCCCCCTGACGCCGTGAGCCCTCCCTCCGCCGCGGCCTCGACGGTCCTCCCCGGCATCCCGGACCAGCGTCGTCTCGACCGCCACCTCATGCGTGGCATCGCCTGGACCGGCGGGATGAAATGGGCGACGCAGGTGGTGAGCTGGGCCACCATGCTCGTGGTGGCGCGGCTGCTGACCCCGACCGACTTCGGCCTGGTCGGCGCGGGTGCGGTCTTCGTCGGCCTGGTGAATCTCATCAGCGAGCTGGGACTGGGTGCCGCCATCGTGCAGCGCCGGGACCTGACCGAGGATCAGATTGCCCGGCTGGGCGGCATGGCCGCGCTGGTCGGGATCGGGTTGTCCCTGGTGACCGTCGCGGCCTCGATTCCGGTCGCGGGCTTCTTCCGCCAGGGCGCCGTCGCCGGTGTGGTGGCCGCGATGAGCCTGACGTTCATCACCAGCGGCCTTCAGGTCGTGCCGCGCTCCCTGATGCAGAAGGGGCTGGAGTTCCGGAGGCTGGCCCTCTACGACGCCCTCCAGGCGATCGTGGGCATGGTGACGACGCTGGGGCTCGCCCTGGCCGGCTTCCGGTACTGGTCGCTGGTCCTGAGCGCGCTCCTGAGTTCCGGGATTGTCACCCTGGTGCTGCTGATTCACCGGCCGCACCGGCTGGCCCTGCCGCGGGAGTTCGGCACCATCCGTTCCGCGGTCACGTTCGGCTGGCATATCGTGGTCTCGCGCATCGCGTGGTATGGGTACAGCAACGCGGATTTCGCGATTGTCGGCCGGGTGCTGGGTGCGGCGACGCTGGGCAGCTACACCTTCGGATGGACCATGGCCAGCATTCCGGTCGACCGGGTGGCCAGCCTGGTGAGCCGGGTGCTGCCGGGCGTCTTCTCCGCGATCCAGGACGACCCGCCCGCGCTGCGGCGCTACGTGCTGCGCCTCACCGAAGGCCTCGCGTTCATCACGTTCCCGGCCTCGATCGGCCTCTTCATGGTGGGCGACGATCTGGTCCGGGTGGCCCTGGGCAGCCAGTGGGAAGCCGCCATCCTTCCCCTGCGGATCCTCGCCTTCTATGGCGGCTTTCGATCGATCACGACAATCTTCTCTTTCCTTCTCATCGCCGTCGGCAAGGCCCGGCTGAGCATGATGTTCAGCCTGCTGGCGCTGCTGGTGCTGCCGCCGTTGTTCTATCTGGGGAGCCGCTGGGGCGCGCCGGGCGTGGCGGCGGGCTGGATTGTGGGATACCCGATCGTGATGATTCCGGTCTACCGGACCGTGTTCAGGATCATCTCCCTGCGCACGCGCGACTATCTCAAGGCAATCCTGCCGCCGCTCGGTGGCGTCGCGGCCATGGTCCTCGCGATCGCCGGCCTGCGTCTCACCCTGGCTGCGCCCTGGCCGGCTCCGATCCGCCTCGGCGTGGAAGTCGCCACCGGTGCCGCCGTTTACAGTGCCTGGGTCCTGTTGTTGTACCGTGACCGCTTCCGCAACCTGATGAGAATCATCCGGGGCCGCGGCGAGGCGTCCACTCAACCGGTTCCTTCCGAGGATCCATCCGGAGCGGGCTCATGAGCGACCTGACGGGAGAATCGTCGATGGCCCGGCAGGTCCGGGCTCCGCTGAGTCCGGAGACGTCTCCAGCCTCCCCGGGCCGATGAACCCGCCGGTCCCGTTCCATCCCGGCCGGCCGCAGCGTCCGCGCCCCGGATCCCGGCTGTTGCTCATCAGTTATCATTTCCCCCCCAGTTCGGCGGTGGGCGGTCTGCGCTGGCAGAAGTTCGCCCCGTTCTTCGCGGAGCAGGGCTGGGATCTGGACGTCGTCACGCTCGCACCCGAGTCGCTGCCGAACCCGGACACGGCCCGGCTCGCCGAACTGCCCGACAGCACCCGGGTCTACGGCGTCCCCCGGCCGGTGCTCCCGATCCAGCGCCTCGAACACGTGCTTTGGCGGCTGCTGCGCTCCCTGCGCCCGGCGCCGGCGCGGCCGGCGGCCGGCCCGGCGCCGGCCCAACCGGTGGTTTCACGGCCCGGGTCCGCCAACCGGCGGGAGATCCTGGCGCAACGGCGCAGCCTGCGGCCCGGCGCAATCAAGCGGGATTATCACGCGTGGCTCGATTACGCGGTCACGCGCCGCTGGGCCGCGGGTGCCCTGCGCACCGGCCTGGCCCTGAGCCGTGAGATCGACTATGCGGCCGTGGTCAGCTGCGGACCGCCGCATATGGCCCATGAGGCTGCGCGGCGACTGGCCCGGCGGTCGGGCATCCCGTTCGTCATGGACATGCGGGATCCCTGGAGCCTGGTCCAGCGCCTGCCGGGGGATATCGCCAGCCCGTTGTGGTTTGCCCTGGCCGACCGCTACGAGGGCCGCTGCGTCGCCGAGTCGGCCCTCGTGGTGGCCAATACCGAACCGGCCCGCGCCGCCCTGGCGGCCCGGCACCCCGCGGCAGCCGCCAGGATCGCGGCCATCCCCAACGGCTTTGACGACGAGCGGATGCCTCAGGCCGGAGGCACCGGACGGTTTCTCATCGCCTACGCCGGGTCGGTATACCTCGACCGCGATCCCAGGCCCCTGTTCCAGGCCGTCGCGCGGGTGGTGCGGTCCCGGGGGCTCACGCCGGAGGACCTGGGAATCGGGATGATCGGCAACGTGGAGAACTACGGCGGTGTTCCGGTGAGCGTGCTGGCCCGCGAGGAGGGCATCGCCGAGTTCGTCGAGACCGGCCCGGCCCGCCCGCGGCGCGAGGCCATGGAGTTCCTGGCCGGGGCGCAGCTGCTCGTGAGCCTGCCGCAGGACAGCGACCTGGCCATTCCGTCGAAAGTCTTCGAGTACATGTCCTTCCCGGCATGGATCCTGGCGCTCGCCGACCCGGGCAGTGCGACCGCCGACCTGCTGTCCGGTACGGGCGCCTTCGCGACCGCCCCCGGAGACGTGGAGGGGATCGCCGCGGTGGTAAACCGCTGCTATGAGCAGTACGTTCGAGGGGTCCGCCCCGAGCCGTTGTCGGCCAACCGGGAATTGAGCCGCGAGACCCAGGCAGGCCGGTTGCTGGAGTCGATCCGTCGATTGCTGCCTGTCTCCCCCGGCGCCATGGCACCTTCACCGGCCACGCGATGAAACGGACCGCCCTGAGGCTTCTGACCCGGCCGGCTGTCGCCGCCGTCGTACGGCCGGTTCTCCGTCATCATGCCACGATCTTCATGCTGCACCGGTTCCACGACCCGGAACGCGGCGTGCCGGGCCACGCCCCGGAGGTCGTCCGGCGGGGGCTGGCCTACCTGCGCAGGCACCGCTACGACCTGATCGGGCTGGAGGAAATGTTCCGGCGCAGCCGGGAGGGGATCCCGCTCGGCGGGTCGGTGGTCTTCACCATCGACGACGGATACCGGGATCAGGCGGCGGTCGCCGGACCCCTCTTCGCCGAGTTCGACTGCCCGGTCACCGTGTTTCTGACGACCGGCTTCCTCGACCGGCTCCTCTGGTTCTGGTGGGATCGCATCGAATACGTCTTCGCGACCACTACGCGCACATCCATTCGGACCGCGCTGGGCGGCAAGGAAATCGACTATCAGTGGGACGATGACCCGGGCCGGCGGAGGGCGCGGCTGGACTTCACGGCGCGGTGCAAGGAAGTCCTCGATGGGGAGAAACTCGCGGCCATCGGCCGGCTGGCGGCGGCGGCAGAGGTCGAGCTTCCGGACACGGCCCCGCCGGGGTACGCTCCGATGACCTGGGATGACGCGCGGGCGTGCGAAACCCGGGGCATGCGCTTCGGGCCGCACACGGTGACCCACCCGATTCTGGCCCGCGCGGACGATGCCCAGGCCGAGCGGGAGCTCCGCGAGTCCTGGTTGCGCCTCAAGACGGAACTGGCGGCGCCTTCACCGGTCTTCTGCTACCCGAACGGGCGGCGCCAGGACTTCGGCCGGCGGGAGGTCGCCGTCCTGCAGGGCCTCGGGTTCTCCGGTGCGGTGACCGGTGAGCCCGGCTACGCGGACGCACGGCAGCTGGTGGCCGACCCCGGAGCCCGGTTTGAAGTCCCCCGATTCAGCTACCAGGAAGACATTCCCAACCTGGTGCAGTGCGTGTCCGGCATGGAACGAGTCAAATCCCTCCTTCGGGGAAGGGCCTGATGCTGGGACCTTTGCTGTCGCTCGCTTCGAAGCTGCGCAACCGGGTAGACCGCGCCCGGCTTGAACGGCGCTGGCTCAGACTCCGCAGCCTGGGGATGCAGATCGGCCAGCGGGTCAATCTGCCGGCATCCACCTGGATCGACACCAGCCACTGCTTTCTGATCAGCATCGGCGACGATTGCGGCTTCGGTCCGGACTGCCTCATCCTGGCTCACGATGCCCAGATGGACGAATACCTCGACGCGGCGCGCATCGGCCGGGTCGTGATCCACGAGAGCTGCCATATCGGGGCCCGCACCGCGATTCTCGCCGGCGTCGAGATCGGGCCGCGCACGATCGTGGGCGCGAATTCGGTCGTGTCCCGGTCGCTCCCGGCCGACTCGGTCTGCGCCGGGAACCCGGCCAGGGTCATCTGCGGCCTGGAGGAGTATCTCCAGAAGCACCGGGAACGGATGAAGAGCCGCCCCTGCTTCGAGTATCTGGACTACGATATCCGCGTGCTCACGCCGGAACGCCGGAAGGAACTGCTCGCCGCGGTCGCCGACGGAGATGCCTACATCGTGGGGGGTCATTCCGCCGAACTGGCCGGCAAGGGCGGTACCGCCCGGACGGACTAGCCGGCACCGGGCGCAGGGACCGGCAGGTCATAGAGCTTCTGGTAGGCTCCCACCATCGTTTCCAGCCGATAGGCCGGATCGGCCTGTTGGCGTGCCGCCGCGGCCAGATTGTTCCGCCGATCCGGTTCGAGCAGCAGCCGCTCCATGGCGCCGGCAAGCGCCCCGGCATCACCGGGGGGCACCAGGACCCCGGCCTTGCCGTCGGCCAGTACGTCGGGGATGGCCCCGACCGCCGAGGCAATGATCGCCTTTCCACCCAGCATGGCCTCCAGCAGCGCCAGCGGCATCCCCTCGGACAGCGACGGCATGACCCACAGCGAGGCGGCGGCCAGGAGGTCGGGGACGTCCTGCCGGTATCCCAGGAGCTGAACCCGCCCGCTGAGCCCCTGGGATTCGACGAACTGCCGCAGGCCCGCCTCTTCCTTCCCCCGCCCCGCAATCGCAAGCCGCCAGGCGAGTTCCGGACGCCGCCGCTGCAGCAGAGCCGCGGCCTGCAGCAACACCATGTGCCCCTTCACCGGATAGAGATTGCCGACGGCGAGTATCAGCGGCTCCTCCGGCCCGAGCCGGAGTTCGCTCCGGATCGGCGCCGCATCCCCGGGCCGGAGTTCGACGCCGTTGGGAACCACCTGGACCCGTCCCGGCTGCAACCGCAGGGCGTCGGTGAGCGCCCCCGCCAGCGCCCCGGACACCGCCGCGACCGCCCGGCTGCGCCGGACGGCCCAGCCCAGGGCGGCCCGCCGGCGCCAGCGGCGGGCGAAGTTGCGGTTGCCGTGCATGGTGATCACATGCGGCAGTCCGTTGATCCCGGCGGCGACCCCGCCGTAGACGGCCATGGTGAACTCGTGGCTGTGAACCAGCGACGCTCCCCGCCGCCGGAACACCTCCCGCAGTCCGCGTACGCAGCCCCAGTCGACCGGACGGCGGAGGGTGAACGTCTCCGGCTCGAACCCGCGGTCCCGGAACTGCCGTGCGAGCCAGCCCGGGCCATTGTCGGGGAGCACCGGGAACACATCGAACCCGCGGTCCCGGAGTCCGAGCCCGAGATTCAGGAGCATGATCTCGGCGCCGCCCGGGCCGTCGGATTCGAGCATGAGGGCCACGACGGGACGGGTGGCTGTCATCGGCGCAGCCTCCGTTTGAGGCCGTGGAGCATCCGCAGGACGGCCGGGGGCACGTAGCTCGCCGCCAGAATCCCGGTGCTTCGCATCGTCGTGCGCGCCCCCGCCGCCCGGGCCCGCCGCAGTGCCGCGCGCGCTTCCCGGCCCCGGAGGCCGCTCAACTCGGTGTACGCCAGGTCGAGCAGGAGCCGTTGCCGCCCGGCCGCCCAGGCGGCCCGGGCTTCCGGTGGCAGCGGCGACCGGAGCGCCGCCGCCCGATCCAGGCTCATCAGCGCGTTCTCGATGAGCGGAGCCACGTTGCCGGCCGATACCAGCGAGACCGCCTGGCCCACGCGCCAGCGGAACAGCGGCGTCATGATGATCCCGAGCGCGGCCGACCCGCTCAGGCGATGAAAGAACTCGGTCTCTTCCGCCAGGCGCAGCGATTCATCGAATCCGCCGACCTGCTCCAGCAGGGAACGGCGGATCATGACGCAGGTGGGAGACGCGAAGTTGCCGTAGAAGAGAGGCGTGTATGCGTCTCCCACGAACACCGTGTGGCGGGCGCCGGCGGCGGTGATCTCGCCCCGCCGGAACCACCGGCCGAAGAACGACTCCGGCGGCATCCCCACCGCGTCGAAGACCCCGAACCCCCGGACGAAGCCCTGCCGGCCGGGCAGCGCCTGTCCGTCGAGCCCGATGGTCACGTGATTGGTGACGGACCAGCCGGTGTCGGGAAAACACCGGTGCAGCTCGAGCTGAGCTTCCAGCTTGGCCGGCTCCCAGACATCGTCGGAATCGACCAGGGCGACGAAGTCTCCCCGGGCCTCGCGGATGCCGCGGTTGCGGGCGGCACCGACTCCGGCATTCTCCTGGCGCAGGTAGCGAACCGGCGGCGGCATGCCGGCGCAGACCGTTGCGGTGTCGTCGGTCGAGCCGTCGTCAACGATCAGGACCTCGAGCGGCGGGGCCGACTGGCCCAGCACCGAGGCCACGGTTTCCGGCAGCCACCGGGCCCGGTTGTAGGTGGGAATCACGACGGAAACGCTGGCCATGCTACCGCCGGACGCCGCGCAGAGATTTCATGACGGTTTCGTGAACCCGGTTCACCGCGTCGAGTCCGCGGCGCATGGCCGTCAGCGTGAGCAGTCGGACCGGGCCGAAGGAGACGGCCGCGTCCATCTGCATGGTGACCCCGCGGCTGGTGAAGCGCCCGGCGCGCAGCGCCTCCAGCGGATCCGGCGGGGCCGTGTCGTCGAGCACGACCCGGGTTCCGCGGTCGTTTCGGGCGTCATGCTGATCCAGGCCCGCCGTCCCCACGACCTCGGGCCGGCTTCGACGGATCTCGTGCAGGAGGCGGATCGCACGCGGATCGGGAAGGTACCGGGTGTTGTACGCGGCGTTCCAGATCTCGATGGCATCCACCCCGGCCCGGACCTCCTCGGGAACCCGGTACTTCGGCAGCAGCGGATGCGCCACGATCGTGAACGACGGCCCTTCGCGCGTCAGGGCAACGAACTCGCCCGGAGTCCGGGGATCGATCCAGCCGGGTAATCCCAGCGCCAGCAGATGCAGGCCCGGGTATCCGGCAAACCGGTACTCCAGGCCGGGAATGAGCTGGACCCGTTCATCGCTCAGTTCGGCGCACTCCTCGACGATCTCGCGGTACCCCGCGCCGTCCAGGTCCTCGGCGTGATCGGTCAGTCCCACGAAGCCGATGCCCCGCTCCAGCGCAAACCGGTACAGATCCGCCAGCGAGTCCCGCCCGTCATGGGAGCGGTCACTGTGCACATGCACGACGCCGACCCGGGTGCCCGCCATCAGGATCCTCCCAGGGCCCGGAACCAGGCGGCGGTTTCCCGCAGGAATGGTCCCGGGTCGCTCCAGCGGAACACCTCGCTCCGGTCGCCCGGGCGCCACACCACGAGGAAATCGAGCAGCGAGCGCAGCCGGCCCGGCGCGCCGGGCGGCAGCGCCAGCGTGCGCCGTGACCGGAACAGCCGGGCCAGCAGCTGATCCACGTCCCCCCACCACCACCGGCTCCGGACGCCGGTGCGGCCGGACGCCACCGGGGGCGGATTCTCTCCCAGGGCCGCCTGCAGCAGCAGGACGGGGAAATCCACGCCGGCGTCCACCGCCAGCTGGAGCGAGCCCCAGAACCGCCCATTGATCTCCATCAGGTACGGGGTGCCGGTGGAGCCGTCCAGTTTGTATTCGACCATGGCCACGCCCTCCCAGCGGAACGCCTCCAGCAGGGCGACCGACCGCGCCACGAGATCGGGGTCGGCCGGGATGCTCTCCCGGTACACGCTGACACCTCCGGACGGGGGCTTCTCCCGGATCCGCCGGTGCGAGAACCGGGCAACGACTCTGCCCTGCCACAGCAGCAGAAAGATACCGACCCCCGGCCCCACCACCCGCTGCTGCAGGAGGACCGGGAAGGCCGACGGCGGCAGGCTGCCCAGGCGCTGGAGGAGCTCGGGGAGATCCGACGCATAGCCGACCCCGTGTTTCTCTCGCCGGCCGGATGCGTCAGCCACCGACCTGGCGGGCTTGATCACGACCGGATAGCGCAGGGCCTGAAGTCCGGCCGGGTCCACCTGGCCGGCGGACTCCACGACCCGCTGATCCGGAACGGCGATGCCGGCCTCCCGGGCCGCGGCAAGCACCGCTGCCTTGTCTCCCACGTTCCGGACCCGGTCCAGCGGCGGGAACGGCAGGAGGCAGGGGAACGAATCCCGCACTCCCAGCAGCGCCAGGAGGGCGGCGTCGGTAACCGGCACGAGCACCTCGATCTTCCACCGGCCCACCAGGCGGCGCACCGCCTCCTGGAACCCCGCCGGATCCTCCAGCGCCGACGGGACTCCGGCACTCTCCCGGCAGTACCGCGACGCCGACGCCAGCGTCCGCCGGGATGATCCCGCGACATACACGTCCGCGCCCGCCCTCCCGTAGGATCGGACCAGCGCCAGTGCCGCACGCTGGTCTCCATCGGTCACCAGAATGCGCCGGGTCAATGGCAGAACAGTCCAGCCAGCCGGAGCCGGAATCCGTCGATGGACAGGCCGGCCGGAATGTTCAGCCTTGGCAGGGAGTACCGCCGGGCCGCCTCCATCCCCGGACGGATCCAGCCGCCGTCGATCCGGGCTGCCGCTTCATACCCGGCGGCCGCGGCCGCACGTTCCACCACCGGAGAGCCCAGGCCATACGGGTACGAGACCCAGCGGACCACTCCCGGGAACCGTGCCCGGAGCCATTCATCCGGCCGGGACAGCTGGTCGGCCAGGAACTGGCCCTCCAGCGCGGTCAGATTGACGTGATCCCACGTATGGGAACCGAGGCTGATGCCCGGCTGCGAAGCCGCGGTTCTAAGCTCGTCCTCATGTGCCGCACAGGCCCAGGCCGGCATGTCGCCGATCCGGCATCCTTCGGATGCCGCCCAGGCCCGGATATGCGAGTCCCGGCCGGCCAGCACCTCCAGCCCATGCCGCCGGATCCCATCGGCGAGCCCGCTCCCGTCCGGGCCTGCCAGGGCGTCCCACCAGAATGATTTCCCACCCAGAAAACCCGGCGCCACGAACACAGTGGCCGGCAGTCCTCGCTGTGCCAGCGCCGGTATGCCGAGCGTGAGGGCGCCCTGATAGGCGTCATCGAAAGTGATCACAGCTCGCGGTCTGGGGGTTTCCGATGGCCGCAACGCCTGGACCAGAGGCACCACCTCATGAGTCGCCATCAGGCTGTCGAGCTGCTCGATGAAGCTGCCGAGCCGAAGGTGGAGGGAGACATCCCCGATCGGGGCACCGCCGTCGGGCCGGATGTTGTGATACGCGAGGATCAGGGTATCTCCCACCCGCTTCCGCAGGCCCCACCGGGCCGGACCCGAATGGAGCAGGATCCGCTCCCCTGCCAGTTTGAGGAGACCGCGAAATGTCGTCATGGAAGCGGAAAGCTGACCCTGGTGTGGCGCCCGCGCAACGGGAGCCGCGAATCTGATGAATCCGCCGGAAGTCACTTCATGAATTGGGCCATGGTTCGTAACTTGCTGGAGGCCGACGGACCGGCGCCACGCTTGTCGGGGAGTAGCCTGCTGCACGCGGAGCCGTTTACGAGGAGATCCATGACCACTGAAGCACCTGTCCGAAGCACCCCGGCGCCCGCGCTCGAGCCGGCGGGATCGCCGATTCTGCGGATCGCGATTGCCGGGGCGGCAAGATGGCCCGGCATCACGCCGCTGCCATCGGGCGCCTGGGTCAGCTGGCGCAGGTGACCGCCGTCGCCGACCCGAGCGACGCGGCCCGGGAGGCCATGCTGGAGGTCGCGGGAACGGCCCGGGCCTACCCGGACCTCGCGTCCCTGCTCGCCGCGGAGGCCATCGACGTGGTCCACGTGGTGACCCCGCCGGCGACGCACGATGCGATGTGCCGGCAGGCACTCGAGGCCGGTGCGCATGTCTACGTCGAGAAGCCGTTCACCGAGACCGCCGCCGAGGCGGAGGGTCTGCTGTCGCTGGCGGAGGCGCGGGGACGCAAGGTGTGCGCCGGGCACCAGCTGCTGTATGAGCCTCCGGCCGCCAGGGCGGCGAAGCTGCTTCCCGCCCTGGGCTCCCTGGTACACGTCGAGAGTTATTTCTCTTTCCGGCCGGTACGCCGCAACCCGGACGGACGCACTCCGCTCCGGTCGGATCTGCAGCTGCTGGATATCCTGCCGCATCCGGTCTATCTGCTGCTCCGGTTCCTTGGCGGAGAGGACCGTGCGCCGGAGCTGGGCGCTCTGGAACTGGGACCGGGCGGAACCGTTCACGCGCATCTGCGGCAGGGAGGCATCACCGGCTCCCTGGTGGTCACGCTGGAGGGCCGGCCGATCGAGAGCTATCTCCGTCTGGTCGGCACCAACGGCAGCGTGTTCGCCGACTTCGTGCGGGGCACGGTGCAGTCACAGATCGGCCCCGGGACGTCGGGAATCGACAAGCTGCTGGCGCCCTACCGCCAGGCGCGCCAGTTGTTCACCGGCACCACCGGCGCCATGGCCCGGCGGTTTCTGCGCCGCCAGCGGAGCTACCCCGGGCTCCGGGAGCTGTTCGAGGCGTTCTACCGGGCGGTCAGAGAGGACCTGCCCTCACCCATACCGCCGGGAAACATTCTGGAGACCGTCCGGGTCTGCGAGCGGGTGGCCGGAAAGATCGCGGCCTCCCGGCGGGCGGAGGCGCCGGCGCGTCCACCGACGGTGCTGGTCACGGGCGGGACCGGGCTGCTGGGCCGGGAAGTGGTCCGGGAGCTGCTTCAACGCGGTGACGGGGTCCGGGTGCTGGCCCGGCGGCTGCCGGCTCCGTGGGACCGGCTCGCGGGGGCGGAATACCAGGAGTGCGACCTCGGCCGCAGGATCGATCCGGGTGTTTTCGATGGCATCGAGACGGTGGTCCACTGTGCCGCCGAGACGGCGGGCGGGTGGGAGGAACATCAGCGGAACTCGATTGACGCCACCGGGCACGTCCTCCGCGCCGCGGCCGCGGCCGGGGCCCGCCGGGTAATCCACGTCAGCAGCCTCGCGGTGCTGGCGGGTGCCCGCGGCGGAGCGCCATTGAGTGAGGCCAGTCCCCTCGAGCCGGACAGCCGGGGGCTCGGCCCCTACGTCTGGGGGAAACTCGAATCCGAGAAGCTGGCCGTCGCGCTGGGACAGGAGCTGGGGCTCGAGGTGAAGGTGGTGCGGCCGGGCGCCCTGGTGGACTATCGGAACTTCGACCCCCCGGGGAGGCTCGGGAAACGACTGGGAGGGTTCTTCGTGGCCGTAGGGCCAAGACGCAGGACTCTTGGTGTGGTTGATGTTGCCCTGGCGGCAGAGGTAACCGCGTGGATGACGAAGGCTGAGCCAGCGTCAATCCCTGAAGTCCTGAATCTGCTCGACCCGGTGCTCCCGACCCGGCGGGACCTCGCCGAAGTTCTCTCGAAGCAGAACCCCGGTCTGCGGTTCCTATGGCTGCCGACGTTTCTGCTGCATCCGCTCTCATGGGGTGCTATCGTGGCGCAGAAGCTTCTCCGACCAACTCGGCCTGCCATAAACGTGGCCAGAGTATTCGCCAGTCACGCCTATGACACGACGGCCGTGGCCCATCTGCTTGAGACGGTGCACTCCCGCTCGGTTCCTGCCTAACTTCTCCCGAGATCGACGCGGTTGACACATGGTCTGCCAGTTTCTCGCTGCGCTGTTTCTTCCGCTCGCCATTCTCGTGGCCCTTCCCTTGGCCAGCGACCTCATTTCACTGGCCAAAGTGGCGGCCCGAAGGTCCGGCGGGTGCGACGAGAAAGGAGTTGCCGCTGGCAGGCTCCTATTCCTAGTACCGGCCCATGACGAGGAACTTCTCATCGAACGCTGCTTGCACTCGCTCATGAACCAGGCCGGAGCCGAAGCCTCGATCCGGATAGTCGTGGTCGCCGACAACTGTACCGATGGGACAGCTCAACGCGCGAAGCTGCCGGGCGTCACGGTACTTGAGCGGCTCGACACTGGCCGCCGAGGAAAAGGGCACGCCGTTGCGTGGGCGCTCGAGACATTGAAGGATGAAGACTTCGATGCGGTGGCTATTGTTGATGCGGATACGATCGTAGAGCCGGACTTCACCTCCAACCTGCTTGCATTGGGCCCGCTCAGGTCCGCAGCGGTACAGAGCTATGATGGGCTGAGCAATGAGTTCGAGACCTGGCTGACCATTCTCGCGGGGTTGAACACCAGAAACCGGTACGGGATCTCTCTACCCCTCAAGGAAGCGGCCGGGCTAAGCATTCCTCTGACGGGGGACGGCACGATACTCGGCACGCAGGTGCTGGAGAAGGTGCCTTGGAATCCCGATACGATCACGGAAGGCTGGGACTTGTATGTTCGCTTGAGCCTGGCTGGCTACCGGCCGCGCCTGGCTAATGGCTCGGTGTTATACGCGCAGGAAGCGAAGACTATGCGGCAAGGAGCCTCACAGAGACTGCGCTGGACAAGCGGAAGGAGCGCGGTTCTCCGACAGTACTGGAGGCAGATTATCGGGAGTGAAGGCCTGTCGATCCACCAGCGGCTAGACATGATCGCGGAGCTGACCTCCCCAGGTCCCGTGGTCCAGGTGGGAACCGGAATACTGGGGACCGGCTTCTTTCTACTCGTTTGCCACTCATACCTGGGCATCTTGACCGGGGCTCTGTTCACTGCGCCGATCATCCAACAGATCGGGTACAGCCTGACGTCCCTGGCTCGCCACCCCAGTCCGTCCCGGGTGGTGGCGGCGTTCCTACGCCTTCCGGGGTATATCGTTTGGAGAATGGGGCTAGAGGTACAGCGCAGGATCACTCATACAAAGGGATGGGTCCGCACCGGGAGGCATGCGGAGGGCTCAGGGAGTGGGGGACATGAAGCCGATCGATGAGCTACAGATCATCCCTCTAAGGGGAGGCCTGACAGGTACACCTCATCGATTTCCACTTCATCCTGACGGTCCCTGACCTGGTTTGCCCCGCCTCCGTAAGTAGGGTTGAAGTACCAGAGAGTGAAACCATTGGGCGCCGCTCTAGTACGGAAGGTCATCGTCGTATGGTGCATCACCTGGATGCCGTTGACCCAGACATCGAGAGTACCATTGCTTTGCCCGATATCATTGAGCCGAAAGACGGCCTCAAGCTGCTGCCATTCTCCGACTCTGACCACAGGACGACGGTCGAGATTCTGGAGCCAGTTCTGCTCACCGGTGTGGCCTTGTTGACGGTACTGGATCCGCATCGCCGTCAACTTTGCACCAGGGCGGCCAGTCCCCATGATCATGAAGGTGGACTGGTTCTGGGTCTTATTGGGGTCCACCCCATAGCCCACCCAGCCGAACTTCGTACCGAGTGAGTGGTTCTCATAGTTGGCACCGGTAATGCGGAAGGTCAACGAAAGGTAGAAAGTGGACTTCTGACCCTTGACCGTCCAGAGTTCATCCCAGCCGCCAAAGGAAGCAGGCCCGCGACCACCCCGCAGTCCTGCCGGAAAACGAACAGTGAGTACGCCGGGGGGACTTACGGGCGCCGAGGCATCGCTCCCCAACCGCAAATTAGGATTGCCCCGTGGATAGGCAAACCAAGCGCCACAAAGCCCCGATGGACCCCGTGGAAACGGGGGTACCGCATTGCCATCGTGGATGGCGAACGGCTTGAAGCCCGCCGGCTCATGCTGGTGAAAGCGCGCAAGGCTGCCCTGAGAGGGACATGCCTTGGCCTGCCTCTGAGGCTCGTCCCTCAGCAAGCGAGACCCAAGTACACCGGAGGTGGCCATTACCAGTAGGCCGCTCGTCACGACAGCCCATTTCACCATCGCACTTCCCATCCGTTTCGTGGTCTCTACGGCACACCAGACAAGTAGAGTTGGTCCATTAGAATATAGTCGGTCCGTGACCGGACTCCTCCGCTTCCCCCCCAGGTTGGATTCCATTGGTAGAAGTGGAAACCCGCAGGGGTCGATGGAGTAATGTAAGTCACGTCCCGGTAGTCCATAACCTCGACGCCATCGATCCAGAGACGGAAGATACCATTACCTCTACCGACGGTATTCAGCTCGAGCACAGCTTCCCACTGATGCCAGATGTTGGTTGTCATTACTCGGGCGGAACTAAGGTTCTGCGTTAGGTTCCGCGTCACCGTGCCGTCGGGCTGTGGGATGCCCTGGATCCTGAACTGGACCTTCATCGACTGCTGGACACTCTGCGAACCCGTCCCATTGTCGAGCCAGAAGGTTCCTTCGTTGTTGCCGGCGTTCTGACGCCCGAATGCGATGAACCCCAGTTTCGTGCCTGACGCCTGATTCTCGAAGCCTTGCCCGTCGATCTTCAGCCAGAATGATATGTAGAGTTTGGATCGCTCCGTACCCGATGAGTCCCATCCGACTAGGTCCGTCGGAGCGACACCAGCGGGTAAGCCCGCCGGGAATCGGGTCTGCAGTACACCCGGGGCGCTGCCTGGGGCAAACGGATCGGCGACGATGGTCACGTCCGGGTCGTCGGGGGGGAACAGGGCCCAATGCCCCACTGCCTGATCCCCGGGTGCACCAGGCCGGGAGTCCAACGGGTTCTCCGCAAAGGAGGAATACCCCGGCGGCTCGTGGTTGGCGGGCGTTCCCGGCAGAATAATCTTGACCGGAATGGTATCGGCCACGCCACCGCCTTGTGCCGCCGCGGAGATCTGGTAGTTGCCAGGCGTGGAACCGGCGACGTAAGTCCCGGCCACGAAGGTACCGCCGGTCACACTCCAGACAATCGGCACCGCAATTGGGGTTCCAGCGGTGTCCGTGACGACCGCAGTGACTGCAGCATTCTGACCGGGATAGAGCTGAATGTAGCCTGGAGTAACCTCCACGAAAGCGGGCACGGGTGGCTGGTCCGGCGCCTGGACGTCCACTCGGGAGGAATCGGTTTCACCAGCGACCGTCGCAATGATCCAATACACTCCGTCCGCCGAAGGAGCTGTGTAGAGTCCGCTCGAGGAAATCGACCCTCCTTTGGCCACCCAGGAAGCTGCTACACTGGTATCGCCCAAGGTGGCTGTGAATTGCTGAGAAGCCCCGGGCAGCAAGATTACCGATGGAGGTTTGACTGCGAGGTGACTGGTTGGCGGGCCATTGGGATCGGTTCCGCCCGCTGTGCTTTCCTTTAGGGTGGCCTCACACCCAGTCAAGGCAATTGATAGGATCAGCGGTGTTGCGGCAACCAATGCCGCTCTGAGAAATGTCCTGATAAACGTCACTTCCAGTGTCTCGTTCTGATACGGCGCAGGCAAGGGTACGATCCCCGACCAACTCCTGGTGAAGGGTCAATTACTGTAACAAAGGCAACGACGGGATATTCTTGGATCCCGACTGAACCTGATTTTGAGAGGGTTGAGTCCTAGAGCCATACTGTTGGGCCCGGGATCGCATGGCGAAGGCCATTAGAGCGTGCCCCAATCTTGGTGGGCAAGTACTCGTGGGAGTGCACTCGCAGGGCCCGAACGCAGTACTTTCCTCATGGCAGCCCGGATATGTACACGTGATCAATCTGGATCAGATCATCGCGGGTACGGTTGCCCCCACTCCCCCCCCAAGTCGGATTCCATTTGAAGAGGTTGAAGCCATTGTTGTATGCAGACGTGACATAGGTCACGTCCGAATAGTCCATAACCGGTGTCCCATCAATCCACATCTTGAAGATGCCGTTCGCCTGGCCGGCAGTATTCAGAATCAAGACGGCTTCCCACCTGTGCCAGGATCCGGCCGTCATCAATGAAGCACCGGTCAAGTTCTGCGTCAGGTTGCGGGTTACCTGGCCATTCGGCTGAGGAATGCCCTGTTCTCTGAATTGCATCTTGAACGACGACTGCACCCTCTGGGACCCCGATCCGTTGTCGAGCCAGAATGTGCCCTCATTCGATCCTGAAGAGGGGGGCCGTCCGAATGCAATGAAACCGACTTTGGTCCCGCTTGCCTGGTTCTCGTAATCCGGGCCGACGATTCGCACCCACATGGAGATGTACATCTTGCTCTTCTGCCCCGCCGCCCCCGATCCGGCAATGTCCCATCCTCCCCAGTCAACTGGGGCGGTCCCTGCCTGAAGACCGGTTTGGAACCGCGTCTGAATCACCGAATCGGGGCTCTGCGGCGCCGAAGGCACGCTGACGATGGTCAACCGGGAATTCCCCTGGGGGTAGGCATACCAGCTGCCGAGGACTCCACCGACGGCCCGGCCGAAGACGGGAATGTCGCTCAGACGGTGAATGGCAAAGGGAACGTACCCGGCGGGCTCGTTCGACCCGGAGGGCGGCGTACCGCTGACGAAGACATCCGAGGTATCCGCCAGCGTACCGTTGGCCAGGCGGGCGATCACCCTGAACTGGCCCACCGTGCTGCCGGCGGTCAACAGGCCCGAGGAGCTGATGCTCCCGGTGGTGGTGCTCCAGTTGACCGAGACCGACGAAACGGAGCCGTCGCTCAGGCGCCCCTGAGCGATGAATGCGGCGGTCTGCCCCACACCGAGCGTCACGCTGGACGGGGTAATGAACACGCTGGTCAGCGTGGCCGGGGCGTTCACGGTCACGATCGACGTGTCCTTGTAGCCGCCCACCGGAGCGGTGGCGATCACCCGGTAGGTCCCTGAAACCTGGGGAGCGGTGTAGATCCCGTTGGTCGTGATCGTCCCACCGGTGACGGCGTAGGTCGGCGTGGTCTGTTGCGTCGTACCGTCGCTGTAGACCAGGAAGGCACCGAAGTTCTGGTTCGCACCGGGCAGCAGCGACGAGGTCGGCGGCAGGAGGCTCAGGCCGGTGATGACCGCCGGAGGCGGGGAGACCGTGACCACGGCGGTGTCCTTCAGCACCCCGCTGGTGGCGATCACCAGGAAGCTCCCCGGTGCGTTCCCCGCGGTGAAGAACCCGCCCGTCGTCACCGTGCCGCCGGTGGTCGTGTAACTGGCCGTGATGGGCGTCTGGCTCCCGTTCCCCAGGATGCCCACGGCCGAGAACTGCTGGGTCTGGCCGAACTGCAGAGAAACCGTGGCCGGACTGATCACAATGCTCGCCAGCGGAGAAGAGGTCACGTTGACCCGGGAGGTATCCGCCAGCCCGGACGCGGCCTCCCGCGCGATCACCCGGTACGTACCCGCCGTCTGCGGCGCGGTGTAGAGCCCCGCCGGCGTGATGCTGCCCGCGGTCACCGTATAGGAAACCGAAATGGGCCCCTGGCTCCCGTCGCTGTAGCGGCCGCGCGTCTGGAATGAGACCTGGCCTCCGGCCGCAACCTGCGCGCTGTCCGGGGACAGCCGGACCTGCTGGAGAACCGCGGCCTGCGTCCCGATGGTGACCACGGCGGTGTCCGACGGTCCCGCCGGAATGGCGGTGGCCACGACCTCGAACGTACCGGCGGTGTTTCCGGCCGTATAGGTCCCGTCGTTCGCGATGGTACCCCCCGTCGCCGTCCAGGCCACGTTGGCCGGCGCCATGGAGCTGTCGCTGTAGAATGCGTCGGCGGCGAATTGCCGCGTCCCGCCGGGTGCGATCGTAGTCGCCGAGGGGCTCACGGCGATCGAGTCCAGCGTCGGGGGCGGGACGACGACGGTGACCACCGAGGTGTCCGCTGGGAAGGGGGACTGCACCGCCTGGCCGACAATGGAATACGTACCCGGCTTGGTCGCCGTGAAGCTCCCGTTGTTGCCCAGCACGCCCCCGTCGGAACTCCAGTTGAGGGCGACGTCGACGCTGTCCCCGGCCGTCGTGAGGCCGTAGGCGGCGAAGGTGATCTCGGATCCAATCGTGACGTTGACGGCGGCGGGGGTGATGATCACCGAGGCCAGCTCGGCGCCCGGCATGACCCCCGTGCTGCCCTTGAGCAGTCCCTCGCACCCGACCACACCCCCAAGGAGCACGGCGAGAATGACGGCGTGAGCGGTTTTCAGCAACGAACGCGGCCTCGGTTCAACGAAACGCATAACATGCCCCCCTGGACCTCGAGCGGCTATGACCTGGATCACACCGGAGATGACACCGGCTCGGCGGGACGCCGTGGCTGGCTGCGGGGGGTAGAGCTTAACGCGCGCGGGCACGGGGGGCAATCATCAGGTTCCCGACAGCGGAGTCGGGAACTGGGAAAGGGGCTGCTGGAGCTTGTTTAAGCTATTGTATTACAATGAATTACGCGTTGTTGCAGGCCGTCTAGAACCTCGCCGGATCGGCCGATTCAGTACCCCGGTCCACCCATTGAGCTGCGCATGTCGTGGAGCCAGTACCAGAACCCCCGTGGGACGATGGCTTCGACGAACCGCTTGAAGGACCAGTCGGTAGCCTGCAAGGCAACCCGGAACGGGGAGCGCACGGCGTCCAGAGCCGTCATGCCGCCGTCCCCCCGGATTTCGATCCGGCAGAGTCGAAACGGGGAGGACCGCGGTGTGATGTAACAGGGATCGGAGGTGAAGAATGTCGTGAAGTGTGCCTCGGGAACCCGGGCAACCACGGCGTCATCGTACCGCCCCCCCGGCGCCGAGAGGGTCCGGACCGGCCGACCGGTAATCCGGCGGAGCAGGTCGCGGGTGCGCTCCAGGCTCGCCAGCATGGAATCCGGCTGCTCGTAGCGCATGTCCAGATGATGCTCGGTGTGAGACCCGATCACCATGCCGGAGTCCGCCATCATGCGGAGGGCCGCGGAAGTGACCGCGCGGCCGCGGTCGATCTCGAAGGTCGGGACGAAGAACAACGCCGTGAACCCGAGCCGGCGCAGCACCGGGAGGGCCAGCTGCGCATGGTGAGATTCTCCGTCCAGGTCCACCGTGATCAGAACGGAATGCGGCGGAAAGGGGCAGGCGTCTCCCAGGCGGCCCGTGCGCAGGACCCGCTCGACGGAATCAAGGCTGGGAGTGGTGCCGCCGGCCGCTTTCAGCTCCTGCATCTGGCGGGCGAACTCTAAGGCGGGCATCCAGTACCGGGCCGGGCCACGCCGGTCCGGCATGACCGCGTGGAACATGAGCGGGGTGAGCCGGCAGTCTTCCCGGGCAAACCGCCACCAGTGGTATCCCAGCACCAGGCCATACGCGGCAGCGCAACCCAATAGCAGAACGACAACGGCAAGTCCGGTCCGGCGGAACCACTTCATCTGGGCGGCCCCAGGACCGGCCCCGCGGCGGAAAGGGGCGGCCGCACCCTGGCCCGCTGCCCGGCCCGGGCCAGGGTGGCGCGGTTGTTTCTGACCTCGGTATCGAGGCCATGCAGGCGGGCGACCTTCAGCAGGCCCGCCACCAGCCCGAGCGAGGCGTAGGGGGCATACCCGAACGCCTGGGTGATGAACGACATCGAGATCGACAACCCGACCATCACTCCCATCAGCGCGGCCCCCAGGCCGGCCGCCTCCCGGGCCTCCGAACTCATGTCTCCCTTCGACGAGGCCAGCCTGGCCAGCTTGCGCAGCCGGAAAAAGGCCATCACGAAGAGGCCCACCACCGCAATGAGGCCGGGAATACCCATCTCGGCCCCGGCCTGCACCCAGGACGAGTGGGCCACGGACCATTTGGTGCCCTGGCCCCTCGCCTGCCGCTCCACGATGATTTCACTCCGGCCTTCGGCGGTCATGAAATTGTCCACCCCGACGCCGAATATCGGATGGCCGAACATGTACCCCATGCCCCGCTTCCAGATCTCGATCCGGCCGGTGATGCTGGTGCGGTTGTAGTCGTCCTTGCTGTCGAAGGTGGTGCGCATCCGCTCCCAGTAGGTCCCCGTCGCGCTCATGGCCAGCACCCCGATGACCGCGACGGCCGTCACCATCCGCCACTGGGGCTTCACGCCCTTGAGGAAGAACAGCGTGTAGATCACCACCCCCGCGAAGGCCAGGAAGCCGCCCCGGCTGTCGGTCTCGACCAGCGCGGTGACCAGCACCAGCAGCGCGACAATACCCCCGATCTTGCTCAAGGTACCGCGGGCCCGGGTCAGGGCGTAGATGCCGATCGGAAGGGCCGATACCAGCACCATGCCGAGGTCGTTGGCATCGTAGGTCGCACTTCCCAGCCGCATACCGCCGTGCTTCCGGGCCAGAGCGGTCAGGGCCAGCCAGACGATGCCGGCGCCATACACGTAGAACAGCCGCCGGAGGTCCTGCACATTCCGGACTGCCGCTGCGACAAGCAGGAACAGCGCCAGAACCTTGTAGGCTTCGTCGTACAGATAGAACAGCGAGTGGGAGCCGTAGATGCCGAACGGGACGCCGGCCGTGGCCCAGACCATGATGAACAGGACCAGACGTGAGGTGGGGTCCTTGAGTTCTCTCAAGGACCGGATCCGGTTCTTGTCCAGGAACAGGACGATCAGGCCCAGCAGGGCGAAGATCAGGGTAGGCTTCAAGGCAGCCACAGGCCGGTACAGCTGATGCAGCCTGGCCACCGCAGTCAGGATGTACACCGCCGTGCAGACCATCAGCATATCCCAGGGACGGCGGTCGGTGGGCGCCGCCGCCGGGGTTCCTGCCTGCCGATGTGGATGCATCACGGTGGTCATGTCCGGAACTCCTCCAAACCGCTGGTCCATCGCAAGTCCTATGCCCCCGCCTTCGCGCTCCGGGGGGCATACCCCAACTCCGCCGCCAGAGGATCGACTTCGCGCCGGAGCAGGCGCAGCTCCGCGGCGGGGATCGGATCCGGCGGTACCCCACGCCCCTCGACCCGCCGGGCCAGCACCGCCGGATCCAGGTTCAGGTCAAGATAATCCCGCAGATCAGGCAGCGATTCCCGGCCCCCGGCAAGATCCTCGAACCGGATAATGCGCGCGTTCAGGCGCCCGGCCGCAGCCAGGCTGCCGGCGACCAGCTCATGCCAGAGCCGCCCGAACTGGCGGGCGGTGAAGACGGGCACGTCCGGCCAGCGGAGATACCAGTTCCGCCAGATGCGGTAGGAGCGCCACGCATCGTAGGGATTGCGGTAGATGAACAGGATGCGGGCGGCCGGGTACAGGAGCCGGAGATACTCGGCGTGCACGGCCCCATACCGGACCTCCTTGAAGCCCCAGCGGCCATACCCGCCCCGCCGGGCGGGTTCTCCGTAGAGGGTCTCGAAGAACGCCCGGTGCGCCGCCAGCAGGTCCCGGACACCCGGGTAGAGATTGGCGATCCACTTCTCGCTCAACCGCTCCCGGTCCTCGGGAGAGCCCCGGTCGATGAACCACTCGTCAACCGGATAGGTCCCGGTGAAGATCCTGAGCGAGTCCGCGAATTTCCCCAGGTAGTCGCAGTTGGCGTACGGCTCGCCCCAGACCAGCACGTCTCCGCCGGACATGACGAGCCGCTGCAGCAGGGTGGACCCCGATCGCCACCCGGCCGAGAGGATGAAGACGGGCGAGTCGGTGGGTGGCACCGGATCCTGCCCGGCGACCTCGGGCCAGCGCCGGACCAGCGTGGCCATGGCATCCGGGACGGACGGAATGTTCTCGCGCTCCCGCCGGTGCGCCCAGCGTGCATCCAGCCGCCCGACGCGGCTTTCCAGCGGGACCTTGATCACCCGCTTGAGTCCGTTCAGGAGACTTTGAAACATGGCATCAGGCGGGGGTGGGCGGCATCAGAGCCAGGCAACGATGCGTTCGAGGTCGGTCCGGCTCAGACGGCTGTGAACCGGGAGGGTGATGAGACTCCGGACCAGCATCTCGGTTCCGGGAAAACTGTCCTCCCGGTTCAGGATCTGATCCTGGAACCGGGGGAGCCGGTGCAGACCGGCGGGGTACCCGCCGGCGATCCCCAGACGGCGGCCCGTGGAGCCGTCCGCCCGCGCCCGGACGGCCGGCGGTACGAGAACCGGCAACCGGAGATATCCGGCGTCGGCTTCGGCCGGAATGCGAATCCGCGCGGCGCCCTCCGCCGGCAGCCGGGCAAGCAGCCAGGCGGCATTGGACCGCCGCCGGGCGGCCTCGACGCCGGCTGCCTCCAGAGCCCCGGGCAGCATGGCGGCCGCGGCCCGGGACAGCCCCCGTGGGGGCGCGGGCTCCCGAAAGATAGTCTCGCCCAGGCGCAGGAACGGGAGCGACGCGGGAATCCAGTAGACGGCGGGCCTGGCCAGGATCCAGAGGGCCAGGCAGCGAAGCCAGGTGTCGAACCCGGCCCCCGCATCATCGACGGCGTCCGCAATCTCCCGCGGAATCGTGGCGGTCTCGTCGTTCATCAGAAGCGCTCCGCCCGCGCCGGTGGTCATTCCCTTCCCCCGACCGAAGCTGAGCACACCGTACGCGCCGGTGGCGGCGAGCGGACGCCCCTTCAGGGAGCCGCCGGCGCCCTGAGCCGCATCCTCGATCCATACGGTGCCCGATGAACCGGCGGCCGAGGCGAGTTCCGACGTGTCGGCGGGGATCCCGTACTGGTGCACCGTGACGACGGCGGCCGCACCCCGGGCCACCATTCCGGAAAGCGCACCGGGTGGGGGCGCGAGGGTCTCCGGATCGAGATCATAGAGGAATACCCGGACCCCGGCGGCGAGGGCGGCGGTCGCGAGATCGAAGCACCCGTAGGCCGGGAGCGCGACCGGATCCCGCCCACCCCGCGACGAGGCCCGCAGAGCCAGCGCCAGCGCGGACGTACCCGAATCGGTCAGCAGTATCGTCCCGGCGCCATAGGTGTCGCGCAGGGCGCGGGTCGCCCGGCCGGGGTAGCCGGCACCGGGACGGAACAGCGCGCCGAGGCCGGCCACCAGCCCCCGGAATCTGACGGGAGAGTATGCCGGGAACTGCGCGCGGCGCGGGAGAATCACGGAATGTACCGGACGATCCGGGGCCCGATCGCGGTCGCGACCGGCAAGGGAAGCTTCTTCCAGAGACGCGGGCCCCAGCTCCAGGCCCCGTCGTCGGGCGAGGGCGTGGCCGCGGCGCCCCGGGCGTGCTGATACCAGTGCAACGGCTCGTCCCGGGAGCCCCACTGGCGCTTGAACCGGTGGGTGCCGCCGTCCGGGGTACACCGGCCGAAGTTGAACACGCCGAGCCCCGCATCCATGGCGCGTTCCATGAACGAGAAGTAGAGCAGCATGTTGGGGGCGATCCGGTTGTACTGGATGAGGGAAGAAGCCCAGGTCATCTCGAATTCGTTCCCCCAGACGAACCCCGCGCCGCACGCGACGGGCCGGTCGTCCAGCCACGCGCATCCGAACCAGGCGCTCTCGCCGAACGTCCCGGCGATCTCCTCGAAGAACCGCCGCGGCAGGGTCGGGGTGCCGAGGTCGCGCATGTGGCGGGAGAACACCTCGAAGAACGGGGAGACCTGGTCGGGGCCGAACCGCACGGTCACGCCCTCCTTGCCCGGGCGCCGGACCTGGCTGCGGAGCTTGGCGGGGAAGGATTTCATGAGCGCATCGCCGTCCCCGGGCAGATCCAGCACCACGGTGATCTTGCGATGCGAGACCGGCAGGTCCAGGGGCAGCGGGACGCGGCTCCGCAACTCGAGCAGCTTCGCCCCGCCGGCCTCCGCGCGCCCGACCGCCTCGGCGGCGAGGGCGCGGACGGCCCCGGCCTCTCCCAGCGGGCCGCCGTAGTTCAGGAACGGCATCGAGACGAGATAGTGACCGAAGAGGGCCGACCTGACCCGCACGAGCGGCAGAACCCCGGTGAGCCCGCCCCCGGGATCGCGCGCCGCCAGGTAGAGGCACTCATGCCCGAAGGACCGCCGGATCACGTCCTTCCAGCCATACCGATGGAAATGGGTGAAGCCGGCCTGCGCCCGGGCAAACGCGTCCCACTCTTCCGGCGCGCCGGCGTAGAGTTCCAGGTTCATCGGGAAGCCGGCAGCAGATCGGCCCAGGCGACCTCGCCGGCCCGGCCGGTGTCGACGCCGTAATGGGCGGCCACGGACGTGAAGCTGAAGTCCCGCAGCAGCCGCTCGAGCCGGGGAAGCGTGCGTCCAAGACCGGTGTAGTGCCGCAGCCGGGACAGCCAGGGCACGGCCAGCCGCGGCTGGGCGGGGTCGACTTCCCAGGGGTGGATGTAGAACATGCCCGGCACCCCGACCGCGGCGTGCTCCCGGAACGCGCGCCGGGTCAGGCCGTACGGCAGCTGCCTGAAGTAGCCACCGCCGGCGGCGGGGATTCTGGCCCCGCCCCAGCGGGTCGTCGCCAGGGGCAGTTCCAGCAGGGTACCGGCCGGCCGGCGGACGACGTGGGGAGCCGGATCGGCACCCGGGTAGCCGTAGTCCGGACGCCGGATCGGGAAAATGCTGGAATCGTATCCGTAGCCTTCCTCGATCAGGATATCGAAGGCCCACTCCCGGCCGGGAATGATCGAGAAGCTGGGCGCGCGGAACCCGTACACCCGCTGTCCACTCACGTCTTCCAGCGCCGCGCGGGAGGAACGCAGCTCTTCCCGGAATTCCTCCGGCGTGAGGGTCCCCACCCGACGGTGCCAGTATCCGTGAGAGGCGATCTCATGCCCCGCGGCCGTGATCCTCCGCACCACCTGCGGATGCCGGTCCGCCACCCAGCCCAGGGTAAAGAATGTCCCCACCGCGCCGTGCCGCTCGAGCAGTTCGAGCAGCATGTCGGTATTCCGTTCGACCCGGCTCGGGTAGGTATCCCAGTCCTCCCGGCGCACGACTCCCTCGAACGCGTTGACCTGGAAGTAGTCCTCGACGTCAACCGAGAAGAAATGCAAGGCAGTGAGCAGTGAGCAGTGAGCGGTGAGCAGTGAACGGGGCCGCGGTCTCAGGTTCGGAGGCCGCCCAGGCGCCTCATTAGCCCAAGCAGGAGGCGTTGGCACTGCCTGCAGTGCTGAAGCGCCTCTGTGACAAGTGCCGAGTCCTTGAGATATGACTCGGAAAGTAACATGAGGATCTCCCCCGATTCGAGGGAAGACCCGTAGGCGATCTTGAGATGGTGCCGGAACGACGCCCCTCCCAGGCCATACCCTTCGACGATGTTCAGCTGAACGGACAGGCTCGCCCTCTGGAGCTGCTCGAACATCGTCCTGATCCATGGTTTCCATTCTGCACGGTTCAACTCGACAACCGCCATGACAACGGCCCGGGCCTCTTGCCAGGCCAAGAGAGAGGTATGGTCTCGCATTGGTCCAATCTGACCCCACCCGGACCGGAATGAGGCATCAGAACTCCGCAACCACAATCCAATATACGCGTCACGGGCCCGCTCACTGCTCACTGCTCACTGCTCACTGCTCACTGAAAGACGGCCCGCCCCCGGAACCCCTTGCGGGGCCCCGGGGGCGGATCACTCTGAGAGAGAGAGACGACGCTTCAGACCACGGTATTGCCGTTCCGGCGGCGGCGGATGAAGCCGAGGCCGCCCATGCCCATGAGACCGGTCGCCAGGAGGGTCATGCTGACCGGCTCCGGGGTCACCGTCGTGCAGGTGGCGGGCCGGCCGCCCGGCGAGGTGTCGGTCCAGCACTCGGTGGCGGTGAGCAGCGCACCGTCATAGCCGCGGAGGCTGATCGCGCTCTTGGACGGATCCCAGGAGGAGCCGTTGTTGACCTGGAAATTGAAGGTCACCCAGTTGGCCGAGTTGCCGAAATCGGCGTTGCACGGGTTCATGTACAGGTTCGGCGGCGTCCCGGGCAGCGAACTTGGCGCGGCGCACCCGCTGGCGATGCCGCCCACGTACTTGCTGGTGGCCGAGGTGAAGTCCACCGCGAAGGCCACGCTGCCCATGTTCTTCAGGCCCCAGGTGCCGGGGGTGTCACCCGGGCGCACCGGGCCGGACATGGCGAGCGAGCCGGGGACGACCGACAGGCCGGCCGGAATGTTGTAGAACCCGATCCCGTTGAAGATCGTGTTGGCGGGGGTCGTCGCGCCGACGCCGTAGGTCCCCGCCCCGTTGCCGGAGAGGTTCCAGACGCGCATCGTCACGTTGTTGCCGACCACCGAGATCTCCACGGCGGCGCAGGTCATGAAGGTGTCGCCGCCGCACATGCGGTACGACTTGAACCCGTCCGCGTGAGCGGGGGTTGCACTCGCCAGAGCGAGCCCGCCCGCCAGCGTCAGTACCGTAAGGAGTTTCTTCATACGTCTTCGCTCCCTCTCTCGGAGTGAAACAGGAACCAACTACGGTGTTGCCTTCGTGTGTCTGAAGCCCAGCCAGCCGATCCAGGCGAAAACCAGCGCGTACATCACCAGCTGGCCGCTCGTCTTGAAGATGGCTCGTTTGAGTCCCAGCGTCTCCACCGGGTCGGTGACGGTGCTGAGGCCGACGGAAATGGTCGGCAGGTACAGAACCGCGCACACCAGCACCAGCACCAGCATTACCAGCATTACGACGGTCATCGTCCGCGTCAGCCACCGGACTCCCCGACCGATCCCCGATCCCATCAGGAACGCCAGCCCCATGGCCAGCAGGGGGAAGCTGTT
>JBFXBG010000019.1:0-39301 GCA_050183505.1 Gemmatimonadales bacterium | reverse complement strand
GAGAGGGGGAACGCCGGTCCGCATCATCTGCCTAATCTGCGGACCGGGCTCCGACCGCCCTAGCGCCCTACCGCCTTACCGCCCTACCGCCCATCACTGGCACACTGTCCCGCTCCAGGTCCCGGTATCCGTACTGTTGGGATCGTCCCAGGTTCCCGAGACGGAGTTGCCCGACCGGGTCCCGGTGGCCAGTACCTGCTGGGTGCCCGGGAAGAAGATCGAGATGGTGCTGCCGCTGATGCTGCCGTCGAGCGGCGCACTGCTGCCGCTCAACGACGAGACGGCCTGGCCCAGGATGGCGCTGCCATCCACGACGAAGTTCCAGATGCCCTGGTCGTCGCCGGCGAACGTGCCGCAGTACGCGGTGGTCGTACTCCCGTCCGACTTGGCGGTGACGAAGGTGCCCTGGGTTCCCGGACCGGAATAGGTCCCTTCCAGCCGGTTGCTCCCGTCGTAGACGCCGGTGAAGCTGTACCCGCTGCCCGTGGCCGTCAGGGTGTTGGTGGCATCGTCATAGTTGCCGCTCAGCGTCACGGTGGCGCCGCCGACGATCTTGACCGACCCGTTCACCCCGACCGCACTGAACGAAATGCTGGTGGGGACCGGCGCGGATGGGCTGGCGGTGGCGACGGTCAACTGGACCGATCCGCTCTCCGATGCGTCATCGCTTGAGAGAATCCCCAGAAAGACGCTGCTGCTGCCGTTGTTGCCGCCGCCGTCCGAGTTGCCGTCGCTGCCGCAGGCCGCGGCAAGGCCGAGGCCGGCCAGAGCTGTCAGCAGGGTAAGGTGGCGGCGAGTAAGAGGGAACATGGCTGGACTCCTGTGTTAGAGGGTTGTCGCTGGTCGCCCCGGAAGGGCGGCCCGACTGGCGTTGTGTCGGACGCCGCATAGCTTCAATGCACGCCGTTATTTCGGTGTATGTGCGGCGTTATCTGCCGGGATCCCCCCGGCCCCCGTACCGGCTTCCCTCCGATGATTTCGTTGCAGTTGCTTGGCGGGCTTGCACTTCGGCTTCATGACGGGGATGAAGCCCAGGCGCTGCTTTCCCAGCCCAAACGGATCGCTCTTCTTGCCTACCTGATCCTGGGTCAGCCGGCCGGACTCAAGCGGCGGGATTCGATCATCGCCCTGTTGTGGCCTGAGACCGGTCAGGAACGGGCCCGGAACTCACTCCGGCAGGGTCTCCACCAGTTGCGGCGGATCCTCGGTCCCGAGGCGCTGACCGGCCGGGGCAGCGAAGAGGTCGGAGTCGCTCCCGGCGCCATCGAGTGCGACGTCTTGTCCTTTCAGGCCGCATGTCGGGCGCGCGAGTGGGAGGCGGCGCTCGGCCTGTATCGAGGAGATCTGCTGCCCGGATTCCACCTGGCGGACGCTCCGGAATTCGGGCAGTGGCTGGATGAAGAACGGACCCGTCTCCGGGCGCTGGCCGTGCGGGCTGCGGCGGCCCTCGCCGGGCAGGCGGAGGGGGCGGGGAACCTGCCGGCGGCGGTCGAGTGGGCTGAACGAGGCCTGGCCCTCGCGCCGGCGGATGAAGCCCGCGCGTTGGAACTGGTGCGGCTGCTGGATCTCGCGGGCGACCGCACCGGAGCACTGCAGGCTTACGAATCGTTCGTCTCGTCCCTGGCGCGGGACTACGATCTTGAACCCACCCCTGCGCTGGCCCGGCTGATCGAGGAGATCCGCCGCCGCCCCCCCCGCCGGGCAACCCTCACCGGTTCCTTCCCGATTGCTCCTGAGCCGGCACGGGCCTCGATCCAGCCCGGCCTGCCCTCACGCCGGCGCCGCTGGCCGCTCGCCCTCACCGCGGTGGTGGCCGGTGTCATGGCCATCGTGGCACTGGGCTACCGCCGGGGAGCCGGGCTCAGGCCCGCGTCCGGTGCGGGAGAGGTCGCGATCCTTCCCTTCCGGGTGGCGGGAGCGGATCCCTCGCTGGCCTATCTGCGCGAGGGCATGATCGACCTGCTCGCGGCGAAGCTGACCGGGGAGGAGGGCCGGCTCAAGGCGACCGACCCGCGCATCGTCATCAATGCGTATCGCCGGGCTACCGGTGATTCGACCGATATCGGACCCGACGAAAGCCGAAGGCTGGCGGCCGGCCTGGGCGCCGGCCGCGTTCTGCTGGGAGGGGTGGTCGGCCGCGCTTCGCGGCTCATGCTGCAGGCAGCGGTCTATGACGTGGCCGGCGGGGAGGTGCGCGCGCGCGGCTCCGCCGAGGGCTCGATGGACAGTCTGCCGGAACTGGTCGACGAACTGGCGGCGGAACTGCTGGCGGGCGAACTCGCGGGATCCGGGACGAGTCTGCCGGTACTCAAGGGGACGGCGCTCCCGGCGGTACGAGCCTATCTCGAGGGAGAACAGGCCTACCGCGCGGGCCGCTACGCCGTGGCCTATGCCCGGTATCTCGAAGCGGTCGGAAGCGATTCCACCTTCGGGCCTGCCGCGGTGGGGCTCGCGGCTGCGGGAATCTGGTATCCGACGGCGGAGGGCGAACGCCAGCGTGGTCTGCGGCTGGCGTGGGCGGTGCGCGAGCGCCTGGGCACGGCGGATCGGGTCCTGTTCGAAGCGCTGGCCGGGCCGCGCTACCCTGCGGTGTCACCCTGGCGGGAGCGGCTGGAAGCGTGGGAGCGGGCGACGATCGTCGCGGCCGGCCGGCCCGAGGCGTGGTACGAGTACGGGGACATCCTCATGCATCGGGGCCCGCTGCTCGGTATTGCCGGTTCGGCCGAGCTGGCGCAGCGCGCGTTTGCCCGGGCCGTGGCACTGGATTCGAGCTTCGCACCGCCCTTGAGCCACCTCTTTGACCTGGCCGCTGCCTCGGCTGACACCCTGGCCATGAAGGCCGACGCGGCGCTCTTTCTGGCGCGCGACTCGGCCAGCGACCTGGCCGACTACATCCGCTGGCGGCGCGCCGCGATGGGGGACGATCCCCGGTTGCTCGCCGCCATCCGGCGGCGGATGCCGGTCATGAGTGACGCGAGCCTGAGCCGGATCATCGGCGCGTCTCAGCTGGACGGGATGAAGCTGGACGACGCCGTTCTGGCGGCGCGAATCCTGGCGAGCCGGCCGCTGCGGCGCGACCAGCAGGCCGAGACCGACGCATACCTCATGGAGCTGGCGCTCAACCGCGGACGGCCCAAGGAGGCCGCGGCACTTGTGGCGGCCATGGCCAACCGGTCTCCCGGTGAGGACGCACAACTCGCAGCGCACATCTTCAATGCGCTGTATGCCGATGGGGACTCCGCGGCCGGCTCGGCCACGGCGGATCGGTTCCGGGTCTATCTGCGCGCGGCGCCGCCGAGCTCGGGAGAGCCGCGGGCGTTGCATCTGTGGAAGGCGTGTGCGGCGGCCCAGTGGGGCGTGTGGCACGGGGACACGACGGCGGTTGCGCGGACGATCCTCGAACTCCGCCGGCCGGGCACGGCTCTGCCGTGGTGGGCCCCCGCCAACTTCGAGGTCTGCGCGTCCATCCTGGATGCGGCCATCGCCACGCTGCTCCGGCGCCCGGATGCCAGAGACCTCGTTGCCCGGCTGGACAGCCTGACTCTCACGGGACCCGATGTCGATGTGAGGGATCCTGCGACCGTTGCCCTGGCCAGACTCTGGGCCAGGCTGGGTGAGCCCGCGCGAGCGCTCGACGCGATTCGCCGGCGGCAGTATCACCACCGTACCGGGCTGCCGTATCTGGCCACGCGCCTGCGCCAGGAAGGGGAATGGGCCCTCGCGACCGGTGACACGACCGCGGCCCGCCTTGCCTGGCGGCACTTTCTGGTTCTCTACGCGGAGGCTGACGGGCCGGGACGCAGGCTGGGGGATTCGGTCCGGGCGTTCATTCACTGATCCCGCTCTCCCCGGCGGGGACCCTCACCCCCTGTGCCTCTCTCCACGGCGGGGACCCCCACCCCCTGTGCCTCTCTCCACGGCGGGGACCCCCCTCTCCACTTCGTGGACCCTCACCCCCTGTCCCCCTCTCCACTGCGTGGAGAGGGGGAACGCCATTCGGCTTCATCAGCGTAATCTGCGGATCACCAACGGCGGCCGATTCCCACTCGCAGGTCCACGGTCTCGCCCGTCCAGGGTTTCACCGATCGGAGCCGCGCCTCGGCCCGGGCCAGCCAACCGGGGGCGATCATCGCATCGAATCCCAGCACGGCGTGCAAGGTCCAGGTAAGCCCCGAGGGACCCCGGGCGGTAACCGATACCCCGTAACCCCCTCCCACAAAGGGACGGAGCTCGTGCTTCGTCAGCAGGATCCGGGCAGTGAACTCCGGGAACAACTGGATGATCCGCCGCCCGGCCTGGCTCCGGTAGGTGAACCCGTTCAGCGAGACGCCGCCGTGGAGCATGCCCCGGTAGTGCCAGCCATACTCCGCACCGGCCGCGGTCCCGGTCCCGGTGCCGGCGAGGTCATAGGGAGACGGGCCCGCCAGGACCATGAGGGAGTGGTCGACTGGTTCCTGAGCACGAAGCCCGGGTGGCCCGAGGAGCGTGGCCACGCAGCAGATTGCGGCCGTACCCAGCAGTCTCGTCGTTTTCAGACTTGTCATTGACGGCGTTCCGCGCATAAGGGGCGGCAGCGATCGGGGCATACTTCCGGAGTATGCTGGTATCTCCCGAAGGCGCCAGTAGCAGTTCCTCGACGTAACCCCGATCCGAGCCATCCGAGGACCCTCACCCCCTGACCCCCGCGCCACGGCGGGGACCCTCACCTCCAGTCTCCCGCTCCACTGCGGGGACCCTTACCCTCCTGTCCCTCTCTCCACTGCGTGGACCCTCACCCCCTGACCCCCGCGCCACGGCGGGGACCCTCACCTCCAGTCTCCCGCTCCACTGCGGGGACCCTCACCCCCTGTCCCTCTCCACGGCGTGGACCCTTACCCCCTGTCCCTCTCTCCGCTGCGTGGACCCTTACCCTCCTGTCCCTCTCTCCACGGCGGGGACCCTCACCCCCTGTGCCTCTCTCCATGGCGGGGACCCCCCTCTCCACTTCGTTGACCCTCACCCCCTGTCCCCCTCTCCACTGCGTGGAGAGGGGGAACGCCATTCGGCTTCATCTGCGTAATCTGCGTAATCGGTGGACTCTCTTGCCCTTCCTCATCCCGACCTCCAGATTCTCACTACCTGCCTGCGCGAGCCGCGCCAGATGACCACCCAGGATTCCGAGCCCTCCACTGAGGGCAGGGCGGACCCCGCCGCCCCGGCCGAACTCTTTCCGCTGCTTTATCGCGAGCTTCACGGCCTCGCGCAGCGGCTGCTCCACAGTCAGGCCGCCGGCGCGACGCTCGGCACAACAACACTTCTTCACGAGGCCTACCTCAACCTCGCCGACCGGAAGGACGCCCGGTTCCCCGACCGGGCCCGGTTCCTGGCCTATGCCTCGCGCGCCATGCGGGGGCTGATCATCGACTACGCCCGACGCCGCGCCGCCACCAAGCGGGGCGGTGAGTTTCACCTCCTGCCCCTCGACGACCAGGACGTGCCCGAGCGCCCCGCCGATGCGGGTGGCCTGGAGGAACTGGGCGATGCCCTCGATCAGCTGGGGGCGATGGATCCGTCGCTGGCCGAGCTGGTCGATCTGCACTTCTTCTGCGGCCTGTCATTCGTGGAGATCGCCGCCCTGCGCGGCGTGAGCGACCGGACCGTCCAGCGGGACTGGCGTGAGGCGCGCCTCATCCTGCACCGTGCGCTGCGTCCCGGGATGGCCGGACCGGCAGGGGCGTGACGGGAATCGCGTCCCGGTTACGATCTCCTTCTGACAGGTACACTCCGCACTCCGGAGCCCACCGATGCCACGGTTCGACCGAACCCGATGGGAGCAGCTGCGGCCCCTGCTCGATGCCGCGCTCGACCTCGAGCCCGGCGCGCGCGCGCGATGGCTCGTCGAGCAGCGCCGGCTGCATCCCGCGCTGGCCGACGAGCTGGAAGAACTGCTGTGCCGGGAGCCGCGGATCGAGGCGGAGGGGTTTCTGGATCCGGCCCGGGAACCGGCACTGGCCGACATGCCGTCCACGCTCGCGGGCCAGGTGCTCGGCGCGTGGGTGCTCGAGCGGCCGCTGGGGCAGGGTGGAATGGGCTCGGTCTGGCTGGCACGGCGGCAGGACGGGCGGTACGAGGGCACGGCGGCGATCAAGTTCCTGAGCCTGGCCCTGGCCGGGCCGGAAGGGGAGACGCGATTCCGCCGTGAGGGGAGCGTCCTCGCCCGGCTCGATCATCCCAACATTGCCCGCCTCTTCGATGCCGGGGTCAGCGCTACCGGGCAGCCGTTTCTGGTGCTGGAGCATGTTGACGGCGTGCCGATCGATGAGTGGTGCGATCGGCGGCGGACCGGCATCCCCGGGCGCATCCGGCTGTTTCAGCAGGTACTCGCGGCGGTGGCCCACGCGCACTCCCACCTGATCGTCCACCGGGATCTGAAGCCGGCCAACATTCTGGTGACCGGGGACGGCAGCGTGAAGCTGCTGGATTTTGGAATCGCCCGATTGCTGCAGGACGGGGAGGACGCGGGCGTCACCGGCGGCCGGGACCGGATGCTCACGTTCGACTATGCCGCCCCGGAGCAGATCCGGGGCGATCCGGTGTCGATGGCCACGGACGTCTACGCGCTGGGGGTCGTTCTTTACCGCCTGCTGGCCGGGCGCCATCCGACGAACGCAGGGTGCGTCACGCTGGCCGACCGGGTGCGCGCCATTCTGGATCAGGACCCGCTGCGACTGGGCCGGGCCCTGACGCCCGGCGGCCCGGTCACCCGCGAAGAGGCCGAACGAACCGCGGCCGCCCGGGGCATTCCGCTGGAGCGGCTCCGGCGCCTCTGCGCCGGGGACCTGGAGAACATCCTTGCCCGGGCGCTGGACAAGGACCCCGCGCGACGATACCCGACGGTCGAAGCCCTGAACGCCGACCTGGACCGGTATCTCGAGCACCGTCCGGTTGCCGCCCGGCGTCCGACCTTGGGGTACCGGACGGGGAAGTTCCTGCGCCGGAACCGGGGCGGGGTGCTCAGCGCGCTGCTGGTCGGGCTCACTCTGATCGGGGCGACCGTCATTACGGCGCTGCAGGCGCGGGAAGCGCGGCGGCAGCGGGACGCGGCGCTCTACCAGTCGGAGCGGGCCGATGCCCAGATCGATTTCCAGCGGCTGCTGCTCTCGGAGCTGGGCGACCAGCCGATGACCATGCGGCAAATCCTCGACGGGGGACGGGACCTTCTGCTGACGCAGTATGCCGGACAGCCCCGCTTTCTCGCCTCCCTGCTGGTGGATCTGTCCCGGCGCTATCTGGAACTGGGTGACCGCGACGCTCAGGCCGACCTGCTCGCGCGAGCCGACTCCATCGCGGTCACGGTCGACGCGCCGGAACTGCTGGCCGTGGTCCGGTGCAACGAGGCCGAACGCTTCCGGATCGAAGGGGAGTATGAAGAGGCCTGGCAGAGGCTGGACACCGGCGACTCGCTCCTCCGGCTGCACCCGGATCCGACCAACCGGGTAGCGTGCCTGGCGATCCGAAGCCAGCTGGCATTCGAGACCCACCGGCCGGTTCAGGGCACGGCGGCCATCCGGGCGGCCCTGGCCATCGAAGACAGCCTGGGCCGGACCCGCTCGAGCCAATACCTTGAACTGCTGGGGTGGCTGGCCACGTCTCTGGAGCAGGAAGGCCGTCCCCGGGAGGGCCTGGCGGTTTATCAGCAGGCGCTCAGGGCCATGGACAGCACCGGGCGGGGTCAGTCGCTGCCGCGCATCATCATGCAGCACGACATGGCGCTCACCATGCTGGTCCTGGGTGAAACGGCCGGGGCCGAGGCCGTACTGCACGATGTTCTCGTACGGGTGGCCCGAACCGACACATCGGGCTGGATCGAGTGGCAGCCGCTGATTCACTATGCCGAAACCGCTCTGGCGCAGGATCACGCGGATTCGGCCCGCAAGTACTTCGAGAAAATCGTGCGCCAGGCCGAAGGCAGCGGGACGCTCTACTGGGAGGGGCGCGGACTCTTCGGCCTGGCGCGGGCGCAGATCCGGCTGGGGGATCTGAAGGCCGCGCGCGTCACCCGGCGCCGTTTCGACGCCGTGGCGCGGGCCCTGCCCAAGGTGACGGTGACGGATGACCAGGTGCCGGACGTCAGGGTCCTGGACGGGATGCTGCACCTCGCCACCGGCGATACCCTGGCCGCGCGGGATGAGTTGCTGGCCGCCCTGGACTCCAACGGCTTCCATGCCGGACGGGACCTCGAGCGGCTCCGGCCGGTGGCCCTGCTGGCCGCCGAAGCCGCGCTCGCCACCGGTGATCCGGCGACGGCCCTGCGGCTTGCCCGCGTGGCCGATTCACTCGCCCTGGTGGACACCCTCGCTCTGGCGCTGAGCGCCCGCCTGGGGGAGTCGCGTCTGGTGCTGGCTCGCATCTACCTCGCCATCGGGGATACGTCCGCCGCGCGGACCGCCGCCGGCATCGCGGCCGCCGCCCTGACGGTCGGGGCCGGTCCGACGAACACCCTGGCACGCCGCGCGCGCGACCTGGCCGACAGTCTGGCTTCGGCCCGGTCCTCCCGGCGGGCCGCTCTGTCGGGTTCTGCCCCCCTTATCCGATCTACTTCCTGAGCGGTCCACACTCAGGAGGATCCCCATGCAGTCCGAACGCCTTGGCCGCGCCCTCGCGGCGACGCTCCTCGTTGGATTCCTGGCCGGCTGCGGCAGCGACCAGCAGCCGGTGGCCCCGTCCCAGTCGCTGGACCGGGCCATGACCCGGGGGCAGGACTCGCTGGTCATGGCGGTGCGCGCGCTGGCCGAGCAACGCGGAATCACCCCGATGCCGCGCCCGCCGCGGGTGCGGCCCGAGCTGGTCCGGCTGGGGCAGGCCCTGGCCTTCGACAAGATTCTGAGCGGCAATCGGGACATTTCCTGCATGACCTGCCACCTGCCGGCCTTTGCCCTGGGAGACGACCGGAGTCTGTCCATCGGGCAGGGCGCCAGCGGACTGGGACCCGGCCGGGTGCATCCGGCCGGGGCATTCATTCCCCGGAACGCACCGTCGCTTTTCAATCTGACGGCGCTGCAATCGCTCTTCTGGGACGGACGGGTTTCCCGGGACGCCTCGGGCCGCTTCCATACGCCCGCCGGCGAGGCGCTCACCCCGGCCATGACCCGGGTGTTCGAGTTCGGGCCGGCCTCGGCGCTGGGACTGTTCCCCGTGACCTCGCGGGAGGAAATGCGGGGGCAGGGCGGGAACGAACTGGCCGCGATTCCCGACGCCGACGTCGGGGCCATCTGGCGCGGCTTGATGCTGAGGCTGGGCGGGATTCCGGAGTATCGCCGCCTGTTCGAGGCGGCTTACCCGGGGACGCGTTTCAGTGAGATGACTTTCGCGCACGCTTCCAACGCGATCGCCGGATTTCTCATCGCCGAGTACACGTTCACGGATACCCCCTGGGACCGGTTCCTGGCGGGCAATAACCGCGCGATGACCCGCGACCAGCTGACCGGGGCCCAGACGTTCCTCACGATCAAATGCTCCATCTGCCACAACGGGCCGGCGTTCACCGATAACAAGTTCCATAATGTGGCCATCGCCCAGTTCGGCCCGGGTGAGGGCGACGGGCCCGACGGGCACGACGACTTTGGACGGATGCGGGTCACCGGGAACCCGGCCGACCAGTACGCTTTCCGCACGACGCCGCTCCGCAACGTGGAACTGACCGGGCCCTACGGCCATGATGGCGCGTTCGCCGGACTGCGGGACTTCATCGACCACTACAGCGAGTCGGAGCTGAAGCTCCGGAATTTCGATCCGATGAATCTCGAACCCCTGCTGCAGGGTACCCTGCAGCCCACCGCGGACGCCGTCATGCTGACCCGTGACACCATTATCAACGGTGTGGTCCTGCCCTCGGTAACGGTGGACCAGCTGACGACGTTCATGTCGGCGCTTTCCGATCCTCGAGCGGCCTACCTGGAACGGACCATCCCACGCCGGGTGCCGAGCGGGCTGCCGGTGGATCGGTAGCCGCACCACCGGGCACCCGATCCACGGGGGGTGAGGACGCTCACCCCTCTGGCTCCCGCTCCACGGCGTGGGCCCTCACGCCTTGGCCCCCTCGCTGTGGACCGTCACCCCTTGGCCCTCGTTGTGGACCGTCACCCCTTGGCTCCCTCTCCACAGCGGGGACCCTCACCCCCTGTCCCCCGCTCCACGGTGTGGACCCTTACCTCCTGTCCCTCTCTCCACTGCGGGACCCTCACCCCCTGTCCCCCTCTCCACTTCGTGGAGAGGGGGAACGCCATTCGGCTTCATCTGCGTAATCTGCGTAATCGGTGGACCCCACTTCGTGGAGAGGGGGATGCCAATCGGCTTCATCTGTGCAATCTGCGCAATCTGCGGCCGACTGCTGCGGCGAGGGGACACGCCGGGCTGGGCTCGGCAACGGAAAGGCGGGCGGCCCTCGCGAGCCGCCCGCCTGTCCGCCTTTCCCCCGGCCCGCCCTAGGGCAGGGCCACGCCGACGTAGATCGACGTTGTCGCCTCCGGAATCACCCAGACCAGATCGTCACGGGTATCGGAATCCACCCGGCCCACGAAGACCTTGCCCAGGTTGAAGCTGGCGATGGCCGGCACCGACTGCCCTACGGGTGAGACGTTGGGCACCCCGTTCGGGTCGCTCAGGGCTATGCGTACCCGGGCCGAATCGGTTCCCAGGGTGGTCCAGATCATGTCCGCCCGGCCGTCGCCGTTCAGGTCCCCGGTCATCGGCGTGAAGCCGCTCGCCGCCGAACCGATGGAGACGCCGCCCAGCTGGTTCCAGCCGCCCGCCCCATTTCCGCGGAAGCGATGGATGTAGGTGTTGCTGATGCGGTTCCAGTGGATATCCCCGATCTGGTCCCCATTGAAGTCCGCGACCAGCGGGACGTATCCGCTCCAGCAGCAGGTGGTACTGTGGTCCTTGGGACCGGAAAACTGGAAGCCGCCGGAGGCCAGGGACAGGCCCGTGTACGTCCGGTTGGGCTGATCGCCACCCGGCACGTTGCTCCAGACGAGATCTTCCCGCCCGTCCTTGTTCAGGTCGGTCATCAGCATCTGGTATGTGGACCAGCCACCGTTCGGATGCACGTACGGACCGCCCAGGGTGAAGGTCCCGTCCTTGTTGGAGGTCCCGACGTAGGTGGAGTTGATGCTCGTCAGGGCGTTCCAGACGATGTCGTCGGCGCCGTCGCCGGTGACGTCTCCCAGCTGGATCTTGAAGGCGCTCCAGTTGAGCGAAGACAGGCTGTCCACCGGATCGAAGGTGAATCCGCCGGCCGCCAGCGCGCGTGCGACGTAGATCTTGTTCGCCGCCGTGCCGCGATAGTTCCAGACCAGGTCGGCCAGGCCGTCGCCGGTCACGTCACCGACGTGGAGGTCGTAGTTGCCCCACCCTTCGGAGGGGGCCGGCTGGGAATTGGCGTACGTATCCGGCGTTCCGAAGACGCCCGTGGCGCTCGCCAGGCTCACCGCCACGTCGTTGGCACCGGGGCTCCGGTAGTTCCAGATCAGGTCGGTGCGGCCATCGCCGTTGACGTCACCCATCTGCACCTCGTAGGGCGAGGCCACCGGGGCGGGTATGCCCTGGCCGCCCAGGAATTTGAGCTGCCCCGGGACCTGGGAGAGTTCCAGGCAGGTGCGTTTGGTGTAGTTGGTCGTCTCGGAGACGTCGGCCAGGCTGTTGTCGGCCAGGCTCCGGAACTCGTAGGCCAGCGGTACCGCGGTATTGAGCGGCGCGCTGACGGTGAAGTAGCTGCGCCAGTCGCCGGTCCGGATCATGTTGGCGGTGGCCGAGTCGATGCCGCCCATGGAGAAGATGGTGATCTCCGACTGGCTCAGAATGTTCTTCTGGCGGACGCTGAGCGAAGCCGCCGCCCCGTTGCCCAGGGCGCTGTAGCTCGCCTGGATGATGCCCTTCATTTCACTCTCGCTGGCGTTGGCCTTCATGGTGAACATCATCATCCGGCCGTAAATCACCTTGGAGACGTAGACCGGCAGGTTGTTGGGGCCGATCCGCCCCAGGCTCACCTGCTGCTGCAGTTTGGCGTCGGTGAAGTCGCTGGTGAACCAGCCGCCCGGCGTCGAGGGCGGCGCCACGACGACCTCGTACATCTTCTGGCGGAACTGGACGCTCACGATGGTCTGTGAACCCCGGGTGCTGGTATTGGCCTGGGTCCGGGCTTTCCAGCCGAGGTAGCGGCCCGACAGCCCCAGCTTGAGGGCGAACTCCTGCTCCGAGTGGTAGGTCTCCGCCTTGAAGAAGCTGGTGCTGCCGGTGTTGAGACTGTCGGCGACGGCGCTGCCGATCATCGCGCCGATCGCCGAGGCCACGTTGCCCTGGTCCACCTGGGTGACCGTCCGGAAGTTCTGGCCGGTGGAGAGCCCGGGGATGGACACGTTGATCGGGGCCCGTTCGTCGATTACCAGCGGCAGCACCGCGCCGGCGCCGTCCCGATGGGACTGGCCCTGGATCAGGGCGCCCGGCCAGAGGAACGCCGGGTTCGGGCTGTACATGACCAGTTCCGAGGGTGTCCGGGTTGCCGTGTACGGGACGTTCTCGCAGGCGTAGATGACGTTCTGCCGGACGGTATACTGGTTCAGGACGTCGGTCGGCGTACTGTCGGCCGCGATGGTATCCTGATTGAAGACCGGCGGGCCATCCGGCATCGAATCGACCTCGGGCATGGGCGGTGAGTAGGCCGCCCAGGTGGGGAGACCCTCGAGGTAGGTGTCGACTTCCATGGGTGTCCCGGGGCCGGTGCCGCCTCCGTCCTTGCTGCCGCAGCCGGCAGCCAGGGTGAGAATCAGGGCGGCACCGCCCACGGCGCGGGCGGTTCTGGTGAAGCGAAGCATGGGGCCCTCCGGTGTTGGGGGTGCACCGGCCGGCAGCCGCCGGGGTGCTCACCCTTCCCAAGCGCCAAACGCCCCGCATCACCCTCATGGCGGGCGAACCCAGATCTCGCCGAGACGACAGATGGCGCAGTATTATCCTGATCACCGGGGATGAGACCGGGCGAACATGCCGCGTGGAGCTCCGTAACCGCATTTGCGACAAACACATACGAATCAGCTGGCCGAGCCGGGGAGGCTGAGCGTCCATGAGGCAGGAGGCGCCCCTTCTGCGTCATCAGTGTATCTCTGTGTTCTTCAGCGTTCGCCAAAGGCTGACCCTCCATGACGGACCCCAACTCTTCCCAGGTCACCCTCCTCCTCGAGGAGTGGCGCTCCGGCGACCCGTCGGCCTTCGACCGGCTCCTGCCGCTGGTCTACCAGGAGCTGCACGCGCTGGCCCGGCGGGCACTCCGGGGAGAGCGCGGGGGCCAGACACTGCAGACGACGGCCCTCATTCACGAGGCGTATCTTCGCCTGGCCGGTGGGGTGATCGAGGTCCAGGACCGGGGTCACTTCTATGCGGTAGCGGCCCGGGCCATGCGCCGGATCCTGGTGGATCACGCGCGATCCCGGGGGCGGAAGAAACGGGGGGGCGGAATCCGGCCGGTGACGCTGGATGAACAGCTGGCGGGGAATGACGATCAGCCGGAGGACCTCGAAGCGCTGGATGAGGCTCTGACCCGGCTTTCGGCGCTTGATGAGAGGAAGGCCCGGGCCATCGAGCTGCATTACTTCGGCGGTCTGAGCTACGATGAGGTGGCCGGAGCGCTGGAGATTTCCCCCGCGACGGTGCACCGCGACCTCAGGCTGGCGAAGGCCTGGCTCTACCGCGAGATGCGCCATGACCCGGACGACGGATGACCGCTGGCGGGAGGTCGAACGGTTGTTTGACGCCGCGCTCGAGCGGGATCCCGCCGAGCGCGATTCCTTTCTCGAGGCGGCCGGCGTCGACCGGGACACCAGGCGGGAGGTAAGGGAACTCCTTCGGGCCGACCGGGCGTCGGGGGAGTTCGTGGCGGAGGTGGTGGCGGCCGAGGCTCGTCGCCTCTCTGTTCCGGCGGACGCCGATGCTGCAGAAACCGCTGAAACCCGGGTTTCTTCTGTGCCAGGCGAACGCGGAGGACGTTGAAGTACCGCAGGAACCGCTGAACCCCGCGGCGTCTTCTGTGCCAGGCGAACGCAGAGGACGCTGAAGTACCGCAGAAACCGCTGAAACCAGCGGCGTCTTCTGTGCCAGGCGAACGCAGAGGACGCTGAAGTACCGCAGAAACCGCTGAACCGCGCGGAAGCACGCGGAAGCAACCGAGCTATGGCGTACGAGCTCGCCCGCCCGGCTGTTTCCGCGCCATGCCGCGGTAGCTGTGGTTCCTTCAAGCGAGGGTCACTGCCGTACCCCGCGTCATCTGCGGAGCGTCAGCGTTCGCGGTGTCTTCTGTGCCAGGCGAACGCAGAGGACGCTCACGTGTCGCAGGAACCGCTGAACCGCGCGGAAGCACGCGGAAGCAACCGAGCTATGGCGTATGAGTTCGCCCGCCCGGCTGTTTCCGCGCCATTCCGCGGTAGCTGCGGTTCCTTCGAGCCGGAGTCACTGCCGGACCCCGTGTCATCTGCGGAGCGTCAGCGTTCGCGGTGTCTTCTGTGCCAGGCGAACGCGGAGGACGTTGAAGTACCGCAGAAACCGCTGAACCCCGCGTTTCTTCTGTGCCAGGCGAACGCAGAGGACGCTGAGGTACCGCAGAAACCGCTGAACCGCGCGGAAGCACGCGGAAGCAACCGAGCTATGGCGTACGAGTTCGCCCGCTCGGCTGTTTCCGCGCCATTCCGCGGTACCTGCGGTTCCTACAATCCGGAATTACTGCCGGACCCCGCGTCATCTACGCTCGCTCCTGTTCGGCTGCCCGTCAGCTGCCGGTTTCGATCGGCAGTTCCTCCAACGCCGCCCATTCGGTCCAGGACGGGACATAGACCCTGACCCGGTTGCGCCCGAGCAGGAAATGCAGCGCGAAGTAGAGATGGCTCGCTTCGGTCCCCGTATTGCAGTAGGCGATCACGAACTTGTTCCCGTCGATTCCCTGCTCACCGTAGGCGGCCCGCAGCTCCTCCACCGACTTCCACACCTTCCCTCCGGACCCTGCAACCAGGTCGCTGCTCCAGGGATGATTCACCGCGCCCGGGATATGGCCCCGCCGCATCTGGGGCCCGGCCTCGCCGCTGAACTGGGCCGGCGGGCGGGCGTCGAGCAGCACCGCCCAGGACTTGCCCAGCGCGCTCCGGACCTGGTCCCTGCCGGTGACATCGAGCCGGAACGGCCTGGCATTGTACTCGGTCGGCCGGATCGCCGGATAGGCCCGGGTAAGCGGCCGTCCCTCGGCGCTCCACTTGTCGTACCCGCCATCCAGCAGGTACACCTGCTCCTGGCGGAACCCGGCCAGGATCCAGGCCAGGAAGGTGGCGTTGAAGTTGGCCGCGTCACCCGAGGCGTAGATCACCACCGGCCGGTCGCGCCGCAGGCCCAGCCGCGAGAAGATCGCCGCGTAGCTCTCGGGGCTGAGCAGGTCGGCCGGGCTGCCACTGCTGCCGGTGGCCCGCAGGGTCTCGTAGTGGAGGAACACGGCGCCGGGGATGTGGTCCTTGAGGTATGCGGCCAGATCGCTGCGCAGGTCCACGATCGAGACGTCACTTCGGGCGAGCCGGGCGGCCAGGTCGGCAGTGGAGATGAGCCCGCCCCTGGTGGGCGCCACACCGCCTTCGACCGGCAGTTCCGTGCGGCGGCCCCATTCCTGGAACGAGCCGTCGTAGAGCGCCGCGTCGTAGCCCGCGAGCCGGGCCGCGAAGACTACCGCCGTTGCCTGCTGGCCGACGTGGCAGTAGGGCACGACGCGGCGGCCCGGCTCGACCCCGGCGCTCTGAAAGAGCTGCTTGAGGCCGGCTTCGGAGAGGAACTCGAGCGAATCGTCCACCACGGAGGTATACGGGACGCTCCGGGCACCCGGAATGTGGCCGTACCGCGCGGGATCGTCTCCCTCCAGACCGTCATAGAACCAGGCGTCCCGCGCGTCCACCACGGCGATTCGCCGGTCACGCAGGTGATCGCGTACCCAGTCCCCGGACACCACGACCCCGGGCCTGGGACGCGGCGTGATCCGGCCGGGCGTCACCACCGGCGGCTCGGTCGAGAGCGACCGTCCCGCCCGCGTCCAGGCGCGCATGCCCCCGTCAAGTACCGAGGTCTGCTGGCCGAGTCCCAGATAGTCGAGCGTGAACCACACCCGGGTGGTCGGTGAAATCCAGTCGTTGCCGTAGTAGATGACGATACGCGAGTTGTCGGAGATGCCCATCGACTCGAACGCCGAGTCGAGGGTCGCGACCGGCGGCAACTCGAGGGAGAGATCGCCCCGACCGGAGATCTGGCTCAGTGAGATGTACCGGGCGCCCGGAATGTGTCCCGCGTCGTATTCCGCGCGATCACCCACATGGAGCAGCACCAGGTTGGCATCGTGCAGGTGTCCCGCGAGCCATTCAGGGGTCACCAGCATCCGGTCGCGGGGGCCGGGAGCGGCAAGCATCGTCGCCGCAAGCGTAAGAGGAAGCAGAGAGGATAGCATCGCGTGCCTCGTGTCTGGAGGAATCGGGTATTGGGTGATTGGGTGATTGGGTGATTGATGATTGGATGATTGGATGATTGGTGATTGGATGATTGGGCGTGGGAACCCCATGCGTCTCGGCACTGTGAACCACCGTTCGGGGCTTCGTACCCCCTCCAATCATCCAATCAACAAATCATTCAATCATCAATCACCCAACGGCTTTTCGTGCTGCCGGCGAACACTCCAGCTCCTCGGCCGGTGCCGGTCGTTTCGGGAGTCGTTTCGGTTCCGGGCGTCCCGTCTCGACCGACAGTCCCCGGTAGCTCCATTCCTGCCAGCTGCCGTCATAGAACCGCACGTCGTAGCCCAGGAGCCGGGCGGCATGGTAGACCACACTGGCCCGCAGGCCGATCATGCAGTACACCACCAGGGTCTTGCCGCGTCGTGCCCCGGCGCGGCGGAAGCGGGCTTCGAGTTCGGCCCGGGGCCGGAGCCGGCGGTCGGTCGTCGAGACCAGCAGGTCCTCCCAGTAGAGCTGCCGCGCACCGGGGATGTGGCCGGCCAGGTGGGCGCCGCCGTGACCGCCGTCGGCGCCGGTGTATTCGTCGTCCGGCCGGGCGTCGATGAGCACGATCGCGGTGTCCCGCAGGTGTTCGGCCACCCAGTCGGTGTCGACCAGCGGGCCGGCCGGGCCGGCACGCATCGGCAGCGTCGCGCCGCGGACCGGGACATCCGCGGAGAGCGGCAGATCCAGCCGGCGCCACGCACCGAGCCCGCCGTCCAGCACCGCCGCCCGATCGCCCAGGCCGAACCAGTCCAGCGTCGCCCAGGCCCGTGCGGCGGCCATGGGCTCACCGTAGAACACCACCCGGGCCCCCTCGCCGATGCCGGCCCCGGCCAGGACGGTCATCAGCTGCTTCGGGTCCGGTGCCTCGGCGGCCATCCGGCCCTGTTCCGGGGCGAGATCCTGGTGCCTCAGGAAGTACGCGCCGGGGATGTGTCCGCGGTCATACTCCCGGGTGTGGTAGCCGACCTGGACCACCACCAGCCCGGGATCGTTCAGGTGGTCGTGAAGCCACTCGGCGCTCACCGACGGCCCGAAGTCGTTCAGCAGCTTGAGCGGGGGGCGCGCCTGCGCGGCTCCCTGCATGGCAATGGTGAGCAGTGCGGTAATGGACAGACCGGTCATATGACGCTCCGGGCTTGGGGCCGCGCCTCCATGGCGCTGCCGACGGAGCCAATCTGGGAGGGGGAGCGGGGGAAGTGGTGGAGGGAGGGTGGGAGAAGTATGGGAGAAATGTGAGAAGGTGGGGGCCGGGACGGCCGGACGGCCAGCGTGATTGCCGTCCGCCCACCTGCCGTTCCGGAGGGTCGACCTACTGGAAAAGGACCCTGCGCCCTGAGCCGTCGGGACGGAGAAGTTCGATGCGGTAGTGACGCCCTGTCCGGGGTCCTTCGAACGTGATCGCGGCTACCCACTCGCCGTCGGGAGACATGGCGCCGAAGAACGCGTTCGGTATCAGTCGGCGTCGATTCGAGCCATCGCGATTGACAATGAACAGCGCCGCTCCATCTCCGCCGCGATCGCTGAAAAGAAGCCGTCCATCGGTTGTCCAGGTGGGAAAGACCCCACCTGTGACCTTGCCTTCGTCGCTTCCGTCGGGCCGGACGACGTAGATCGTATCGTGCGCCCCGGCGCCCCGGCGATCGGAGTAGTAGGCGATCCAGGTGCCGTCCGGTGACCACTGCGGGTTCCAGTTGTTGCCCTGCGACGGTGATATCTGACGAGGTGAGCCGCCGTCAAGGGACACAACCATGATCTGCCTGAGCGAATCGACGGTGGCGTGATAGGCGAGCTGAGCGCCGGATGGCGACCAACTGGGCCCGCCGGCATGATCCGTCAGAACGACGCGTTTCAGGGCACCGCTCTCGACATTCAGGATCCAGATCCCGTGACCTTCGGCCGTCTTGTTGCCGTAGGCGACCCTCTTCCCATCGGCTGCGACCGCCGGAAAGAGTGGTGCTTCACCTTCTCCGGTCTCGAGCGTCCGCGGTGGTCCGCCGTCCACGGGAATCGCGTAAAGCGCGTAGCCCTTCTCCCAGGATGACAACACCCCGGCGGCGATGACCGACTTCCCGTCGGCAGACCACGTCAGGGACTGAAAGAATGGAGGCGTGGGACGTTGTGCGACGAGACCGCCAGGGATGCCCATCGCCAGCAGCAACGTCCACAGGCCGATCCCGGAGCCACACCTGACCCTTCTGTGCCCACCGGGCTTCGTCTCTCGCATGCTGTCCTCCTGGGTGCGGGTGTTTCCCCGATTGACCGGACGGCCAGGACGGCCAGGACGGCCGGGACGGTCAGGGCGGCGGAGTGGGGGTACGGCTCGCCGGACCGCCTTCAAAGCGGTACCCCACTTTCCACACCGTCAGGAAGTGCTTCGGTTCGGCCGGGTCGGGCTCGAGTTTCCGGCGCAACTCGGCCATGTGGGAGTCGACGGTCCGGGTCACGATGTCTCCGGTGGAGCCCCAGACTTCGCGCAACAGGTCCAGCCGGCTGGCCACGGCGCCGTTGCGCCGGATGAGGGCCAGCATGAGTTCGTAGGCCTTGGGCGTGAGGGTAACCGGCTCGCCCCGCACCGTTACCAGCCGGGACGACGGCTCGATCACGATCTCCCCGAACGCAATGCGCTCCGGCGGCGCGGCCGCCGCGGGCTTGCGGCGCAGCACCGAGCGGATTCGCTCCAGCAGCTCGAGCAGGCCGAAGGGTTTGGTGATGTACTGATCGGCGTCCAGCCGGAAACCGCGGACCTTGTCCGCCTCCTCGCCGCGCGCGCTCAGAATGAGGACCGGAACCCGGTCGCCCCGGTCACGGACGGCCTGCAGCACCTGGTAGCCGTCGCGCCCGGGCAGCATCAGGTCGAGCACGATGAGGTCCGGCGACCACTCGGTGGCCAGCCGAAGCCCCTCGTTGCCGTCGCCGGCCTGGGCCACCTGGTAGCCTTCCAGCTCCAGGTTGTACCGCAGACCGTCGGCCAGATCGGCGTTGTCCTCGACCAGCAGGATCCTGGTCATGGGATACCGACCGGTGGAACCGGCGTCGGGACGGTTGCGGGGGTCCCGTCCATGGCCAGCGGCAGCTCGATGACGAACTGTGCCCCGGTGGCCGACTCGGCCAGCCGAATCGTACCGCCGCAGCGGGTGACGGCGTCGCGCGTGATCGCGAGGCCCAGCCCGCTTCCACCGACCGCGCGGGCCGCATCCGTGGCGCCGCGGAAGTAGGGATCCCAGATCCGCTCGTGCAGCTCTTCCGGGATCCCGGGCCCTTCGTCCGCCACGCGGAGTCGCCCGATGTCGCCGTCCCGCTCGAGGGTCACCCGGATCTCCTGGCGGGACGGGCCGTACTTGACGGCGTTGTCCAGCAGGTTGGTGATCGCCTGACCCAGGAGCGCCCGATCGACCTGGGCCACGAGCCCGGGCGCCAGGTGGGCGGTGATGCGGGCGCGCCGGGAACTGGCCAGCGGCTCGAAATCCCGGATCGCATCGCCGGCGACGTCGCCGAGATCGGCCGGCGCCAGACGCGGGGCGTCCGGATCCCCCCGTTCCAGCCGGGCAAATCGCAGGATGTTCTCGACCAGATGCCCCAGGCGGCGGGTCTCCCGGTCGAGGTGGCTCAGCAGCCACTCCCGCTGGCTGTCGCTCTCGTAGCGGCGGAGCCGTACGGTCTCCAGAAAGAGCCGGATCTGGGCCAGCGGGGTCCGCAATTCGTGCGACACGCTCGCCACGAATTCCGAGCGGAGCCGGGCGACCTCGGCTTCACGGCGCAGCTGGCGCAAGGCCAGCAGCGAGAGTGCGGCCGAGAGCAGCACCAGGCCGCCCAGCATCACCATCCGCTGGAGGGGGACGCCGGCGCCGAGGATGGGCTCGGCCAGCTCGGGCAGGACACTGGCCTCGACCAGCAGGCCGCCGTACTGGGGGATGAGTTTCTCAGTCGCGGTGAACTCCCACTCCGGCCAGTCGGGCGACTGATAAAGGACCGCCCCGTCCGGGGTCCGCACGCGGGTGGCGATGATCTCGCCGTTGGCCCGGCCGCCGCTCACCGGTTCCGGCAGAAGCGGGCGGGCGTCGAGCGCCTCCTTCATGGCCACCGGCAGGCTGGCGGGATCGAAGACGAACCCGTAGACCACGGTGTCGAACCGGACCGTCGGCATGAGACCATAGGCCAGCAGGTAAGGGCTGCCGTCGTGCTGCCGGGTGAGCAGCGCCATGCGATTGGTGAACGGCTCGGCGCCGCGCAGCTGCCGGGTCAGCTCGTCATTGAGCCAGGCGCCCTCGCCCGTTCCGGTGTCTCCGACGACGTGAATGGTGTCGGTGCCGAGCACGAAGCCGAAGTAGGTGGAAGGCCGGTAGCCCGGGGTGCACTTGCAGTCGGCCAGGCTTCGCTGCCAGTAGCGGATCAGACTGGTCGCGTCGGGCCAGCGATCGCCCTGATGCAGCGCGTCGTGGAGAATCGGATTCAGGACCTGCCAGGCTCCCTCACCCAGCTCGGAGTTGACGCTCCCCTTGTAGCTCCAGGCGGCAAAGGCCGCGTAGTCGTGGAGCAGCTGTTCCGCCGTGCGGCGGTGCTGCCGGGCGGCACTCATGGCCTGGTAGGCGGCCACGACCGTCACTCCCACGCTCGCGAGGAGAATGAGGATGGGCCAGCGCAGATAGGGCGTGCGGCGGTTTCGGGTCATGGGCGTATCCGGTCTGGATCAACGATACGGGACCGGACCCGCTCACGGCAACGGGAGAGTGTAAGGGAAGTGTGGGAGAAGTTTGTGAGAATCGAAAGGAGAGTCGGGATGGAGAGTCGAGGGGTCGAGGGGTCGAGAGGCTCCGGGAAGCCTGCGCGGCGACTTCTCGGCTTCGCGACCTCTCGACCTCTCGACTTCTCGACCTCTCGACCTCTCGACTTCTCGACTTCTTTTCCAATCAATCGCTGCCGATGAAAGCCGGCTCGACCGCCCGTCCGACGATCTCCCGGGGCGCGGTGACGCGCCGGCCGTTGGCCGCGTACCGCTGCCCGAGTTTGTACATGAAATGGAACCCGAGGTTGAAGAGCAGGACACCGCCCACGGCGAGGCCCATGCCCAGCAGGCCGAGGTTGGCCCGCTCTTCCATGCAGGTCCAGACGAACTGTCCCAGGCAGAGAAGGGCCACCACCCAGAGGGTCTTCTTGCGGCCGATGCGGTTCACGATGAACGCGCCGAAAGGTGCTCCCAGGGCGACGACCGGACTGGCAGCGATCCAGTTGCCGAAGACCTCGGGATTGAGATCACCCTGGAAGTGGCGGGTGGTGATCCCGACGATCGAGTTGAAGGCCATCAGAATGACCGACGTCGGGATGGCGGTCTTCAGGTCGGCATGACAGATCAGGACCAGGACGGCGTAGATGATCATGTCGATCCCTACTCCGGTGATCGCGGCGGCGAACATGCCCCCGAACAGGCCGACCAGCAGGCCCGCCAGGCGGTGAAACCGGTCCGGCAGGGGCGTGATGCCCTGGGCGCCGGCGATCTCTCTCAGCTTGACGAACGTCATCACGCCGAAGCTGGCCCAGATCACGGCGAAGAGGACCTTGATCTCGAGCGAGGACACGTGCGGCGCGACGAAAACCAGGCCCAGCGGAGTGCCGATGAGCGATCCGGCGAGCGCCCAGCGAAGCATGCGCCACTGCACCGGAACGCGCGCGCACATGATGAAGATGCTGGCGCTGGTCATCCCGATGGACTGGACGGCAAAACTGAAGTCCCGGCCCAGGGTCGCCGGGCCGTGGAAGGCGAGGACCAGGACGGGGAAACCGATCGTGCCGCCCCCCATCGGAGTGGAGCCGGCAAAGTACGATCCGAAGGCCATGGCCACCGCGATGGGCCAGTGGGCCACGGCCGTCGCCCAGTGGTGCTCCACGACATTGAGCCAGAGCCACACGGCATAGAACCCGGCCAGCCAGAGCCCGAAGATCCAGAGGAACCGCCGGGGCGGTTCGGTACCGGTCGTCGTCACATCGGTGTTGTCCCGAGGCACGGCGTGACTCCCGAAGGATGTGGCATGGCCGCATCAGGCCCGGCCCGGCAGGCACCCCTCATCGAGGAGGGCCAGGGGAGGCACCGACATGGCCGATCTTGGCCTGGGTCAGGGATTTAGGCAGGACCGGCGCGACGGGAGATCGACAACTGCCGGCGGCCGTCCTGGCAGGGGGAGGCGCAACTCCGGTGCCGGGTTAGGAGTCGAGGAGTCGAGAAGTCGAGAAGTCGAGGAGTGGAGCTGGGGGGCCTACGGTCGCACCAGCACCGGGCGGTCCTCAGGAAGCCACCGGCCCGGGTTTGCCCGGACCGCGGCGGCGGGGATCTCGGCCGCCGCCGTTTCCTGGGGCAGTTCGAAGCGGCCCTCCGGGTCGAACCGGAGGAGATACAGGGTCGGGCCGGCATTCCGGGCGTGTTCCGCCACGAAGCCGGCGAAGGCAACCGGCCAGTGATCCGGCGGTCGCGGGCGGCCCTCGACCGCGCGCCGGTGGTTTTCCAGGGCGGCGATGGTCTGTTCCCGGGAGAGGCCGAGTCTGCGGTAGCGCCGGCGCAGATGAGCCTCGTCTTCCCGGCTCACCGGATGCCGCTGGACGACCAGGTCACAGGAACAGGCGCCGTGGATGATCCGGACCACGGTCTGGGCGTCGGGTACGATCCGGCGCGCCGTGCGGAGCGAGGCGGGCGGTTCGAGATCCGCTGCCAGTCCGACCGGCAGCATCGAGCGGATCTCGCTCAGGGTCAACGGGCTGGCCTGGTGGAGGTAATAGCACACCAGGGAAGGGTAGCGGAATGAGGGGAGGACGGACAGACGGTCGGACGGTCCGATGGTCGGAGGGACGGCTGGGTCACGGCAGCCGGGCATCTTCGGTTCGTTGGAACCTTGAGCAGCCGGCTACTCGTTCCGGGGGCCCAGGTTGAGAGTGGATTCTCCATGCAGAAAGGACGGTCCGTATGGGCCGCTGGAGGCTGGCAGTTGCGGTTGGTGCAGTATTGGCGGGCGTAGTCGTTCCCCGGCTGGAGGCGCAGGCGCCCTGTGAGAGTTCCGGGGCGGCCGGCGGATTGCTGGCCCGGGTTCCTCCCTTCACCCCGGTCCGGCTGCAGGTGTCGGAGGCGGCGGTGGAAGGGCGGCTGGTCCAGGTGCGGGGTGGGTGCGCCTATGTGGACGGGGCAAGTCCCCGAGTGGTCCCCTCGGCCGATATCGAGCGGGTCTGGGTGCGGAGCCATTCGACAAAGACCGGCGCCCTCGTCGGCGGAATCGGCGGACTGGTCGGGGGAGTGATCTTCGGTGTGATCGTAGGTGGGATCGCCTGCGAGCCGGTTGACGGCGGCGATTGCACCACAGCTGGCGTCGCGGTTCTCAGCGGCCTGGTCGGGGCCGCAGCCGGGACCGGAGTGGGGGCCCTGGTGGGGAGTCTGGTGCCGAGGTGGAAGGAAGTGAGACGTGAGAAGTGAGACGTGAGAAGGGGGAAGGGAGAGGGGGTTCGCCACCGCCTGCCGATGGTGGCCGCGCCACCCCCTCTCACTTCTCACTTCTCACTGTCTTTCTCTCTCCGCTGTTTCAGCAGCAGCTCGGCGGCTTCCGCCGCCGGTCCTCCGCGGGCGGCAATCTTCTCCAGCGTCTCGGTGCTTTCCGGTTTCAGCATGCCGGCCATCATGACCAGCATGCTGCCCGCCGCCATCCGGTCCCGGCCCTCCAGGACCCGGCGGCGTCCCTGCAGCCCGGCCAGGGCGGCGAGGCACATGCAGATCATGAATCCAAAGGCGGACAGCACACCGGTCAGCGTGCTCACCGTGCCACGCACGCCGGCGAGCGCGGGCGGCAGAAACCCGGCTGCCGCCGCGATCAGCAGCCACATGGCGAATCGGTAAGGGCGGGAAGGGGTCATGGCGGTGCCGGATGCCGGCAGCCGGGTGCGGGGCCCGGCGCGGTCTTCAGGCGGGTTCGTCCCGGATCAGTACCAGAATCGCCGCCTGGGGCACGACCAGATACCGGCGATCCTCGAAGGTGATCTCGACCGAGGCCTTCCGGAAGAAGATGGCGTGGTCTCCTGCCCGCGCCTGCATCGGCCGGAAACGCACCTCATGCTCGCCGGCCCGCCAGGGTTCTTCATCGAAGCTGGCCAGGTCGGGTACCGGGTCACCCGGTCCGGTCGCTACGATGAGTCCGCTCTGCACCTGTTGGGATTCGACCGCCGTCGGCGGCAGGTACAGGCCGACGCGGGTCCGGTCATCACCCTCTTCCGGCGTGATGAGGACCCGGTCGCCGACGACGATGAGCTGCTTGGGAGGTAGGTCCATGGGGAAGTTGCCGCTGCGCGCTCCCGTGGTTCAGGCGCTTGCCTGCCGGGCGGTTATCAGCTCCTCGATCCGGAGGCGGCGAAACAGGGTCGGCAGCCGCAGTTCGACCTCATGGCCGACCTTGCCATCCTTCAGGGCCCGGCCGAGCGGCGAGCCGACCGAGATATATCCTAGATCGATGTCGGCCATCTCGCCCAGCACGACGACGTAGGTCTCCAATTCGTCGGAGTCGAGATCCCGGACGGTGACCTTCGAGCCCAGGCCGACACGGTCGGGCGGGGAGTGGCCGGCCATTTCGCCCAGCTGGCTCAGCCGCTGGTGCAACTGGCCCAGACGGGCCTGCACGAACTGCTGGCGTTCCAGCGCGGCCTTGTATTCCGAGTTCTCACGCAGGTCGCCCAGGGCAACCGCCTGCGCGATCGCCTGGGGGATGGTGACGTTGAGTTCGTGGCTGAGCTGCTCGACTTCCTTGCTCAGCTTCTCCCGCATCTCGCTGATCATCGCTTCAGGAACGAAAAAAGGTTGACCCGGACGGAGCACCGCCCGGGCTGGGTGAAGGCGTTCACATGCCTCGAGTGTTCAGTCCCTAAGATAGCAAAGCTGGCGCCGTCCCGGGGAGGGGATGTGCAACCTGCTGGGAATGCTGGGCTTGGGCCCTGCGGCGGTGCCCGCGGCGGAGCCCGGGGTCGGGGTCTCAGAACGCCAAGTACCCTTGCCGGTTGCCGCAGTCCCGATGTCTCCGGGCCAGGCAAGCGTCCTGGATGAGAATGCAGCGGTAGTTGCCCGGCTGCAATTGACACTGTAACTCGTTATAAGAAATATGTTTACAGACATTTGATTCGATTCTCGTCGTCACAATATTCGACGGAACTGCGAACGCGGGCGTGGCACATGATCTGCCTCTTGCTGCCGTTGGGTCCATCCGGCATTCTCCTGGGCGAGAGGGACGCAGTCATGATCCGACACCGGCCACATCCGAGCCTCCTCGGCGCCGCCCTCGCGGTGTTGCTGGTCGTGTGCGCGGCGCCGCCGTCCTGGGCGGATGACGTGCCGTCCTCGGTGACCATTCTTTCGCCGCCGCTCCCGGCAGCGTACTGGCGGCCCCAGCTCATTCGAATCGAAGGCCCGTTTGTCCGGTCGGTCTATCACTCTTTCGACCGGGTACTTCCCGACAGCCTGCTTAATCATCGTGAGCAGTCGCTCATGGCCTGGGAAGTGGCTGACATCTTCCGTTGGGAAGCCGATTTCACCCGGGATCTTCGTCCAGGTGACGGCTTCAGAATCATCTTCGAGCGATTGCTCTCGCCTGACGGCGAGGTCCGCTACGGCCGGCTTCTGGCCGCGGATATGATCGTCGGGGGCCGCCATCTGCACGCGTACGAGTACGATGACCCCGACGGCCGGACGGTCTATTATGACGAGGCTGGGCGCTCACTCCGGCGGGCGTTCCTGACGGTGCCGGTGGAGTTCAAGCGGATCTCCTCCGGCTTCGGCGTCCGCTTCCATCCGATCCTCAAGCGGTGGCGGAACCACCAGGGGATCGACTACGCTGCACAAAGCGGCACACCTGTTCAGTCCGTGGGGGATGGGATCGTCACCCGGGCCGGCACGGCGGGCGGGTACGGCCGGATGATCGAGGTCCGTCACGCCAACGGCGCCGTCACCCGGTACGCTCACCTCCGGGGCTACGCCCGGGGAATCCGGGCCGGGGTGCGTGTGGCCCAGGGGCAGGTGATCGGCTATGTGGGGAAGACCGGCCTCGCGACCGGCCCGCACCTGCATTTTGAGTTTCTGCTGAACGGGGTCCCGACCGACCCTCGGGACCTCACGACCGACGAAACCGACGCCGCCCGGCCGGCGGATGAATCCGGGTACCTGGTCCAGGTGACCCGGCTGCGGCGCCTGCTCTTCCGCGAGCCCGTTGCCCAGCTGGCGGCCGCAACCCCGAGCTGAAACGCGGAGTACGCTCTGTCGTAGAGTCCCCGGTGGTCTCCCGCCGGGGACTCGGGGTTTTTCACTGCTCCCGCTTCTCGCGTTAGAATTGAACACCGGATGGAAGCCGACAATCCAGGAGGCAGGACCGGATGATCCCACGTCGCTCGCTCGCCGCCGCCCTGGCGGCACTGACCCTTGCCGGGGCGGCCCAGGGCCAGGCCGGTGCCCAGACCCAGGCGCCCGCGCCGGCGATGTTCAAGCTGGATGCCTCGCATTCCAGCGTGGGGTTCCGGGTCCGGCACCTGGGCCTGAGCTGGGTGAACGGGGAGTTCAGGTCGTTTACCGTGGAGCTGGACTACGACCGGGACGATCCCGCCCGGTCCCGGGTGTCGGCCAGGATCGACGCGGCCAGTCTCGATACCGGGCACGAGCGGCGTGACGCCGACCTGAAATCCGACCGGTTCCTGGGCGTGGACAGCTTCCCCGCGATCACCTTCGAGACCCGCTCGGTGGAGGTCGCCGGCGCCGACAGCCTCAGTGTCGCCGGAGATCTCACGGTCCACGGCGTCACCCGGCCGGTCATTCTGGGTGTCCGGATCAACGGGATCCGGCGGATCGGCCGGTTCGAGCGCATCGCCTTTTCGGCGGCCACCAGCTTCGACCGGAAGGACTTCGGCATCACCTTCAGCCCCATCATCGAGGGGATCCGGGCGGCGGGTGACGAGGTCCAGGTCTCCATCGAGATCGAGGCCAGCCGTCCGGTCGACGCCCCCGCACCGACGGACTGAACCCCAGGCTCTCCACCAGACCGGACCATCATGCGCACCCTCCTGCTCGGCGTTCTCTGTCTCACGCTTCCCGCCGTCCCCCTGCCGGCCCAGACCGGCGCTCCCGCGGGTCCGATCCCGGTTGCCCGGCTGGAGGCCCGGCGGCAGGCCCTGGCGCATGCCATCGGAGACGGGATTGCGGTCCTGCGTTCGGCGGAGGAGAAGAGCGTCGAAGGGGACTACCCCCAGGACAGCGATTTCCGGCAGGATAACGACTTCCTCTACCTCACCGGGCTGGAAACGGCCGAGTCCTGGCTGGTGCTGGTGGCCCGGGATTCCAGCCTGGCCGAGGCCATTCTCTACCTGCCGCCGCGGGACACGCTGGCGGAACGCTGGACCGGACCAAAACTGGCGCCGGGCCCGGAGGCCACCGCGGAGACGGGAATCCAGGATGTGCGGTCCAGCAAGCAGGCGGTTGCCGAGATCCGGCGGCTGCTGGCCGGGGCCCGGGCCGGAGACGGCCAGGCGCCGCTGTATTTCGTCCGCCGTGGCCGGGCGCGGGACGCCGAATTCCTGGCGCAACTGGATCTGGACGGCGATTCCCTGGCGGCCGCCGCGCCGCGAAAGAACCTGCGCGGCCCCCTGGGGGAGCTGCGCCAGATCAAGGATGCCGACGAAATGCGCCGGCTGCGCCGGGCGATCGACATCACCGCCCTGGCCCAGCGGGAGGCAATGCGCCAGGCCCGGCCGGGCATGTTCGAGTACGAACTCGAGGCGATCATCGAGTACACCTTCCGGCGCAACGGGGCGGAACGGGTCGGTTTCCCCAGCATCGTGGGAGCCGGAGCGAATTCCACGACCCTGCATTATGACAAGAACCGTTCCCGCACCGAGCCCGGGGATCTGGTCGTGATGGATATCGGGGCGGAGTACGGGTATTTCTCGGCCGATGTGACCCGGACCATTCCGGTCTCCGGGCGGTTCACGCCCCGCCAGCGGGACATCTACAACCTTGTACTGGCCACTCAGCAGGCGGCGATCGACTCGGTGCGCCCGGGCATGACGGTGTCCCGCCTGAACCAGATCGCCCGGACCTACATGCGGGAGCATTCCGGGGATCTGTGCGGGGAGCAGACCTGCGACCGCTATTTCGTCCACGGTCTTTCCCACTGGCTCGGCATGGACGTCCACGACGTGGGGAACTACCGGTTGCCGCTGGCGAGCGGGATGGTGCTGACGGTCGAACCCGGGATCTACCTGCCGGCGGAGAAGATCGGGGTCCGGATCGAGGACGATGTCCTGGTGACTGATAGCGGCCACGAGGTGCTCTCCGCCGGCGCCCCGCGGACCCCGGAGGACATCGAACGGGCCATGAAGGCTGGACAAGGCGGCCGGGGGGCCGGCCGGCCCTAGCGGCCGCCCGGGCCGCCCGGACCGGCCTTCCTTTCCCTGACCGGCACCGGCCGGTGTTAAGTTCTTGACTCGCGCCCGCCGGGTAGGTATCCTGCCCCCGCAAATTTGCGTTCCACCACGCCTCATCTCGTCCGGGTGAACGTCTAATGACCCTCCGGAAGGCCTTTTCCGGGCCAGGGCGCCTTGGCGCCTGGCTGACCGCCGGTGTTTTCCTGCTCCTCGTCGCCGCCTGTGGGCAGCACTACCCCCAGTCCACGCTGACGCCGCAGACCGATTTCGCAAAGATCTCGGACGACGTCTTCATGACTACGGTCAAGTGGGCGGTGGTCGTGTTCGTGCTGGTGGAGGGCGCGCTGCTGCTGGCGATCTTCCGGTTCCGCGGCAAGGACGGCGATCCCGAGCCGAAGCAGGTCCACGGGAACACGATGGTCGAGGTGGTCTGGACGATCATCCCCGCCATGATCCTGGCGTTCATCGCGGTCCCGACCATCAAGGGCATCTTCAAGTCGGCCGAGGTTCCGGAGGGAGCGGTCCGGGTGGAGGTGATCGGCCACCAGTGGTGGTGGGAATTCCGCTACCCCGACCTGCAGGTTGTCACCGCGAACGAGATGATCGTCCCCGCCGGCCGGAAAGTGGCCTTGTACATGACGACGGCGGACGTGGTCCACAGTTTCTGGGTTCCGCAGCTGGCGGGCAAGCGGGACGTCTTTCCCCGGCGGGCCAATACGATCTGGTTCACCGCGCCGGACACCGGCAATTTCAGCGGCCAGTGCGCCGAGTTCTGCGGCGAGGAGCACGGCCGGATGGGCTTCCGGGTTCTGGTGAAGAGTCCGGGTGAATTCGACGCCTGGGTGTCGAACCAGCAGGTGGGGTCGCCGCTGATCGACGGCGGGGTGGTTCCGCGCGACACGACCCAGCCGGTCGACAGCGTGATGGTGAAGGGCCAGCAGGTGTTCCTGTCGGCGGGGTGCATCGGGTGTCACGCCATGGTGGGGACGCCGATGGCCGGCCAGGTGGGGATGGTCGGGCCGAACCTGTCCCATGTGGGGAGCCGGACGACGCTCGTGGCCAACCTGATGCCCAACACGGCCGAGAACCTGGCCCGCTGGCTGCGGGATCCGCAGAAGCTCAAGCGGGGCTCGCTGATGAAGCTGCCGCGGCAGCTGACCGAAGACGAAATCGCGACGCTGGTCGCGTATCTGGAGGCACATAAGTGAGTCAGCGGTGAGTGGTGAAGGGGGCAGCCGGCCCGGCCGGCCGGCGCCCGCCCCCTTCATCACGCGCCGCTCACCGTTTACGGGGACACTACATGGCTACCACAGTCCTTGAGCACCACGGCCCTGCCGCCGCGGAGAAGACCGGCCTCTGGAGCTGGATCACGACCGTCGACCACAAGCGGATCGGCCAGCTCTACGGCGTGTCGGCGTTCATCTTCTTCCTGATCGGCGGTCTCGAGGCGCTGCTCATCCGGCTGCAGCTGGGCAGCCCCGACAACACGCTGCTCTCGCCCGAGGCGTACAATCAGCTGTTCACGATGCACGGCACCACGATGATCTTCCTCGCCGTGATGCCGTTGTCGGCCATGTTCTTCAATTACATGATCCCGCTGCAGATCGGGGCCCGGGACGTCGCCTTCCCCCGGCTCAACGCCTTCAGCTACTGGGTGTTCATCCTGGGCGGGCTGTTCCTGAACGCGAGCTTCCTGTTCAACGCGGCGCCCAATGCCGGCTGGTTCGGCTACGCCAATCTGACCTCCCGGCAGTACTCCCCCGGCCTGAACGTGGATTTCTGGGTCATCGGGCTGCAGATCCTGGGGATCGCGTCACTGGCGGCGGCGGTGAATTTCTTCGTCACCATCGTCAACATGCGCAGCCCCGGCATGAAGCTCATGCGGATGCCGATGTTCGTCTGGATGAGTTTCATCACCCAGATCCTGCTGCTGCTGGCGTTCCCGGTCATCACCGTGGCGCTGATCGAGCTCATGTTCGACCGGGTCTTCGCGACCAACTTCTTCAACGTGATCAACGGCGGCGATCCGGTGCTGTGGCAGCACCTGTTCTGGATCTTCGGGCATCCCGAGGTCTACATCCTGATCCTGCCGGCCTTCGGCATCGTCTCGGAAGTGCTGCCGGTATTTTCCCGCAAGCCGCTGTTCGGCTACGCGGCGATGGTCTTTTCCGGCGCGTTCATCGCCTTCCTCGGCTTCGGCGTGTGGGCCCATCACATGTTCGCCACCGGGATGGGGCCGATCGCCGATTCGGTCTTCTCGCTCACGACCATGCTGATCGCGGTGCCCACGGGCGTGAAGATCTTCAACTGGATCGGCACGATCTGGGGCGGATCGCTCCGGTTCAAGACGCCGATGTACTTCGCCCTCGGCTTCATCGCCATGTTCATCATGGGCGGGCTGTCCGGCGTGATGCACGCCTCCCCGCCGGCGGACCTGCAGCAGACCGACACCTACTTCGTGGTGGCCCACTTCCACTATGTCCTCTTCGGCGGCAGCATCTTCGCTCTGACCGCCGGGGCCTACTACTGGTGGCCCAAGATGTTCGGCCACATGCTGAGCGAGACGCTGGGGAAGGTGCACTTCTGGCTCATGCTGATCGGGTTCAACCTGACGTTCTTCCCGATGCACTTCGTCGGCCTGCTCGGCATGCCCCGCCGCGTGTACACCTACTCCGAGGGCATGGGCTTCGATATCTACAACCAGCTGGAGACCGCGGGCGCCTTCGTCCTGGCGGTTGCCCTGCTGGTCTTCATCTACAACATCTGGGTCAGCCGGAAGAGCGAGCCGGCCCCGGCGGATCCGTGGGACGGCGCCACCCTGGAGTGGTCCATTCCCTCGCCACCGCAGGAGTTCAATTTCCCCGAGATTCCGACGGTCCACTCGCGGGACGCCCTGTGGGAGATGAAGCGGGAGCAGGGCGGCAAGCTGCCCGAACCCGCCCGGGTGAGCGGCGCGGGTATTCACCTGCCCAACCCGTCGTTCTGGCCCGCGGTCACGGCCGTCGGCGTCCTGGTGACCCTGACGGGCTTCATGGTGGGATTCCCCTACGTGAACCTGGTCGGGGCAGCCATTCTCTTCACCGGTGTCTTCCGCTGGGCCTTCGAGCCGGCGGGATGAGCCGGCCGGCGGAATCCGAGCGACGCAGCCAACTCTCGTACCGGAACTGATATCGTGTCCCACGACGCCCACGCACTGCATCTCGAGACGGCAACCGGCCTGGACAACCGGAAACTCGCGATCTGGACCTTCATCGGATCGGAGTGTCTGTTCTTCGCCTCGCTCATCTCGACCTACATGGTCTACAAGGGGAAGAACCTGACCGGGCCCTTCCCGCATGAGCCATGGACCAATCCGGCCACGGGTGAGACGGTCCACGCGATTCTCAACATCCCGATCACGTCGATCAGCACCTTCGTGCTGCTGATGAGTTCCTTTGCGGTGGTGCTGGCCCTGTACGGGGCACAGCGGGGCCGGCGGGGGATGCTGATCGGCTGGCTTTCGGCCACCATGATCGGCGGGGCCATCTTCCTCGGCTTCCAGGTCTACGAGTTTACCACGTTCGTCCATGAAGGGCTGACGCTCAAGCAGAATCTCTTCGGCACCACGTTCTTCACCCTGACGGGCTTCCATGGCGGGCACGTGACCATCGGGCTCATCTGGCTCGGGTCGGTCCTCTACACGGCCATCCGGGGTCAGCTCCCGCCGGAGAAGGCGCTGAACCTGGAAATCGCCGCGCTCTACTGGCACTTCGTCGACGTGGTCTGGATCGTGATCTTCACCGTCGTCTACCTGATTCAGTGAGATCGTCCATGGAAGCGCACGCCGAGATTCACGAAAAGCCGCACCCTACGCCCGGCACCTACTCCAAGGTCGCCGCCAGCCTCATCATCCTGACGGCGCTGGAAGTGGCGGTCTATTACGTCGAGTCGGTCCGGTCGTACCTGATTCCGATTCTGATGGTGCTCATGGTGGTGAAGTTTTCCCTGGTGGCGATGTACTACATGCACCTGAAGCAGGACAGCAGGCTGTTCAGCAGTGTGTTCGTGTTCCCGATCATCATCGCCGTGTGCCTGGTGCTGGCGCTGATTGCCCTGTTCAGCGTGGTGCATACGCTGATGCCGTCGTGACCGGCCGGGCCGGGCCGGAGTCCCGGGCCGGCCCGCTCCCGTAGTATTCGCGAGTTCCTTCCCGTGCTGCTCCTCCACGAAACCGGCGTCGCCTTCGACCCCAGCTGGTCGCTGCACCCCTCCACGCTTATCGGTACCGGGGTCCTGGCCGCTTTGTATGTCTGGGGCATCCGCGCCCGCCGGCGCGGGCACGAGGCCGAGCGCCCGCTGCCGGTCTGGCGGGTGGTCTGCTTCGTCGCAAGCTGTATCGTGCTGCTCGGTTCCCTCAACGGCCCGCTGCACGACCTGAGCGACGAATACCTCTTCTCCGCTCACATGCTGCAACACCTGCTGCTGCAGCTCATCTGGCCCATCCTCCTGCTCACCGGCATTCCTCCCTGGCTCCTGAGCCCGGTCTTCCGGCCGGCCTGGATCCGCAAGCCGGCGGTGTTCCTGACCCGGCCGGTGGTCGCCGGCCTGCTGTTCAGCCTGACGATCGTCGCGTTCCATGTTCCGGACCTGTACGATGTCATGATGCAGGACCACGACATGCACATCCTGATCCATCTCGTGTTCATGGCGACGGCGGTGATCATGTGGTGGCCGGTTCTGAGTCCGGCGCCGGAAGTCCCACGGGTCTCACCCGGCGTGCAGATGCTCTACCTGTTTCTCATCGGCATCCCGATGCAGGCGGTGGCCGCGCCCATCAGCCTGGCCGATTCGGTGCTCTACCGCTTCTACGAGGAGGCGCCCCGCGTCTGGGGCCTCACGCCCCTGGAGGACCAGCAGATCGGCGGGTTGCTGATGTGGGTCCCCGGCGGTCTCTTCCTCGCCGGGGTGATTGCGGTGATCTTCTTCCGTTGGGCCAGGACTGAAGTCTGAGGCGCCGGGGCCGGCGCCGGTCGACGGCCCGGTCGACCAGCAACACATCTTCTCTCTCGAGGTGCCCATGCGCGTCCTGTGTGCCGCGGTCCTCGTCCTTTCCATCGGCACGGCGCCGCTGCCGGCGCAACAGTCGCTGCCGGATTTCGACGCCCTCGCACGGGAAACGACGCAACGCCTGAGCGAGTACCTGCAGGTGCGGACGGTCAACCCGCCGGGGAATGAGGTCGCCGGGGCCCGCTACCTGCAGCGGCTGCTGGCGGACGAAGGCATCCGCGCGGAAGTGTTCGAGTCCGCGCCCGGACGGGGGAATCTGTATGCCCGGCTGCCCGGGACCGGCCGGAAACGGCCCCTGATTCTGTTGAGCCACCTCGACGTGGTGCCGGCCGACTCGGCGCGCTGGCAGGTGGCCCCGTTCTCCGGCGCCGTCCGGGACGGCTACGTCTGGGGGCGCGGAGCACTGGACATGAAGGGCGAGGGCATGGTGGAAGTCATGACCCTGATCGCGCTCAAGCGCCGGGGTATCCCGCTCTCCCGCGACATCATCCTCATCGGCAACGCCGACGAAGAAACCGGCTCCTCCGGCGCGGCATGGTTTGCCCGGGAGAAGGCCGCGCTGATACGCGACGCCGAGTATCTCATCAACGAAGGCGGCGACAACCAGGTCGGACCCGACGGCAAGGTGCTCTACTACGGGATCGAGGTGACCGAGAAGGTCCCATTCTGGCTCCGCCTGACGACACGGGGCACGCCGGGCCACGGGTCGCGCCCCACGCCGGACAATCCGGTTGCGCGGCTGTCGCGGGCGGTGGGGCGGATCGCCGCCTGGGAAACGCCGCTCATCCTGACCCCGCCGGTCGCGCAGTTCTTCCGGGACCTCGCGTCCCGCGAAACGGATCCGCGGCGCCGCGCCTGGCTGCGGGACCCGGCCACCGCCCTCAAGGACCCGGAAGCCCGCGCCTGGTTCACCTCGGACCTGTACACCAACGCGATCCTCCGGAATACCGTTTCCATCACCGGTCTCCAGGGATCCAATAAGACCAACGTGATCCCGGCCGAGGCGACGGCCGAGCTCGATATCCGGCTGCTGCCGGGGCAGAGCCCGGATTCGTTCGAAGCCGACCTCCGGCGCATCATCGGGGATACCCTGGTCGAGATCACCCGGCTCTCTCCTTCCCGCACGGCCTCGACCGCGCCGCTCGCGGGCGAGCTGGTCGGGGCCATCCGGGCGACGGTAGAACAGATGGACCCGGGCGCCCTGGTCACGACCCCGATGCTCACCGGGTATACCGACAGCTATTACTACCGCGAGCTCGGCATCGGCGCCTACGGCCTGGATCCCTTCCGTACGACCGACGCGGACAGCCGCGGTATCCACGGCAACGACGAACGCGTCAGCCTGGCCAACATCCGCTTCGGGGTGGAGTTCTTCTTCAGAATCGTGGAGCAGACGGCGAGATGACAACCGAACGAGGTGAGAGGTAGGAGGTGAGAGGTGAGAAGGTGGTTCGCGAGCCGGTCCCGGCTTCAGATGGTCTCTCCCTCTTACTTCTTACTTCTCACCTTGTTCAGCGCTCCCGCCACCGTGGTCTCGAACCCCGCCCGGGCGGGTGTACCGAAGAGGATCGTACTGGCGGTTTCGAGGCATGTTGCCTCGACCGTTTCCAGGGTCTCGAGGTCCAGGAGCTGGGGCGGCAGGGCGGCGTAGGCGGGGAACTCGTCCTGAATCGGGCAGGCGTTGTCGATCACCCGCCCCGCCGGCGTGCGGATGCCGAGTCCGATCAGGCGGCAGACCATGGGGCGGTGGTCGTAGATCCGGCAGTGGCCCGCGTCGTCAAGAAGCGGACACGGCTCCAGGGCCAGCCGTTCGGAGAGGCGGTCGAAGCCGGCCTCTCCCACGGCGGCTACGTCACCGTTCCAGCGCGGGTCCAGGCTCCGCATCATCTGCTCGAGGATCATGGCCCGGTCCAGGGAGTCCTGTCGTTCGGCCGGCGTGAGCCGCGCTACCCCCTCCCGGACCAGCAGCGCGTCGGCCACCGATATGTCGAACGGTCCGTGGCAGCAGGCGCTGCATCCTGCCCGGCACGGGACGGTGCCGGGATGTTCGGCGCTCGTCCGCCGGAACCACGCGTCGAGGTCAGTGAGGAGGTCCTGATACGCGGTCTCCTGCGGATCGTCCACGCCGCCCTCCCGTAGGTGATTCGATCCCCCCGGAAACGGACTAGCCGGGCATTCTCCATGCGGCCGCCGCCAGACACAGCCAGCCGGCCAGGAAGGCGACGCCGCCCAGGGGCGTGACGGCGCCGAGCCAGCGCACGCCCGTCAGGGCGAGCAGGTACAGACTGCCGCAGAAGACGATGATTCCGCCGACGAAGAGCCATCCGGCCCAGGCCGGCAGGGTGGCCGTCCCCCGGCCGGCGATCCAGGCCACGGCGATGAGCGCCAGGGCATGGTACATCTGATAGCGGGCGGCGGTTTCAAAGATGGCCAGGCTCTCGGCTGAGAGCGACGCCCGCAAGCGGTGCGCGCCGAACGCGCCGGCGGCGACGGAGATGAAACCGAAGAGGGACCCCAGGATAAGAAACAGTCGCGACATGCCGGTCCTTGGGTGCTTGGCAGAGGGAAGCTAGCCGACCTGGGCCGGGCCTGCCATACCGCGGAGTTTCAGTCCCCGCCGGGCCTTCGATATTAGAATTCATGAGTATGCCCCTTCGCCGAAGTTCCGGGCCGTTCCAGCGCGATCCTTTTCTCCAGACCGGGCGGCGGCTGGCCCTGCAGCTGTGGGTCCTGTCGATTGTGTGCTGGTGGGGCCTCGGCATGCCGTTCTCCCGGCTCTGGTGGCTGGTGAACGAACGCCAGCTCCACTGGATCTTCTTCTGCTACGCCTGGGAAGTTCCGATCATCGGATGGACCGGGGCGGTGTTCCTGCCCTACCTCGTGTGGCGCCGCCTGTCCGGGCGGTTCCTGGCCGGTGATCCGGATGCGTTCCGGGCCCTGACGGTCTATCCGGCCCAGGTCGCGCTGCTGGTGCTTGCGACCAGCAGCCTGGGCTATCTGCTGGGCGCCGTCCAGATCAATATCTTCGCCCACCTTCCGACGATCGAGTTTTTCAAGATCGCCGCCCAGGGTCCGGTCCTGGGCGCCGCCTTCGGCGTGGCGGCCTTTCTGCTGGCGGAGCGGGCGGTACGCGAGGTTGCCCTCTCGGCGGCCACCTTGCGGGGGGCCGAGGCCCGAAGCGGGAAGCTGTTCGCCTCGCTCTACAGCAAGGTCCTGGTTCTCACCGTGACCCTCGTGCTGGCGGTCCTGGCGCCGATCTTTCTGTTCAACCTCACGCTGGAACAGGAGCGTCAGGAAGCGATGCTGGCCCAGCGGCTCTCCGGGCTCCTGGCCGCGGCCACCGACCCGGAACAGGTGACGTCCATACTGGGCAAGGCGATCGGTCCGGAGACGTACTGGTTCGTCGCCGACTCGATGACCGGGAAGATCGTCGACGGCCGCGGGGAACGGCGCAGGCTCGCCGACCTGGCCCTGGACGATCCGCAGCAGATCATGGCCAGCGACAGTGGCTGGTTCGCGAGCCGCCAGGGGCGGCACCAGGTGGTCGTGTACCGGCGGATCAGCGGGCACGACCGGGGCGACCGGATCGTCGTCGTGGCCCCGTTCAGCGACTATCGCGGCACCCTGCTGCCGGCCACCCTGATCATGATCGGGATCGGCGGCGTCACCGGCGTCATCGGCCTCGGTCTCGCCATGCTGCTGGCCAGGAACCTGGTGGATCCGCTGCATCGGTTGCGGGCCGCGACGTCCCGCATGGCGGGCGGGAATCTGAACATCGAGACGGTGGCGGTGGCCGGGGCCGACGAGGTATCGGCCCTGGCCCGGGACTTCGACCACATGGCGCAGGAGGTGCGGGCCAATGAGGCCCGGCTGCGGCAGGCCTACGAGCAGCTCCGGATCGCCCAGGAACATCTGGTACAGGCGGAGCGGCTCTCGGCGGTCGGTCGGGTGGTGTCGGGTGTAGCCCATGAACTGAACAATCCGCTTTCGGCGATCCTCCATTTCGCCGAGGATCTGCAGGCGGACGAGGACCGGGGGCCGTCGGACCGGGAGGCGCTGACGGTGATCAGCGATCAGGCGCGGCGCTCGCGCGCGATCGTGCGCGACCTGCTCGCGTTCGTCCGGGCCCGGGATGACCGGCGCGAACAGGTGGAAGTCGAGGATCTGATCCGGAGCGCCCTGCAGACGGTCCGGGCCGATGCGCTGGAGGCGGGCGTGACCCTGCATCTCCATGTGTCCCCCGGCCTGCCGCCGGTGGAGGTCGATCGCCCGGGGATAGAACAGGTACTGACCAATCTGCTGGTGAACGGCATCCAGGCCTGCCCCCATGGCGGGCACATCACCGTATCCGCGGGTGACGAGCAGGGGCGCTGCAGCGTGTCGGTCGAAGACGATGGCGTCGGTATCGACCCGGACGTGCTTCCGCGGCTCTTCGAGCCGTTCTTCACGACCAAGCCTCAGGGGAAAGGCACCGGTCTCGGTCTTTCGGTTTCGCTGGGCATCGTCGAACAGCACGGCGGGACCCTCACCGGGGCCAACCGGTCGGGAGCACCGGGGGCACGGTTCACCATGACCCTGCCCTGGGCCGCGCGGCGGGTGTCCCCCGACCGTCCGGCTGTCCCGTCGGGAGTCGGGCAGGCGGCGTCGGCCCGGATGGCATCGACCTCGCCCGGGCGGGTGCTCATCATCGACGATGAGCCGTCCATCCGGATGGCGCTCCGGCGGTTCTTCCAGCGGTTCAAGTGGGTGGTGGATGAAGCGGACAGCGGCGCCGACGGGCTCAACCGCCTGGCGGGGATGGACGGCGCGAACGGATACGACGTGGTCATCACGGATCTGAAGATGCCGGGCATGAGCGGGATCGAGCTGCACGACCGGATCCGCGCGGCACACCCGGATCAGTTCAGGCGATTGATCATCGTGACCGGCGATGTCGCTTCAGCCGAGGCGCAACGCCTGCTGCAGCGGACCGATCGCCCGGTCCTGGAGAAGCCGTTTGAAATCGAGGACCTGATGCGCGCGGTGGGAGAGGTGACGAGCTGACCGGCGGCTGACCTTCCGTCCTTCCGTCATTCCGCCTTTCCGCCCGGTACCGCCATCCCCATCGCATGGAACCCGTTGTCCACGTAGACGGTGGTACCGGTGATGGCTGCCGCGAGGGGTGAAGCGAGGAAGGCGGCGGTGGCGCCGACCTCCATCGAGTCGAGCCGGCGCGGCAGCGGGGAATTGGCTTCGCAGTAGCGGATCTTGGTGTCGATGAAGCCGATCGCGCTCGCGGCCCGGGAGGCCCA
>JBFXBG010000018.1:0-40051 GCA_050183505.1 Gemmatimonadales bacterium | reverse complement strand
CGCGGCGAGAACAATGGGCAGGCGTACCAGGGCCGCGGCAAGTACGTCGTCGTATGGCGGCGGGATGCCGACGGGAACTGGCGGATGAAGCTGGATATCTGGAACCGGTTGCCGGACGAGTAATGAGTCGGTGTTCGGCCTGACGACTCGCGGGCAACGCACCGCGACCGCCGTGGGGGGGGCTTGACCCGCCTGCCCCTCCTGGGCATCCGGGCCTGCCCGCCTGCCCGCCTGCCCGCCTGCCCACCCGCCCGCCTGCCCGCCTGCCCGCCTGCCCGCCTGCCCGCCCGCCCGCCTCAGTCCTCAGTCCTCCGTCCTCCGTCCTCCCCACTCCCCGCTCCGCTCATCCACTTCCGTCGCCACCAGGGGCCGGACGGTGCCGCCCGCCGCGGGTGCCAGGAGGAGATCGAACTGCCGCGCCCCCAGCGGAGCCCCGCTGAAGAGAATCCAGCGGCCGTCCGGCGACCACACCGGCCCGTAATGCTGCCCACCCGTGGTCAGCGTGCGGATGTCGCTGCCGTCCGCCGCCATGATCATGATCCGGGCCTCGTCACCGACCGAGTGATGGAACGCGATCCACCGGCCGTCCGGTGAGAACCGGGCCCCGTAGTCTCCGCCCTCCATGCGGGTAAGCTGCTGTTCCGCCGACCCGTCGGCGTCCATCTGGAAGACCTCGATATCTCCGGCTGCTTCCCGGGCAAACGCGATCCGCCGCCCATCCGGGGAGACATGACCGCCGAAGGAGGACGTCAACGGCTCCGCGGTCAGACGCGTGACGCCGCTGCCGTCCCGGTTCATGGCGTAGAGGTTCCCCCGGAACTCGCCATTCGGGCCGCGCGGCTCCCCCCGGGTGGAGAAGAACAGAATCCGGCCGTCGGGAAACCACTCGGGCAGGATATCCTGCTCCGGGTCGCGGGTGAGATTCGTCGGTTCGCCCCCGGCAGCCGGCATGAGGTAGATCTCCCGGTTCCCGTCCCGCAGGCTCTGGAACACGATCCACCGGCCGTCCGGCGAGGTGCGGGCCGAATGATCCTGGGCCGGATTCCTGGTCAGATTGTCGGGAACTCCCCGCACGCCGACCTGGCGATATATCTCGGCGTTGCCCTCACGCATCGAGGTGTAGGTGAAGGTGGCGGTATCCGGGGACCATGTCTCCTGGGCCACGAGCCCCAGGGGCAGCGCCATCAGGGGGATGAGGAGGGCGGGGAAGCGCACGATGCAGCTCCTGGATGAGGACAGGTTCTCTTAAACATTACCGGCAGGTTCTGTAGTGGGGACGGTGTTCGTTGAGCGGGAACAATGCGGTGAACGGTGAACGGGGGAAGGGCTGACGTTCCCTGTGCGGTCGCGAGCTTCCCGCCCGCCCCGCATACCTTGACAATCCAGGTATCCGGCCCGACATTGCCTAGACTTTCTAGGTAAAGGCGGCCATGGCTGCTCCCGTCTCGCTGCTGCAGGGCACGCTCGATGTCCTGATTCTCAAGGCCCTGATCTGGGGGCCCCGGCACGGCTATGCCGTGGCCCGTTTCCTGGAAGATGCCACCGGGCACGAGCTCCAGATCGAAGAGGGCTCGCTCTACCCGGCCCTGTACCGGATGGAGGGCAAGGGCTGGATCCGGGCTGAATGGGGCACCTCCGAACTGGGCCGGAAAGTGAAGCTGTATTCGCTTTCTCCGGCGGGGCGGAAGCGGCTTCGGGAACAGATGTCGGAATGGACCCGGTTCAGTTCCCTGGTCAACCGGGTCCTGGCACTCTCCTGAGCCCTTGCCCTGACTGCCGATGCCTCGATTCCCCTTCTTTCGGCCGAAGCTGCAGGATGAAATCTCCTCGGAGCTCTCGTTCCACCTGGAGATGCTGGTGCGGCGCCTGGAATCGCTGGGGTACACGCCGGCGGAGGCACGCGCCGAAGCGGCCAGGCGCATGGGAGACATGAACCGGGTCCGCGCGGATTGCACCCGCGCGGGAGAGGAACGGCAGCGGAACTGGAACCGGGCAGCCCTCCTGACGGGTCTGAAGCAGGACCTGCACTATGCCCTCCGCTCATTCCGGCGGGCTCCGCTGTTCACCCTGTTGGTGGTCCTCACGCTGGCCCTCGGCATCGGCGCCACGACCAGCGTATTCAGCCTGATCAACGGTGTCCTGCTGACCTCGCTCCCCTACCGGAGCCCGGGCCGGATCCTGCAGGTGAACGAGGTCGTGCCGGATGGCGCCCGTTGGGAGTTGTCGTATCCGGCGTTTCGCGATCTCCGGGAGCGGTCGCGGTCCTTCAGCCACCTGGGGGGGTACTTCGGCGGGCTCATACCGGTAACCGTGGGTCGGCAGACGCTCGAACTCGGCACCTTCTACCTGACCCCGGACCTCCTGCCGGCGCTCGGTGTCTCGCCCGAGCTCGGCCGTGGCTTCTCAGCGGAGGAAGCGGGCGACGGGGATGCCGACGCCGCGTTGATCAGTCACGGGCTCTGGGTGCGCCAGTTCGGCGCCGATCCGGAGGTACTGGGGCGTCAGATTCACCTCGGCGGAACGGCGGTCACCATCGTCGGGGTCATGCCGGACCGCTTTTACTTCCCGGATCAGTCGGCGGAAGTCTGGCTGCCCTTCGGCCCGCCACAGCCGTTCATGGAGAACCGGACCGTCCACATCATGCGGGTGGTCGGCAGGTTGAAGAATGGGGTTGGTGCGGAGCAGGCGCGGGAAGACGTGGGCCGGGTGTTTCTGGAATTGCAGCGGGACTTCCCCGGGGCGGATCCCGGGCACACCGGCACGACGGAAACACTGGCCGATGTCATGCTCGGCGGTGTACGGCTGCCGCTGCTCACGCTGTTTGCCGGAGTCGTCCTGGTACTGCTCATCACCTGCGCCAACGTCGGCGGTCTGATCCTGGCCCGGGCCGGCGCCCGGGGCGAGGAAATCGCCGTGCGCACCGCGCTGGGGGCGGGCCGATTCCGGCTGCTCCGGCAGCTCGCGGCGGAGAGTCTGCTGTTGTCGGTGGCGGGAGGCGCGGCCGGGGCACTGCTGGCGGGGTTCGCCGTGCGCTGGGTGGTCCCGCGGCTCCCCGGATCGCTGCCCCAGATCGCGGCCATCGGGGTCGATGCCCGGGTCCTGGCGTTCACCGCGGCCGTTGCCCTCCTGGCGGGGCTCGGGTTTGCCCTGATCCCGGCACTCGGCCTCGATGGCCGCGGCCACGCCGAGGCGCTGCGCGGGGGCGGCCGCCGGGTTCAGGGAAGCCATGCCCGGCGAGGCGCGCTGGTCATGGCCGAAGTGGCCCTGTCGATCGTGCTGGTGGTTGCCGCCGGACTGCTGATCCGGAGTTTTCTCCGGGTACAGTCCGTTGATCCCGGATTCAGTCCTCGTAATCTGCTCCTGGTCACGACCTTGCTCCCCCCGGACCGCTACGACCCGTCCGGTGCCGTCGAGTTCTATCGCGCCCTCCCGGAACGGCTCGAGGCCATCCCCGGTGTGGTGGAGGCGAGTGCGGTAAGCAATCTGCCCATCAGCGGCGGCGACGGGAACGGATACCTGACCATCGAGGGACAGGCCTTCTCGCCGGGAGAGACACCCCAGGCCAGCTATCGCCGGGTGCTGCCCAACTACTTCCATACCATGGGAATCCCGCTGCGAGCCGGCCGGGAGTTCGAGGCCGGAGACGACGGGACCGACGGCGGGATGGTGGTCCTCATCAACCAGACCATGGCCCGGCGGTATTTCCCGGACGCGAGTCCGCTGGGGCGCCGGATCAAGGTTGGTCCGCCGGAGAACGAACCCTGGCTGACCATCGTCGGCGTCGTGGGAGACGTGCACAATGAGAGTCTGGAGCGGGAGCCCGCCCTCGCGACCTACGAGCCGCTGGCGCAGCGACCGCGCCGGACCATGCAGGTGATCATCCGGACTTCCGTTGATCCGCTGTCCGTGGCACCGGCGATGCGATCGGCGCTCAACGCGCTGGACCCGGAGGTTCCGCTGTACGGCCTGACGACCATGCACCGGCGGCTGGCAGCTTCGGTGGCTTCGCGCCGATTCAACATGGTGGTCCTCGGCGCCTTCGCCCTCATGGCTCTGCTCCTGGCGGGAATCGGTGTCTACGGGATCACCGCCTTCGCCGCCAGCCAGCGCCGGCGGGAACTGGGCATCCGGCTCGCGCTCGGGGCGACCCCCGGAGGGATCATGCGTCTGGTGGCCTGGCAGAGTGTCCGTCTGGCGCTCGCGGGCGCGGCGCTCGGACTCCTCGGTGCTCTGGCCGTATCCCGGCTGCTCCGCGGCCTTCTGTTCGGGGTGCGGCCATCCGATCCCGCGACCTTCGCGATCGCGACGGCGACCCTCGGGGCCCTGGCCGTTGTCGCCGCCATCCTTCCGTCGTGGCGCGCGGCGCGGATGGACCCGTCCCGGACCCTGGCGGAGGAGCGTTAGGGTCGAGGAGAACGCCGGGGTGTGGATGAAGCGGGAGGGACCTCCAATACCGGGTCCGGCGGCGTCGTCAGTTCGCCGGCCCTTCTCCTCGCGCCTGCTTCAATGCTTCCACCACGGCCGGCACGAGGGGATTGGTATCCTCCCGCCGCCAGAGCATTTCCAGTCCCCAGGGCATTCGCAGCCCGGCCACCGGGACGGCCACGGTACCGGCCGGCGGATTGATGAGCTGGCTGTGGAATCCCAGACCCCAGCCTTCGCCCTGCGCGACCAGCGCCCAGACGGTGCCCAGGCCCTCGAAGGTACGGTCGACCCGGGGAGCAAGACCCAGCTCGCCGAATGTCGCGAAGACCCGGTCGTAGAACGTCGGGTGGAACCGCCGCGGCATGAACAGGAAAGGAACCTCTGCCAGCTCCGCCGCCTGAATTGACGACCTGCCCGCGAGCGGGTGGTTCACGCCGAGCAGGGCGGCCTCGATGGCTTCGTCGAGCAGACGTGTATGGCCGATCGAGGGGTCCGGTGCCAGGGCGGGGAAGGCGTGGCAGATCCCGAGATCGATCCGGCCGGCGCGAAGCGCGGCCGGCTGGTCCGGCGTCAGTATCTCAAAGACCGCGACCTCGATGGCCGCGCCTCGGTGCTCCAGCAGGCGCAGGGCGCGCGGGATGATGCCCAGCGTGATCGGGGTCGTGACCGCCCCGACCACACATTCCCGTTTCATTCCCCGATGCGCTGCCCGGATCTCCGACAGGAGGCGATCGACCGTCGCGTCCACCTCATGCACCTCGGCCCGGAGCACCTCCCCCGCCGGTGTGATCTGCACACCACGCGCCGCCCGCCGCACCAGCGGCGTTTCGACCATTCGCTCGAGGTCCTTGACCTGCCGTGACAGCGCCGGCTGGGTGATTCCCAGCCGCTTGGCAGCACGCCCGAAGGCGCCTTCCTCGGCCAGCGCCTGGAAGTAGCGGAGGTGCCGAAGCTCCAGGGCGGACGTGGGATCGGAAGCGGGTTCCTTCCGGCGCCTGACCGCACGGACGGGCCCGGTGACCTCGGACACGTGCGGTGCCCGGCCGTCGCGGACCGCGCGGAAGACTTCCTGAACGCTGAGGACGGCAGGGTGGGATTCTCCCTCCCGGGACATGAGGACCAGTTCCAGCGGCAGGGAGAACTTCCGGATCGGTACCGCAACGGTCCCCGGTGGGGTACGCGCTCCCCATTGGCGCGAGGCGAGGGACCATCCCCGTCCGGCCGCGCACAGGGTCCAGACCGACTGCAGGGTCGGGTGATGCTGGAGCCTGACCCGGTCGAATCCCGCGCTCTCGAGGCGGGCCAGCAACTGCCGCTCGATGGCAAGCCCGGCCGTGGAAGTGAGAACCAGCAGCGGCATGCCGGCCAGGTCGGCCGGGCTGAGTCGGTCCCGCACGGCCAGCGGATGGTCCGCGGCGAGGAGGGCGCAATCCAGCGAGGAATCGAGCAGGGGCTCGCTCGCGAGGTGCTGCTCTTCCGGGCCGAAGCCCAGGCCGACACCGAGGTCGAGCATGCCGTCCCGCAGGGCGTACCACTGGTCGGGGCCTTCCATCTCGACCAGGTCGAGGTCGATGTGCGGGAACGACTTGCTCAGGAGCGCGACGACCCGGGAGACGATTCCGCTCCAGAGCACCACCTTCCCCGCACCCAGCCGGCAGCGGCCCGACAGGCCGCGCCCGGCGAGCCTGGTGCGCTCAACCGCCGCCGTGGTCCGCTCGAGCACCCGTGAAAGCCCCCGGTGGAGAACCTCGCCGGTGGGGGTGAGCCGAATGCCTCGCGGCAGCCGTTCGACCAGCTCGGTCCCGAGCTCCTTTTCCAGGGACCGGATCTGCCGGGACAGGGCGGGCTGGGCCACACGCAGCCGGGCGCCCGCGCGGGCAAACCCTCCCTCGCGTGCCACCGCCTCGAAGTACCGCAGGTGACGCAGCTCCACCGGACACCTGTCCCTATGCCGGGCAGGCATGGGAACGCAAGAAAGGAAGTATTGGAACTACAACAACTTGCACGACTACAATTCGGCCTGTCCGCTCGCGGGGCGAGAGGCCGGGGTGTGGTACGGCGCATCCCGGCCTTCGGTGTGGAGGCCGTTTCTTGTCTAGGGGGAGGCGAGCTCGCCAAGTGACCCACAGTAGGAGAAGCATCGTCGTTGCGCCAGAGTCCTCAACACCCTGCGGGTAAAGATCAGCCACCCCGACATCATTCTCCCAGAGTCGGCTTCTCGGTTTGCCACGGCCGCCCGGATCGCGACCTGCTGAACGACCCCTACGCGCCCGGGGCACTCACGACCCTGTTCCAGCCCATCTTCCGCCTGGTCGACGGGGGACGGGAGCTCTTTGGCGCCGAGGCCCTGACCCGGGGACCGGCGGGCAGCTCGCTGGAAGACTCGGCCACGCTGTTCCGGTTCGCCCGGGAAGCGGGTACCGTGTGCGCGCTGGACCGGGCCTGCATTGACTTGGCCCTCCGGCGGGCGGCGACCCTGCCCGGCGGACCGGTCCTTTTCCTGAACCTCCACCCTGAGACGCTCAAACACGATCGCGGGTTCCCGGCCTTTCTGGAGGGCTCGGCTCACCGATGGGGAGTCCCTCTGAACCGGATCGTCGTGGAACTGCTGGAATACGCCCGCATCGCCTGGGTGAACCCTTCGAAGCGCTGCCGCCAGCTGGGCGGCCTCCGCCAGCACGGCGTGCGCCTGGCGCTGGATGACGTACACACCGGGGTGGATGACGTGGGCAAAGTGGCCCAGTACCAGCCCGATTTCATCAAGCTCGACGGCGAGGTCCTGCGCGGCGCCCGGCTGGACGTGAAACACCGGGGTTTCATCACGCAGATCCTGGATCTGGCCGAGCGGATCGGCACGGCGGTGATCGCGGAGGGATTGGAGACCCGGTGGGATCTCGACCTCGCCCACGCGGCCGAGATCCCGCTGGCCCAGGGCTACCATCTTGGCGCACCGGTTCCACCCGCGGGCTTCCTCTTCCTGGCGGACGGCACGGTGCAGGAGGCGGGGTGACCTGCGGTGAACGGTGAACGGGCAGGTGGGGTTGACGTTCCCCGTGCGGTCGTGAGCCTTCGGGCCTGCGCGCCATTGACTCCCCACCGTCTTCGCATTTCCTTCAATTTCCCTGCTGATTCGGTAGACGGTGCGGCTGATGAGCCTTTCCCGGTGGACCCGGCGGTTGACGTCGTTCGTGATGCTGGCAGGCCTTCTGGCCTCCCAGCCGGCGGCGATCTGCGCCTCGCTCTGCCTGGTCCGGGGCCACGCCCGGGTTGCCCACAGCATGCCGATGCCGCATCAGGGAATGGACATGCACGTCGGACAAGCGTGCCATTCCGGAACGGTCGGCGGCCATACCGCCATTCCGCTTCCGGTGCCCGGCGTCATGCTGCCTGCTTCGGCGCCTGCAGTGCCGGGCGGCCGGATCCGCGTCGCCCGGGCTCCCGTGGTCTTCCCGGCCTTCCTCACACGCCTGCCGCCCCCGGCGGATTCTCCGCCGCCCCGCCTCGCCTGACGATTCCAGACTGACAATTCCGGTCAGCCCGAGCTCCGGGGGATATCCCTCCGGTGGAGTCTGACCTGTTGAACGATTACGGACGAGGGAGGACAGCATGCCCATCCCCCGGGATGTGCGGACACTCATGGTGGCACTGGCCGCGATGGTAGCCCTGACACTGCCGCTGGCGGCGCAGGACGAACCCGTTGATCTGGGGTCCGGCGATGTTGGTGAGACGGAATCGCCGCTCAAGGTGACCGGATTTGGTGTGCTCAACTACATGTATGATGGGAAGACCGGTGAGAACGCCTTTGCGGGGAACAAGCTGGCGGTCGGGTTTCTCCGGGAGATCACCGACAATGCGTATATCTATGGCCAGCTCACCACCGCGGTGAGCGTGGATGAAGCCAGCGGAGAGGTCACGACGGAAACCGAGATCGACAATCTGATCCTGAGCTTCACTCCCACCGGCTTCCCGGACTTGAATATCAGCGGCGGCCGGCTGGATCTGCCGGTCGGGTTCGAGCGTGATGACGAGCCCCTGCTGTTCCACGCGACGCCCAGCTTCAATTTCGAAATGGCCCGGCCGGCCAAGATGACCGGCCTGGTGGCGACCTGGTCGGCGGCGAGGTCGGTGCAGTTGAGCGGCCTGGTGTTCAACGGCTGGGACAGTGAACTCGACCCCAACAAGGGCAAGACCGGTGGGATCCGCGCCGAGTTTCTCCCCTCGGAAAAGGTGGATATCGGGCTCAACGCCCTCTATGGGAACGAAGGGGACCAGGGGGCCACCAATCAGCGGCTGCTGTTGAACCTGGACTACGCCTTTCAGCCGTCCTGGGACTGGATCGTCGCGGGAGAGGCCAACTACGGGAAGGACTTCGACATCGCCGGCGTGGGGGACCAGAAGTGGAAGGGTGGTCTTGTCACCGTGGTCCACCTGTTCGACCGGCACTGGGGCGTGGCGGCCCGGGCGGAGGTACTGGACGACCCGGATGGGGCCCGGACCGGGATGCCGCAGACCCTCGAGTCCTACACGCTGACCCCGCTCTACTCCGTCGGCGTCGGCCGCGAGGGTATCTTCGCCAATGTGCCCCACACCCGCTTCCGGATCCCGCGGCTGCAGGTCCGGGCGGAGGTCCGGCTGAATCATTCGAGCGAGCTGTTCTTCCCGACCGACACCGGCCTGAGCCGCTGGGGCGTCCAGCTGGCCCTGCAGGCCGTGACCACGTTCTGAGGCGGCTCCATGGGACTCTATCGTCTGCGGGACGCGGATCGCTCGGTCAAACTGGCCGCCGCCCTGTTTCTTCTCGTTCTGGGATATGCCTACTTCTTCGCCTTCCTCATGGTGAAGACCTGGGCAGGCCTGACCCCCGCGGCCGTCCAGGCGACCTACGTCCCGCCACCGTCGGTGACCGATTCGATGTTGCCGACCACATCGGACGCCTCGACCCAGCCGCTGGATCTGAGTTCGATGTCGGACATGCGGCATACCGTCGACGCCCAGCTCCTGGTGCAGGACAGTCATATCCACCTCATGATCTACGCCATCGTGGCCGCCCTGCAGGTCCTCATCATGCTGGGCCTCGACTGGCCGCCCTGGTGGCGCAATACGATGATTGTGGCGGCCTTCGGCTTCGGTGCGCTGGACTTCTCCGGCCAATGGTTGATGCACTTCGGTCTCGGCGGTTTCGCCTGGCTGACGCTGCTCTCCGGCTGGGGCATGTCCCTGGTCTACGTCATCGTTCTGGTTTCGACACTCAAGGCCGTCCTGGCCGCGCCGGCCGGACGGAAGGAGGCAATGCCATGAACCGGAAACTCGCCCTTCCCGGCGGGGTGGCCATGCTCGCCGCCCTGTTGCTCCCCATGGCCCACCCGACGCCGGTCGTCGAGCTGGTCAAGCAGGCCCTCGTTATCCGCCGGACCCTGCCGGATGCCCAGCGCTTCTTCGTCCGGACCGTCTCGCTGGGGCGGGAGGATCTGGCGCGCATTCGCCAGGAAGTGGACTACGATCCCGAAAACCCGGACGTGAAGTTCTATTACGGGAAGGATCAGGCCGGCCGGCTGGATGGTGTGGTCTTGTTCCCGCAGTACAATACGATCCACGGTCCCGTGGAGGTCGGCCTGACCATGAGTCCGGATGGCCGGATCACCAGCGTGATCGTGACCAAGGCCACGGCCGAGACCAAGCCCTGGGTGCTTCATGCGGTCAGCACCGGGTTCCTCTCGCAGTTCAAGGGGCTGGCGCCGGGAGACTCGGTCGCCCCGGCGCTGAAGGGGCTTTCCGCGGGCAAGCTCGGCGCCATGCCCTTCTTCATGGCGGAATCCATCGGCGCCGCGGTGGAGCGTGGGCTCGTGCTGTATGCGAATCTCTACAAGGCCGAGTGAGCGATAACGGGGTGATCCGGGTGCCAGGAGGAATGCCCAGGGTGTCGATTCGGGCCGCACGGTTCATGGCGGCGGGCCTGGGCCTCCTGCTCACCGGGGCCGGGGCCATTCCCGAGCGCCGGGTGCTGCTGACGTTCGACGACATTCCCGCGTCCTACTCGGCGGCGCCCGGTCTGCACTGCGACAGCCAGGCTCTGCGTGACCTGGATGGCAGGTTGCTCGAGGCGCTGGAATCGGCCGGCGCACCGAGTGTGGGCTTCGTGACGACCAACAACATCTGTGACCGGCTCCGGGACTCGGTGCTGACCGGGATCATCGGCAGGTGGCGCCAGGCCGGGGCCGAGATCGGCAATCACGGACACGGCCACCTGGACATCAACCGGGTGTCCCTCGAGACCTACCTCGCGGATCTCGGCCGGGCCGACCGGTTTCTCCGGGGTGTGCCGCCGGGCGAGGTCGGCTATTTCCGCCATCCGTTTCTGCACACCGGGCCTGATAGGGCAAGGGCGGATGGGCTGCGGGACTGGCTGGCGCAACATGGGTATCGGACCGTCCCGGTCACGATCGACAACCAGGAGTGGGTCTACGCCCGGGCCTACAGCCTGGCCCGGCAGCGGGGGGACAGCGCGCTGCTGCAGCGTCTCGTCCCGGCCTACCTGGATCACCTCGACCGGTCCTTCGCCTTTGCCGAATCGGTCTCCGTGGCGGTCATCGGCCGGGAAGTGCCCCAGATTCTGCTGCTGCATGCCAACGAACTCAACGCCGATCAGATGGCCCATGTACTCGATCGGATCCACCGGCGGGGCTACCGGTTCGCCGGGGTGAAGGAAGTGCTGGCGGATCCGGTCTACCGCCGGGCGTCGAACTACCTGGGCCCGCGCGGGCTGAGCTGGCTGCTGCGCTGGAGCCCGGACCCGGACGACTGGCGCCGGGAAGGCCCGCGGGAGCCCGCCTGGGTGGCCGAAGCGGCCGGTGGTTGACTCCGGCGCCGGATCCGCGTATCTCGGCGGGACGATGCTGACGATCACGCCTGCGGTCCCGGAGGATGTCCCCCTCATCCTTCGCCTGATTCACGGCCTGGCCGAGTACGAGCGGCTGGCCGACGAATGCGTGGCCACCGAGGAACAGCTCCGGGCTTCTCTCTTCGGCCCCAGCCCGGCCGCCGAGGTCGTGATCGCCCGGATCCACGGCGAACCGGCCGGTTTCGCCCTGTTTTTTCATAACTATTCCACATTCCTGGCGCGCCGGGGACTGTATCTTGAAGATCTGTTCGTGCTCCCGGCGTTCCGCGGGCAGGGGGTCGGCAAGGCACTGCTCATTCACCTGGCCCGGCTCGCCGTCGAACGCGACTGCGGGCGTTTCGAGTGGTGGGTGCTGGACTGGAACGTGGATGCCATCAGATTCTACCTGAGCCTGGGCGCGGAGCCCATGAACGACTGGACCGTCTACCGGCTCACCGGGGACGCGCTGCGGACGCTCGCGGGGAGTTGAATCATCCCCGGCCGGGGGCAGGGTGGCCCTCTCTCTTCTCCCTTCTCCCTTCTCCCTTCTCCCTTCTCACTCCTCACTTCTCACTTCTCATCCCCATGCCGCCCTTCCATCTCGCCTTTCCGGTCCGGGATCTCGAAGCCACCCGGCAGTTCTTCGTCGAACTCTTCGGTTGCCGGATCGGCCGGGAAAGCGACCGGTGGATCGACTTCGATTTCTTCGGGCACCAGGTGACCGCGCATCTCTCGCCTGAAGAGACCGGTCCGGCGGCCACCAATCCGGTGGACGGCAAACAGGTGCCGGTGCGCCATTTCGGCGTCATCCTGGAATGGGACGCGTGGCAGCGGCTGGCCCGGAATCTCGAGACCCGGAAGGTCGAGTTCCTGATCGCGCCCTATATTCGTTTCAAGGGCGAGGTGGGGGAACAGGCCACGATGTTCCTGCTCGACCCGAGCGGCAACGGGCTGGAGTTCAAGTCGTTCAAGGATCCAGCCAGGGTGTTTGCCCGATGAACCGCCTGGGACTCTGGCTCGGCGTCCTCTGCCTGTCGACCTCGGCGGCGTCCGGTCAGCAGCTGGCGGACACGGCCTTTCATCCGGCGCTGGCCCGGCCGGCGTTCCCCGGCGGCGGAGGGCCGGTCGTGGCGATCGACTCGGGTCACGACAACTTCCATACCGCCGGGGGACGCTACGCGCCGTTTGCCGAACTGCTGCGCCGGGATGGATACCGGGTGCGCACGCATGCCGGCCTGCTGACGGCGGCTTCCCTCGAGGATGTCGACATCCTGGTGATCGCCAACGCCCTGCATCCGTCCAACCGGGGGTATTCGGTGCTGCCGACACCGTCGGCGTTCGACCGGGATGAAGTGGCCTCGGTGCGTGAGTGGGTGGAGCAGGGAGGAAGCCTGCTGCTCATCGCCGACCACATGCCCTTCGCGGGCGCGGCCGCCGACCTGGCCGCGGCGTTCGGATTCCATCTGCGCAACGGCTTTGCCATGGATACGCTGGGCGGCGGCGCGATCGTCTTCCGGCGAGCCGACGGGGGCCTTCCCGCCTCTCCGGCCCGGGCCGACCGTCCGGGCGTTCCCCGGGTGGATTCGGTGGCCAGTTTCACCGGTGAGGCGTTCACGGCCGACCCGGGTGCGGTCGCGCTGCTCCGGCTCCCGGGCAGTACCGTGAGCCTGGAACCGCGCATCGCCTGGCAGTTCGATTCCACCACCGTCCGCACCCCGGCGGGTGGCCTGCTGCAGGGCGCCGTGCGGCAGGTCGGTCGCGGGCGGGTTGCCATGCTGGGGGAGGCCGCGATGTTCACCGCCCAGCTCGCCGGACCGCAACAGATCCCGATGGGCATGAATGCGCCCGAGGCCGGCGGGAACGTCTCTTTCCTCAGGAATCTGCTATGGTGGCTGGCACCTCATTGAGGTGGCGGCACCCTGCGGCTTTCCCCCGGCCGGGGAATTCGTTACACTCTGCCGTACCGCCTCCACACCGGCCCACCAGATGCCTAACGGTCATGGCGGGATTCCGAGGTTCGGGTCTCCGGCCGTTCTGCTCCTCCTGCTGGGACTCGTCCTGGCCGGCGGGCCGGTCCCGGGCCTTCCGCAGGGGCGGTGGCCGGCCTATGTGCTGGCGGTTCTGCTGGGCTGGCGCCTGGCGTTTCATATCCATATGTGGGACGTGACCGGCTACGGGGGGGCATTGGCGCCGCCGCAGCGGCTGGCGGCGGCGCGGAGGAGATTCATCGTCGGCAGCCTGGTCTATGTCCTGGCCGCCGCCGGGCTCGTGCGGCTCTGGTTCGACGGGTGACGGTTCGCCGCTTCCCAAGGGAGTGCCTGTGAATTTCTGGGAGATCCTGATCGTTCTCGCGGTGCTCGTGTCGGTCGGCGCCGTGGCGCTGTTTCTGCAACGACGGCGGCACCAGTCCCGTCTGCGGCCCGACATCGGGCTGGCGGACGTGCGTGGCTGCGTGGTCACCCTGCTGGAGCAGGGCTACGATCTCGGCTTCGTCGCGTTCATCCTGCCCGGCGAAGATCGCTTCGTCGAGTTCTCCAAGTACATCCGGGAAGAACGCGAAACCGGCATCCAGCTGGATTTCCCCAAGGCGTCCTGGGCGGGTCCCTACTACGAACAGGTCAAGAGCCTGCTCGAGGCGCGGGGAATCGCCTACCACGTGGAAGACACCCCCGACGGGCCGGTCCGGGAGTTCATTCAGGCCGATCTGGGACGTGATGTCGACCTGGCCGCCGAGCTGGCCCGGGAGATCTTCGTTCGGGTCTTCAAGACAGCCCCCGAAGTCCGGATTTCCGCCGAGTTCGAGCATGTGAACCCGGCCACCCGTGGTGCGCGCAACTGACCGGTCCGGTCACGGCTTACGCCCCCGGCCCCGCCCGCGGTATGTTTCATTTCCAATTCTATCTGCACGGAGCCGACCGCAATGACCGCAGAGGACACAGGCCCGACTCTCAAGCCGATCAGCCCGCAGCGCCTGGCGGAAGAGATCACGCGGCTGGGCACGATGCGCCGCAACGGCGAGCTGGACCGGCTGGGGTTCGACCAGCGCTTCGCCCGCATGGTGGGCGAACTGCGCGACCGCCGGATCGACGGGTCGCGGGAACAGATCGCGACCGCCCTCGCGCCGCTCAAGGAGGGGGATCTGCTCCGGCCGGAGGAGTGGTTCCGGCTGGCCAAACAGCTGGGACTGGAATGAATCGGAGGGAGGGGTTGAGGGATTGACAGATCGAGGGATTTGCGCCAACTCCTTCACTCCAATCCCTCGGTCCCTCAATCCCTCGATCCCCCATGTCCACTCCCCCTCTCTCCCCGCTGGAAATGTCCGTCCGATCGGCGGACGGGATCATCCTCAAGGGTCAGCTGGAGTATCCCGAGACCGCCGTCGGCAGTCGCTACCCCATGGCGATCCTGGCCCACCAGTACCCCGCGACCTGCGACAGCTACGGTCCGCTGGTCGACGACCTGCTCGACCTGGGCGTGGCCGCCCTGGCGTTCGACCTGCGGGGGCACGGATCCTCCATTACCGGCCCGGGCGGGCCGGTGGTGATCGACACTCCGGTGGGATTCACGCCGGACGACTTCGGCCGGGCCTTCATGGCCAGCGCCCGTGAGGTCGGCTTCGACCGGATCGACGACGACATCCTGCGTGTGGCGAGCTGGGGCGCGTCCCAGAACTACATCGATACCGCCCGCCTCATGCTGGTCGGCGCGAGTGTCGGTGGGAGCGCGGCCCTGCTGGCGGCACCCCGGATTCAGGGACTCCGGGCGGCCGTGACCCTCGGTGCGGCCGGTGCACCGGCCTGGGGCGAGGACGGCCCAGCCCGGGTCCGCAAGGCGGTGGAGGGACTCAAGGCCCGATGCTACCTGGCCTCTTCGGAACACGATCCCTTCTCCGGCGCCGACAACGTACGCAACTGGAGTCAGGGCCTGGCCCACGTCTCGACCAGGATCGTCGCCGGCAACGCCCACGCCATGGCCATCTATTACGATGTACGGGATGAACTCCTGGAGTGGATCAGGGGGGCCATGAAGTAGATTGAGGGATTGGGGGATTGGGGGATTGAGGGATTGAGGGATTGAAGGATTGAGGGACCCCGATCTGCGTTCACGGTCCTCCCGCCTGCCCGACTGCCCGCCTGTCCGTCTGCCCGTCTGCCCGCCCGTCCTTATATTTCTCCCATGCCGCTTCTTCCCCGCCGCCAGACCGCCACCGTCCGGGTGGGTGGAGTTCCCATCGGGTCCTGCCACCAGGTCGTGGTCCAGTCGATGACCAATACGGACACCGCGGACGTCGCGTCCACGGTGGCCCAGGTTAGCGCCCTGGCACGGGCCGGGAGCGAGCTGGTCCGGGTCACCGTCAACAACGAGGAGGCCGCCGCGGCGGTGCCCCGGATCGTGGAGGAGCTCGATCGCCGGGGGCTCCAGGTCCCGATCATCGGCGACTTCCACTACAACGGGCATCTCCTGCTCACCCGCTATCCGGAGTGCGCCGCGGCGCTGGCCAAGTACCGGGTGAACCCCGGCAATGTCGGAGGCAAACGGGCGGACGAGAACTTCCGCGCGATCATCGACGTGGCCATCGCCAACGGCAAGCCGATCCGGATCGGGGTGAACTGGGGCTCGCTCGACCAGATTCTGCTTACCGAGCTGATGGACGCCAACGCCCGGCTTCCCGCGCCGCGGGACGCCCGGGAGGTCACCATGCATGCCATGGTCGAGAGCGCCCTGCGTTCGGCCGCCCTGGCCGAGTCCTTCGGCCTGCCGCACGATCGCATCATCCTGAGCGGCAAGGTGAGTGGCGTTCAGGATCTGGTGGATGTCTACCGGATGCTCGCGGCCCGCTGCGATTACCCGCTGCACCTGGGCCTCACCGAGGCCGGGCTCGGCGCCAAGGGGGTGGTCGCCAGCAGCGCCGCCCTGGCAATTCTGCTCCAGGAAGGCATCGGCGATACCATCCGGGTCTCGCTGACACCGAGGCCCGGTGGGGACCGCACCGAGGAAGTGCGGGTGGCGCAGCAGATTCTGCAGTCCCTGGGCCTCCGGAGCTTCACGCCGCAGGTCACCGCCTGTCCCGGATGCGGCCGGACGACCAGCACGTTCTTCCAGAAGATGGCCGAGGACATCCAGGAGTATCTGTCGGAGAAGATGCCGGTCTGGCGGAACGAGCGGCCCGGAGTCGAGGAATTGAAGGTGGCGGTGATGGGGTGTGTCGTGAACGGACCGGGAGAATCCAAGCACGCCAACATCGGAATTTCGCTGCCCGGAACCGCCGAAGAGCCCCGGGCGCCGGTGTATGTCGACGGCCGGCTGTTCACTACCCTGAAGGGTGACGCGATCGTCCCCGAGTTCCTCCGGATTCTGGAGGACTACGTGGCTCGCCGGTATGGAGCCGAACCGGTAGCGACCAGGCGGTAGAACCTCGTCCCAGCCTCCAGGTACCCGGGGCGGGCCGGTACGGCCGTGGCACCGGGCGGTTGCAGCGAGTTCCGTGTGCCGGTGTACTTTTCAATCGGAACCACTCTCCTCTCCGGCTATTTCCCGGAGGCTCTCCAGGTCCGAAACCCGCAATCGGCCGCGTCCGGCGGAGGACACGACTCCCGCCTGCCGCAAGGCGCGCAGCGCACGAACCACGACCTCCCGCACGGTGCCGAGTTCCTCGGCCACCGCGTGCTGGGTCGTTCCCAGTGTGAAGCTGCCACCCTGTGCGTCGGCGTGGCGGCGGAGCAGGAGCCGCGCCAGGCGGCTGCCGACGCTCCGGGTCGCGAGGCGGTCCAGTCGATCCACCAGCAGCCGCACCCGGGCGGAGAGGGCCTGGAGCAGGACGAACGCGGTCCCGGGATCCACCCGGATGGCGGCCTCCAGCGCCTCGCGGGAGAAGATCTGGCAGCGGGTCGGCCGGGTGGCGATGGCGGTGGCCGGGTAGCCGCCGCCGTCCAGCAGCGGTACCTCACCCAGGGTTCCTCCCGGTCCCTCGACGTGGACTACGTGCTGGCGGCCGTCCGCTCCGCGGACGACCCGGACCTCACCTTCCACGATCACGAACAGGCCCCGCGCCATGTCGCCGGCCCGGAACAGGGCTTCACCGGCGCCGAACCGCCGCTTGATCCCCCGGGCGGCCAGTTCCCGGCGGGCCTCGGCCGAGAGGCCGGCGAAGAGGGCGGAGCGGGAGAACTCGTCGGAAGTGAGCATGGGACTTAGGTTCCTTCGGTTCGGAGCGGTCCGGGGTAAAATCGCCGGACACCTCTACCTACGGAGACATCGATGCGAATGTTCATTCCAGCGGTTCTGGCGGCTGCGGCGCTGCTCCCCCGGGCCGCGGCCGCGCAGCACGAAGGGCACGCTCACGACAGCAGCTTTCACGCGATGCAGGAACGCGGCAAGGCGGTCATGGGCGTGGACCAGTATACCTCGGTTCATCACTTCGACGACTACGACGACGGGGGGCGGATCGCGCTGCAGGCCCAGGAGGGGGACAGCGCGGGCATCGCCGGCATCCGGGCGCACATGAAGCAGATCGCCGTTCAGTTCAAGTCCGGCGATTTCCGGAACCCGATGGCGGTGCACCAGGAGCTGCCTCCGGGCGCCACCACGATGGCGGCCCGGCGGGACCGGATCACGTATACCTATCGGGAACTGCCCCGGGGCGGGGAAGTGCGGATCCGGACCCGTGACCCGGACGCCGTGCGGGCGGTTCACGAGTTTCTCGCCTACCAGCGGCGGGAGCACCGGACCAAAGCCGGGAACGACGAGCGGTAAGCGGTGCTGAACGCCAATCGGTGAGCGAGCGGGTGGGGGTTGACGTTCCCTGGGCGGTCGCGAGCTTCCGGGCCCGCCCGCCCGCCCGCCCGCCCGCCCGCCCGCCCGCCCGCCCGCCCGCCCGCCCGCCCGCCCGCCTAGATTCCCTCTCATGCTGCTGCTCACCATCGAAGAACTGCTGCGGAACCAGCCACTGGCGGCCATTCCCGCCTTGTTCCTGGCTGGACTCGTAACCAGCGTGACGCCCTGCGTCTATCCCATGATCCCGATTACGGCGGGAATCCTGGCCGGGACCGGAACCTCGCGGTCCCGCCGTCGTACCGTGCTGCACACCGGTCTCTACGCTCTCGGCCTGGCCCTGGTGTACGCCTCGCTGGGTCTCCTGGCCGGTCTGTCGGGAACGATCTTCGGTACGATCAGCTCCAATCCGTGGGCCTACTTTGCAATCGGTAATCTGCTGCTCATCTTTGCGCTCGCGATGCTGGACGTGTTCCCGGTATCCGCCCCGGCCCGGCTGGTCGCCTGGGCGGGCCGGATCGGCGGCGGGTCGCCCGGGGGGGCATTCCTGATGGGGGCCACCTCGGGGCTGGTCGCCGCTCCCTGCGGGGCACCGGCGTTCGCCGCCGTCCTCACGTTCGTCGCCGCGGCGGGCAGTCCCGTGTTGGGTTTCGTATACTTGTTCGTCTTCTCGCTTGGGATGACGGCGCTCCTGGTGGCGGTGGGGCTGTCCGCCGGGTTCCTGTCCGCCCTTCCGAGCAGCGGCCGCTGGCTCGGCTGGGTCAAGAAGGCGGGCGGCGTCATCCTGCTTGCCATGGCCGAGTACTACTTCGTTCAGATGGGGAGAGTCTCGTGAACCGGTGGGGTGTTGCGGGGATCGTCCTCGGGCTCATGCTGTCTCCTCCGGCGCTCCGGGCCCAGGACGAGGGTATCCGGGTGGGCGAGCCGGCGCCGGTCGTGACCGTCACGGATCTGGATGGCCGCCCGGTCGATCTCGGCACCGTGATCGGACACAGGCCGGTCTACCTCGAGTTCTGGGCCACCTGGTGTGAGATCTGCGCCGCGCTCATGCCCCGGGTGGAAGCCGCCAGCCGGAAGTACGGCGGGAAGGTGGCGTTCTTCGGCATCAACATCGCAGTCAACCAGACGAGGGAGCGGGTGCGCCGGTATCTCACCCGGCACCGGGTGCCGTTTGCCGTCCTCTACGATGAGCAGGGGACCAGCGTCCGGGCCTTCGAGGCGCCGACGACGTCCTATATCGTGATCATCGATGCCGCCGGCAGGATCGCCTACACCGGCGTGGGGGAGGACCAGCGATTCGAGGAGGCCCTCGCGAAGGTGAGCGGGTTGTGATGCGCCCCTGTCGTGCGGTTCTCGAGGCGCTCCGATTCGGTGTTCCTGCCGGGCTGTGTGTACTCGTCCTGGCCGGGCCGGTGGTTGTCCAGGCGCAGGACGGCCGGCCGGGAGCGGTCGTCACCGCCGGGCCGCGGGATGGCGAGACCGCGCCGGACTTCGCCCTCCCCTGGGCGACGGTCGACAGCATCGGTCCGGAAGTCGCGCCGTTCCGGCTTTCCCACCATCGGGGGAAGGTGGTCGTGCTGGCGTTCTACCCCCGGGATTTTACCAGCGGGTGCACGGCCGAAATGCGGACGTTCACCCGGGAATACGACCGGATCTTTGGTGCGGATGTCGTCGTCGTCGGTATCAGTGTGGACAGCCTGGCCAGCCACGTACGGTTTGCCCGGAGCCTGGGGATTCCGTTCCGGCTCCTGAGCGACCCGGACCAGACCGTGGCGGCCCGCTATGGAAGCCGGGGCACCCAGGGTACCGCCCGGCGGACCGTCTACGTGATCGACCCGGAAGGGCGGGTGGCCTATCGGAATCTCCGCTTTGGGGCGGTGGACCGGCAGGCCTACGACCGGCTGGCGGAGGCCGTCCGGGCCGCCAGGGCCCGCCCGGCTCAACATTGAGAAGCCGGAAGGCATACCTTCTCCGGAAGCCCGGCACGAGGCGGGCAGATTCATCCCGGTACGAAACCCATAAGGGGGACCACTCGTGCGTGTGAAAACGCTGTTCGCCCTGGCGACCGCTCTTCTCCCCGCCTTTGTTGGGATCCTCCCGGCCCAGGAAAGCCAGCCCGAGGTCCGGCAGGCGTGGCGGCTGAAGAACTTCAGGGCGAACTGGTGCATCCACTTTCTGCTGGATTCGACCACCGCGGACAAGCGCATGCCGGGGGACTTCGTCCCCGCGAAGGCCTCGACCGTGCCGGACCTCGCGCCCGGCGTTCGGGCCAGGATCGTCGAGGAGCCCGGTCTGGCAGACATGATCCCCTCGGAACTCTGCATCCTTCGATACGACACCACCGAGGTCGGAGATCGGGTGATTGCGGCCGACCGCAGCGACCTCGATCACAGCCAGTTCCTGGTGTACTGGCTCATTGCCGCGACCCACGAGAAGATCCCCGGGCCGGTCTACTTCGCCAAGTGGATACGGACCCGGGAATTCCGGCTCACCCGCATGGCCGAGACCGCCCTGATCAACCTGCAGGACGTCGAGGGGGTGGCGGGCAAGGCGGAGATATCCCAGGAGGACCTCTACCAGGTGAAGATCGGGCGGACCCAGATCACCTGGGAGGGCCACTTGGCGGGCGATTCCTCCGTCGCCGCCACTCCGACAACCCAGCAGTGGGTCTTTGTCACGGCCCGGGGAGCCCGGGTGCCGGTGGCGGTCGATCTCCAGCCGGAGAAGTCCCAGCTCATGGTCGGCTACCTGCGGATCGTGGGCAAGGATGAACTCGCCAAGGCCCTAAATGCGGCTGATGTCCGCCTCTTCGGACCCCTTGAATGGGGGGGCGGGGGCAGCATTACTTTCAGGCGGTAGCGCGTCGCTGGACTGATCGGCAGGCCCCTCGGTCCCGGACCGGGGGGCCTTGCCGTCGCCAGATGCGTGGCTGAAGATCGGGCTGGCATGGATCTTCCTGCCGGACCATTCCACCGGGGACGCTGCCGATCCGCCGGTCCCGGCCCCGCTCCTCGGCCTCGCGTCCTGACAGGTCCTTCGCAGACACAAGGGAACAATGGCAAGCATAGGTCATCTCGCTGTCGGCGCCGCGCTGGGCGCCCTGTACGTTCAGACCACCGACTCACCCCGGCCCAGGCGTACCATCGCGGCCTTTGCCGCTCTGGCCCTGGCTCCCGATCTCGACCTCGTCACGTCGTTCCTGGGCGCCCCTCACGGGACCGCCCTGGCTCACCGCGGGATGACCCATTCGGAGCCTTTTGCGCTGGTGGTGGGAGTCCTGATAGGTCTGGCCGCATGGCGGCTGTTCCGGGCCCCGGGGCTGTGGACCGCCCTCTGTGCCTTCCTGGCGGTCGGCAGCCACGGGTTCCTGGACACGCTCAGCCGGCATGGGGCAGGGCCCATGCTCTTCTGGCCCTTCACGACCGGCACCTACGAGTTCCCCTGGCGCCCCATACCCGGCGTCGAGTCAGCAGCAGCGTACCTGACCAGCCAGGCGATCCCTACTCTGGTCACCGAGAGCCTGCTCTTTCTGCCCTTCATCCTGTACGCGGGCCTGATCTTCTTCCGGCGGGCACCCATGCCCGAGGTGGAGAATATCGGGCTGGCCGCCGAGGAGACCGGCAGTGGTGGAGGATGAGCCCAGGTGCCCCGGGCCGGCCCCAACAGCCTGCGGTGCCTGATCCACATTCAGCTGAATTCCGAAACCACTCAATGGGGTCCCCCAGGCCGGGGGACCCGTTCTTATTCACCGGCCATGAATATTCCTGCCCCAATTAGCGACACTGTCTCTATCCCATTTTCCACATTTGTGATGCTCCGTTAGCCATTGTTGGAAAACCACTTAGGGATTTGACATAAAGTGGAAATTCACCCTGGCCTGTAGTGGCTTGTCCTTGAACGAGTGAGGCCAGCTTCTCCACGGTATCCAGATATCCACATGTGGATAAGTCGGCTTTTCAACGCCAATGTTGGCGCCTGATTGAGTCGGTGGAGCCGCGCTCCCCAGGCCAGTTTCGATGTGGACAATGCCGGTCTGGACATTGTTCAAGATCGAGATGAGAGGGAGCGGCTGAACGCAATGCCTCCCCTGGCGGGTGTGGAAAACCCGGGTGTTGGTGTGGACCGCGATCCAGACCAGCAGCATCCGGAAGCCGCCGGCGCGACCTCCGTGAGCCCGCTCCGCACCACACGCCGTGGATCGCGCCGGCTTGGTACCGGGGCGAGCCAGGGGCGGCAGCCCGCCGCGTTTCCGATCGCACCGGTCCGACAGTCCCGATTATCTTTCGCCGCGTGACCCGACCATCCATCCGCAGAACCAAGATCGTTGCCACGCTGGGCCCCGCCTGGGCCGCCCCGGACCGCATGGAGAGCCTGCTTGACGCCGGGGTCAACGTGGTCCGGGTCAACGCGTCCCACGCGACCCCGGCCATCCGGGAGCAGTGGATCCGTGACCTTCAGCAGATCCAGTCCCGTCGTTCGACTCCCGCGGCCATTCTGGTGGACCTTCAGGGGCCCCGGATCCGGGTAGGTGATCTGCCCCGGCCGGTACAGCTCGAACCGGGGACCGAGATTGTCTTTGCGCCCCAGGCCCGGGCCCAGGCGGGTGAGATCCCCACGACCTATGAGGCCCTGGCCCGGGACGTCCGGCCGGGTTCCCGCATTCTGCTGGACGACGGGCTGCTGGAAGTGAAGGTGATCGACACCCGGGGCGACCGGGTCCGGGCCCAGGTGGTCTACGGCGGGGAACTCAAGGCCAACAAGGGGATGAATCTGCCGGGGATCGAAGTGAGCGCGCCGGCGCTCACCGACCGGGATCGGGAGGAGGCCGAGCGGGTCGCCCGGCTGGGCGTGGACTACATCGCCCTTTCGTTTGTGCGGCGCCGGGAGGACCTGGAGGAGCTACGGAGCATCATTCCGCAGGGTATCCGGCTCATCGCGAAGATCGAGAAGGATACGGCCCTGGCCAACCTGGGCGGAATCCTCGAGGCCAGTGACGCGATCATGGTCGCCCGCGGCGACCTGGGCGTGGAATTGCCGTTCGAGGAGGTCCCACTCATGCAGAAACGGCTCATCCGGGAGGCCAATCTCCTGGGGAAGCCCGTGATCACCGCGACGCAGATGCTGGAATCGATGGTCCACGCCCCCCGGCCCACCCGGGCGGAAGCCTCCGACGTGGCCAACGCGATTCTGGACGGGACGGATGCGGTGATGCTGTCCGCCGAGACGGCGGTGGGGGATTATCCCGTGGAGGCGGTGCGGGCGATGGACCGGATCGCGCTCGAGATGGAGGGCCACGCGACCGGCCGGAGCCCGGCGTACGACGCCGCGGTGGGGTACTCCCGCCGCCGGCGGGAAGACCGGGATTCGGGCGCCCTGCCGGGCGTGCGCACCGAGGATGCGATCGGGCTCGCGGTCTGCGTGGCGGCTGAACTGCTCTCGGCCCCGCTCATCGTCTGTTTTACCAGCAGCGGCTTCACCGCCCGGAAGGTGGCGGCGTACCGCCCGCAGGTGCCGATCTTCGCCGTGACCCCGGAACCGGAGACCTACCGCCAGCTCGCCCTGGTGTGGGGTGTCATTCCGGCCATCGTCGACCACATGCCCAACTATGACTCCCTGTTGCCGGTGGCCCGGAAGCTGATCCTGGCGAGCGGGCTGGCCCAGGCGGGGCAGTCGGTTGTCGTGACCGCCGGCGTGCCGTTCGACATGCCCGGCACCACGAACCTGCTGAAGGTGGAGTATGTCTAGGCGGCCATGCGCCTGACCTTCCTCGGCACCGGTACCTCCTTCGGGGTACCCCAGATCGGCTGCACCTGCGCGGTCTGCCAGTCAAAGGACCCGCGGGACCGGCGTTCCCGTTCGGGCGCGCTGCTGGAGACCGATGGCAGGGTCATTCTCATCGACACGCCGCCCGAGTTGCGGCTGCAGATGGTGGAGGCGGGCGCGTCCCGGGCGGATGCCGTCATCTACACCCACGAGCACGCCGATCACACCGCCGGAATCGACGACCTGCGCATCTTCAGCGTGCGCGCCCGCCAGGCGCTGCCGGTCTATGGGCCGCCCGAGACGCTGGCCCGGTTACGGGATACCTACCGCTACATCTTCGACCCCGAGGTGGTGGCCTACAAAGGCACCTCCAAGCCGCTGCTCGAACCGCATCCCCTCGAGCCGGGAGTGGAGGCGACGGTCGCCGGGGTACCGACCATCCCGCTGGCCTTCGAACACGGCCATCTCCGGGTCTTCGGCTATCGTTTCGGGGCGCTGGCCTACCTGACCGACGTCAAGGCGGTGGGACCGGCGGAAATGGCCCGGTTGCGGGGCCTCCGGGTCCTGGTGCTGAATGCCCTCTGGTGGCGGCCGCACCCGACCCATATGAGTATTGAGGAGGCGGTCGAAACGGCCCGGACCCTGGGGGCGGAGCGGACCTATCTCACGCACCTGACCCATGAGACCGCCCATGCCGATCTGGCGGCGCGCCTCCCCCCCGGCGTGGAACCGGCGTATGATGGACTGGTGGTTGACGTATGATCCGGAAGATGTCGCGGAGCTGTCCGGGGATGGGCCAGTTCACCGCTCACCGTTCACCGTTCACCGTCTACACCCCATGAAACTCACCTTCGGCCGGATGTTCCAGGACGGACTCGACGCCGATCACGGTCTCCCGCGTTCCCGCCTGCAGGAGTTGATCAAGCGCTTCCGGGATATCCAGGCCGAGGTCCGGGCCCGGCGCTCCGAGGGGGAATACGGCTTCTACAGCCTGGCCGACCAGGCCGCCAACCTGAAAAACATCCGGTCCTTTGCCGAGGGGCTGGGCCAGGCCCATGAGCATGTTCTCGTCCTTGGGATCGGCGGATCGGCGCTGGGCACCCGGGCGCTGCTCAACTCCCTGAAGTCGCCGGCCTGGAACGAGCTGGATGATGAAGCCCGGGACTTCTTCCCCCGGCTCACGGTGCTCGACAACGTGGACCCGGGCTCGGTGGCCGGGGCCCTGGCCCGGATCGATCCCCGCCGGGTGCTGGTGAACGTGGTGAGCAAGTCAGGCGGCACCGCCGAGACCCTGGCCCAGTACCTCGTCGTGCGGCAGTGGCTGGAGGATGTCCTGGGCGCGGCGGCCTACCGTCACTTCGTGTTCACCACCGATCCGACGTCCGGGGCATTGCGGGAGATCGCCCGGAAGGAAGGCATCGCCACCCTCGAGGTTCCCCCGGAGGTGGGCGGGCGCTTCAGCGTGCTCTCTCCCGCCGGGCTCCTGCCCGCCGCGCTGGTGGGCATCGACATCGGCGACCTGCTGACCGGGGCGCGGCGGGCGCTGGAGGAGGCCGAGCAGGACGATCTCCAGGAAAACCGCGCGGCGCTGTTCGCCGCGCTGCTCTGGGCCGCCGATGCGACCGAAGGCGCCCGGATCCACTACCTGATGCCGTACACCGACCGCCTCCGCGAGTTTGCCGAATGGTACCGCCAGCTCTGGGCCGAGAGCCTCGGGAAGCGGCTCGACCGCCGGGGCCAGGTGGTGCATGCCGGCCCCACGCCGGTCGGGTCGATCGGGACGACCGACCAGCACAGCCAGATGCAGCTGCTCATGGAAGGGCCGTTCGACAAGGTGGTGTCGTTCATCACGGTGGACGAGTTCGAGAACGATGTCGCGATTCCCGCCCGGGAGGGCCTGCCCGAGGAACTCCAGTATCTGCAGGGCCACACGCTGGGCCAACTGCTCCGGGCGGAGTACGAGGCGACCGCCGCCGCGCTGGCGAGCCAGGGCCGGATGAGCATGACGCTCCGGCTGCCGCGGGTGGATGCCGAGTCGATGGGCGAACTGTTCATGTTCTTCCAGCTCGCGGCCGGCTATGCCGGGGCCTGGTACGGGGTGAACCCGTTCGACCAGCCGGGCGTCGAGCTGGGCAAGCGGCTCAGCTACGCGGCCCTGGGACGGCCGGGTTACGAGTTGAGCGCAGCGAGTGGACGGAGCGGCGGCAGCGAAATCTGACCGCGCTTCGCCTGTTTGACCCTCCTCTGCGAGGCGCCTAAATTCTGACCAGTCAAGGCGCTTCACCTCGAACCACGGAATTCGTACCATGAAAAAAGACCTGATCCAGAAGGCGGCCGACCTGTTCGGTGGTGCGGTCCAGCTCAACGCCGGCGGTGTCCACGTGAAGGACTCCGCCCGGCTCCGCAGCGCCGCGACCGACCAGCTGGTGTGGCAGGCGGTGTTCGGCTCCGCCGACGAGAAAGCGGCGGCCCGCTGGCTCCTCTGGGAGCTGGGCCAGGCGACCGGCGCCCGTCCCGCGTCGATCGCCGGGATCTACTTCGCCCGGGCCCGGGGCGAATGCGGCGGGTTCACGGTGCCGGCCATCAACGTCCGCATGCTGGCCTATGATACCGCCCGGGCCGTGATCCGGGCGGCGCTCGCGGGCCGGGCCGGGGCGATTCTCTTCGAGATCGCCCGGTCGGAGATCGCCTATACCGATCAGCGCCCGGCGGAATATGTCTCGGTGATCATCGCCGCGGCCCTGCGGGAGGGGTACTCCCTGCCGCTGTTCATTCAGGGCGACCACTGCCAGGTCAACGCCAAGAAGTACCAGGCGGACAGCAAGGGGGAGCTGGGGGAAGTCAAGAAGCTGATCGGCGAGGAAGTCGCCTCCGGCTTCTACAACATCGACGTGGATACCTCCACCCTGGTGGATCTCTCCCAGCCGACGCTCGAAGCCCAGCAGCGGCTCAACTACGAGCATGCCGCCGAGATCACCGCCTTCATCCGGAAACAGGAACCGGAGGGCGTGTCGGTGTCGGTCGGGGCCGAGATCGGCGAAGTCGGCCAGAAGAACAGCACCGTGGAAGAGCTGCACGCGTTCATGAGCGGGTACAACAAGGCCCTGAAGAAGCTGGGCGATTACGAAGGCATCTCCAAGATCTCGGTTCAGACCGGCACCTCCCATGGCGGCGTGGTGCTGCCGGACGGGTCGATCGCCGACGTCAAGCTGGATCTGGAGGCGCTCGCCGCGCTCTCCAAGGTGGCCCGTGAGGAATACGGCCTGGCCGGGGCGGTGCAGCACGGGGCGAGCACGCTGCCGTCGAACGCGTTCGGCAACTTCCCCCGGGTGGAAACCGCCGAGATTCATCTGGCGACCAATTTCCAGAACATCGTGTTCGATCACCCGAAGCTGCCGGCCGACCTGGCCGGCCGGGTCAAGGACTGGCTGATCCAGAATGCCGCCGGCGAGCGCAAACCGGGAGACTCTGAAGAACAGTTCATCTACAAGACGCGCAAGAAGGCCATCGGACCGTTCAAACAGGAGATGTGGTCCCTGCCCGAACCGGTCCGGCAGGCCATCGCGGCCGACCTCGAAAAGACCTTTGCGTTCCTGTTCGAGCAGCTCAACGTGAACGGGACCGCGAGTGTGGTGGACCGGTTCATCCGGGCCCCGGTGCAGCCGCACGCGTCCCTCAAGCCGGCGATGGCCATTGCGGCCGATGACGCCGATGCGGGAGAATGACCATGGCACGCTATGACGATGATGACGGCCGGGTGGTGATCGTGGAGCGGGAGGGCCTGTCTTCGGTCAAGGTGTTCCTCTTCGGCGCGCTGCTGGGCGCGGGTCTGGCTCTGCTCTATGCGCCCGCCGCCGGGGATGACACCCGCCGGGGATTGAAGAAGCGCATGCGCAAGATGCGCGCGATGGCCGAGGAGAAAGTCGAAGAGCTGACCGACCGGTTCCAGCACGACGGAGACGACGGGCTGGAGGACGACGAGCTGGAAGATGATGAGCTGGAGGGTCTGGCCGACCTGGACGTGGTCGACGGCGAGGCCGATGAGGAAGACGAGGACGGGGACGAGGAGGAAGAGGACGCCGTACCGGCCCGCACCCGGGGCGGCGCCCGTGCCGAGCTGGAGCGGCGCCTGAATCACGCCCGGGCCCGCCGCCGGCGGCCCCCCGAGCCGGTGACCGACGACGAAGAGGCCGGCGCCTGACCGCCGTCCGGCAGGGCGGGTGGCATCGGACGGTTCTGGGGTTCATGCGCCGGACGCTCCAGGCGGCCGACGAAAACAACATCCCGTTTCTGGCCAGCGCCATCACCTTCGATGCGCTGCTGGCCGCCGTCCCCTTCATCGTCATCCTGCTGGTCGCCCTGACCTACCTGGCCGAGATCCAGGGCACGTCGTCCCAGATCGACATCCATCAGCTGCTGCAGCCGTTTCTGCCGCCGCATGTCATGGTCGGTGGGCGGGATCCGTTCACCGTGGTCGAATCGATCCTCGCGGGAATCGCCCGCAACCGGGACAAGCTGACGCTCTACGCCATTCCCAGCTTCATCTGGTTCAGTACCCGGCTGTTCGCCGGGATCCGCACCGCGCTGAATCACCTGTACGACGTGTCGCTCCGGCCCACCCGCCGGCACTTCATCGTGGCCTACCTGCTGGCCAAGCTGCGGGACGTGATCATGGTGGTCGCCGTCGTGGCGCTGTTCCTGCTCAATACGGTCATGGGCACCGGGCTCAGCATCCTCCGCGCGCGCGGCGCGGCCAACAGCGACTTCGCCGAGTTCCTGCTGTCCACTGTGGGCCGGATCCTGGGTGACCTGCTCACCCTCGGCTTCACCATGCTGCTGTTCTTTGTGGTCTATCGATTCGCCTCGATCCGCCGGCTGCCCTGGCGCTCCGCGGTCGTCGCGGCCGCCTTCACCACCCTCGCCTTCGAACTGGCGAAGCGGCTGTTCAGCCTGTACATCTCCGGATTGATCGGGACCAGCCGGCTGTCCTTCGACGCCAATATCTTTGCCGTCATTCTGTTCGTGCTCTGGGTCTGGTACACCGCCCTGGTCTTTCTGCTGGGCGGGGTGGTGGCCGAAACCTGGGACCTGCGCGCCCGGGTCAAGGAGCAACGGGCGGTACTGATGTAGGACGAAGGGCGGAAGGACGGAAGGACGGAAGGACGGAAAGAGGGGATGGCTTGTGGCCTCGCGACCCCTCGACCCTCGACCCCTCGACTCCTCAACCCCTCGACCCCTCGACTCCCCAACCCCATGACCCTCATGCGCCGCCTTCTCCTCGCTGCCCTGCTCGTGCTGAGTACCGGCTCCCTCGCCGCCCAGCAGTTCGACTTCTACGGCCGGGGGCCGTACCGGGCCGCGGTGCCCAGGCCCGACAGTCTGCTGGGCTACCCGCTCGGGTCCCGCCAGACGATGTACTACCAGCAGCAGGCCGTCCTGGACCGCATGATCGCAGCCGCGGGTGACCGGGTGCGGACCGAGGTGATCGGCCGGACCGCCGAAGGGAAGATCATGCGGGTCCTGGTGATTTCCTCGCCGGAGAACCTGGCCCGGCTGGATCAGATCCGCGCGGACCTGGCCGCCCTGGCGGATCCGCGCCGCACCACCCCGGCGCAGGCCCGCGCGATCGCGGAACGGACGCCGGTGGTCGTCCTCCTCACCCATTCGGTGCACGGCAACGAGCCCGCGGGTTTCGAAGCCGCTCTGGCCACCAGCTATCAGCTGCTGGCCTCGGAAGAGCCGGCCACACTGGATATCCTCCGGAACGCGGTCGTCGTCATCAATCCGTCCCAGAACCCCGACGGCCACGAGCGGTTCGCCGCCTGGTACAATTCCCTCGCGGTGGGGACCGATGACCCCGGGGCGATGGAGCAGCGGGAGCCCTGGAGCATTCAGGGCCGCTTCAACCACTACCGGTTCGACATGAACCGGGACATGCTGGCCCAGTCCCAGCTGGAGTCGCGTGCGCTGGCCGGCGCCATGCGGCGCTGGCGCCCGCAGGTCGTCGCGGACCTCCACAGTACCACCAGCCAGTACTTCTTCCCGCCGGTGGCCCCGGCCGTCAATCAGAACCTGCCGCCCTCGGCGCTCCGCTGGTTTGAACGGTTCGGCCGCGCGAACGGCCGGGCATTCGATGCCTACGGCTGGCAGTACTACGTGCGGGACGTATTCGATTTCTTCTATCCCGGGTATATCGACCTCTGGCCCAGCCTGAGCGGGGCCAGCGGCATGACCTTCGAGTCCGACGGCGGCCCGGCCTTGAAGGAGCGCAAGGGCGACGGGACCTACATGACCTTCCGGATGGGTATCGCCCACCATTACGTGGCCTCGATGGCCACCCTGGCAACCGCCGCGGCCAACCGGACCGAGCGCCTGGTGGACTACTACGAGTTCCACGCGAGCGGCATGGTGGAGGCTCGTGCCCGGCTCATGAAACGGGTGGTGCTGCTGGAGGCGCCGGATCCGGGACGGGCGCGATCCCTGGCCGGCCTGCTGGCCCGCGCCGGCATCGAGGTGACCCGCGCCACGGCGCCGTTCGGATCCAGCGCCGCAACCTCTTATCTGGGCGGCGGGCCGGACCGGCGCACCTTCCCGGCTGGGTCCTACGTGATCGACCTGGTTCAGCCGGAGGCCCGGCTCGCCACCGCCATTCTCGAGCCGCGCGCCCTGGTGGACTCGGCGTTCGTCCGCACGCAGCTGGTCCGGTTTCAGCGGAACCAGCGCCGCGGCGAGGATGCCGAGCGTGAGGGCTACGAGTTCTACGACGTCACGGCCTGGTCGCTGCCGCTCACCTTCGGCCTGGCCGCCTGGTGGACCGCCGATGCGCCGCCGGTCACAGGCATCGCCGTGGCCGGGGACGAACCCGCCCCGGCCGGGGGCGTGAGCGGGCGGGCGCAATCGGCCTACGTCTTCGGAGACGAGACCGAAGCCGGGGCCCGGCTCGCGCTCTCGCTCCTGCGCGAAGGCTTCAAGGTGGCGGCGGCCACGCAGCCGATGGTGGCCGACGGAACCGGTTACCCGCGCGGGACGTTCGTCGTGCGGATCCAGCGGAATCCTGACACGGTCCACGAGCGCATTGCCGCGCTGGCGGCAGCGACCGGTGCGCAGGTGACCGCGGTGCAGTCGGCCTTTCCGGACAGCGGGCAGACCGGTATAGGAAGTGAATCGGTCGTCGATCTCCACGCCCCCAAGGTGCTCCTGGTCGGAGGCGACGGCATCGATCAGACCAGCTTCGGCGGATTCTGGTTCTACCTCGAACGGGAGCTGGGGCACCCCGTGACGCCCGTGGCCATCGACGCGATCGGCCGCGTGGACCTCGATGAATACAACGTGATCCTGATCCCGAACGGTTTCGGTGGCCGTCTCTGGAGCGGCCTGGGCGAGAACGGCGCCGCGCGGCTCAAGACCTGGGTCCGTTCCGGCGGACTGATCCTGGCCATGGGTGGCTCGCTGGACCTGCTCAACCGGAAAGAGGTCGAGCTGACGACGGTGAAGCCGGTCGGCGCTGACGAAGACGACGAGAAGGCGGCCGTCGGTACCAAAGACACCGCCGTCACCGCCGCCGGCGAGGTGGAGCCACCGCTGGTTTCCCCCACGGCGCCGGGGAACACCGGGCCCGAATTCATCCCCGGCGCCATCTTCCGGGCGACGCTGGACCGCTCCCACTGGCTCACCTACGGCTACCAGGGCGACCAGTTGCCGGTCTTTCTGTACACCGGGACCCTGCTGCAGCCCTCCCGCAAGGGAGACAACCCGGTGGCGTTCGTCGGCAGTGACCTCACGCTCGCCGGCTTCACCTGGCCGGACAACACCGAGCGGTTTCTTCGCTCCTCCGTCTGGGCGGCGGTGGAAAGCGCGGGGCGGGGCAGGGTCGTGATCTTTGCCGAGGACCCGTTGTTCCGCGCCTTCTGGCGCGGTCCGGCGAGACTGGTGACCAACGCGATGCTGTTCGGGACGGGACGATGACCGGCGGACGGGCGGGCAGGCGGGCAGGCGGGCGGGGACGACGGGCTGACGGTCGGACGGTCCGACGGTCCGGCCGCTCGGCGTTGGTTCCGTGGTTCATGTTGGGGATCCTGGTCCCGGGCCTGCTCTCGGCCCAGGGGACTATTTCCCCGGCGGCATCGGACAGCGGGGTGGCCCGGCTGGTCGAGGGCATGGTCCGGCATGAGCTCGCCGCCAAGTCGCTGCCGGGTCTCTCGATCGCGCTCGTCGCCGGGAGGAACGTGGTGTGGGCCCGCGGCTTCGGCGTCGTCGGTCTGGAGGACAGCACCCCCGCCGGTGCGGAAACGGTCTACCGGGTGGGTGCGCTGTCCCAGTCCATCACGGCGGCAGCGGCGTTGCAGCAGGTGGAGGCCGGGCGCCTCCGGCTGGATCAGCCGGTGACCCGGTTTCTCCCCCGATTTGAACCGCGCAATCCCTTCCCGAGCCAGATCAGCGTCCGTCAGCTGCTGGCCCACTACGCGGGGCTGCCGCGGAATCCGCCGGTGGGCGGCGTCGGAGACCCGGCCCAGGTGAGTCTGGACAGCGTCGTGGGCAGTCTGAACGGGTCGGTCCTCATCGCCGAGCCGGGACGCCGGTTTGCCTACTCCGTGTCCGGACCGGCGGCGGTCGGTCTCATCGTGGAGCGGCTGGCCGGCATAAGCTTCCCGGCGTACACCGAACGCCAGATTTTCCAGTGTGCCGGCATGACCCACTCCTCGTTCAGCCTTCCCGATGGCGCCGGAGAACGGGTCGCCCCGGGCGGGACACGCACGGCGGACGGCCGGGAGATCACCCCGCCGGCGTTCGACTACGGCGTGATGCCGTCGGAGAATCTGTACTCGACCGTGCTGGATCTGGCCCGGTTCGTTCGGACCGCCTTCGAGGCGGGAAACAGCAGCGGATGCCGGCTGCTGGCGGGGCAGTCGGTGTTCGAGATGTGGCGGGCCCAGTACACCCGCCCGACGGTGACCTCGTCCGCCGGGCTCGGCTTCATGGTGCGTGAACTCGACGGGCATCAGGGTGTGAGCCAGTCGGGTGACGCCTACGGGACCAGCGCCACGATGGTCCTGCTCCCTTCAGACCGCCTGGCGGCCATCGTGGTCGTGCCCCGGGGCGGAGCCGGCGCGGTTGCGCGGCGGGTGGCGGAGGCTGCGCTCCGCGCCATGCTGGCCGCGCGCGAGGGCCGGCCCCTGCCGGAGCCGGTGCTGACCGCACCGGTTCCTGACAGCCTGCGCACCCGTCTGGCGGGAGACTACGCGGGAGCCGGACAACAGGTGCGGTTGCGGATCCGGCATGGGCGGTTGCTGTACGCGCCCGCCGGCCACCAGCCGCTCGAACTGCGTCTCCTGGGCGGCCGGCTCGTGGTGGACGATGCCCGGGTCTGGGGCCCGACCCTGATACCGCTGGAGAATGGCGGCATCCGGATCGGGACCGACACCCTCGCCCGGACCAGCCTGCCCCGGCCGGACGCCGCCCCGGATCGCTGGCGCGACCTGCTGGGTGAATACGGCTGGGACTACTACACCCTATATCTGCTGGAGGATGCCGGCCGTCTTCACCTGCTGGCCGACTGGTTCACGGAAGTTCCCCTCACCGAACAGGCCGGCGGGAGCTTCCGCTGTCCGGACGAGGGCTGGTGCGCGGGCGAGCAGATTGTGATCCGCCGGGATTCAGCGCGGAGAGTGAGCGGGCTGGTGATCGGCGGCACCGTCTATCCCCGGCGGCATCTGGGGCCGGAAGACGGCAATCAGCTCAAGATCACGCCGGTCCGGCCGGTTCCGGACCTGCTGCGTGAAGCCAGGAATGCCACCCCGCCGGTCCAGGCCGGAGATCTGCTCCCGCCGGATCTGGTGGATCTGGCAACGCTGGACAGCACCATCCGGTTCGACATCCGCTACGCCACCACCAACAACTTCCTGGGGAGTGTGTTCTATTCCCAGGCCCGGGCGTTTCTGCAGCGCCCGGCGGCCGCGGCGCTGCTCCGGGTCCAGCGCAGACTCGCGCCGCTGGGCTACGGGCTTCTGATCCACGACGCCTACCGGCCCTGGTACGTCACCAGGGTCTTCTGGGACGCGACGCCGGACTCGCTGCACTGGCTGGTTGCCAATCCGGCCAACGGCTCACGCCACAATCGCGGGGCGGCGGTCGACCTCACCCTGTACGATCTGGCCACCGGCCGGCCGCTCGACATGGTCGGGACGTACGATGAAGCCACACCCAGGTCCATGCCGGACTATCCCGGGGGCACTGCCCGGCAGCGCTGGGACCGGGAACTGCTCCGACAGATGATGGAGTCGGAGGGCTTTGCCGTGTACAGCGAGGAATGGTGGCACTTCGATTACCAGGACTGGCGGCGCTACCCGGTGTTGAACCTGCCGTTCGAGGAGCTGGCCGGCCGGCGCTAGGTATCCGGCCCGACCGGAGTGATCATGCGGGAGATCCTCTTCCTCCGCCTGGCCCAGCTGGTGGTGCTCATCCATCTGGGCTTTGTCGTCTTCGTCGTCATCGGCGGGGTGCTGGTGCTGCGCTGGCGCCGGCTCATGTGGCTCCATCTCCCCGCGGCCGCCTGGGGCGCGCTGATCGAATTCGCCGGCTGGATCTGTCCCCTTACCCCCCTGGAGATCCACCTCCGCCGCCTGGCCGGTGAAGCCGGCTATCACGGCGGGTTCATCGAGCACTATCTGCTGCCGATCCTCTATCCGCCGGGTCTCACCCGGGGTGTCCAGATCGTTCTCGGTACCGTGGTGCTTGTGGTGAATGCGCTGGCGTACTGGAGGGTGTGGAAGAAGCGTGAGAGGTAAGAGGTGAGAGGTAAGAGGTAAGAGGTGAGAGGGGCTCTGCATTCAGCACCGCTGCCGACGCGGTGTCCCTCTTACCTCTCACCTCTCACCTCCATCCGCCGGCTTCTGGCCGTGATCGGTCGCGTCGAGGGCGGGGTGGCCCGGTGCGGTAGCGGCCGGGGGGGCCGCGGACGGGGCCACCTGTGCCCGGACGCCCACCGGGAACATGATGGCAATCGACGAGAACAGCATACCGGCAAGGAGCCGGCGGCGTGCGGACATGAACACCCTGGCCCGGGGCCGGGAAGAGGGGCAGACATCTTGCCTCGCATCCGGCCCCGCGTCAAGGCCGCGGGCCGATTCCGTCTAGCCGGCCTTCCTGGGGCAGGTCGAGACGCCGAACGCGGCATAGGCCGGACACCAGCCGACCAGTCCGGTGAGCAGGGGCAGGAATCCGAGATACCGGAACACGATGCCGAGTGTCCCTCCGACGACCCCGAACCACCCGAGGTACAGCAGGGCAAGGCCGAGCAGAACCCGCAGGGCCCGGTCCCAGGTGGCTTCATTGAGACGGAACATTGTCGACTCCTCATGAGTGGCAGGTTCGACCGGTACGCTCGCCGGCCACATTCCGACGAACCGGGCCCGGTAGCAACATGTTCCCCGGGGTCATGAAGAAAAAGACAAGATCCTGTGAGACCTGGCACGGCACCCGTCCGCCCGGGCTGTACCGGCCTGGGACGGGCGATTATCTTGTAGATGCCTCAGGTCCGAAGGGCGCTGGCGCGCGAACCGCGTCAGGACCTTGCCGGTAGCAGCGCTAAGCGATGACCGGTGTCGCTTCGGGTAGCCTGGGGCACTTTTCTTTGCTGGTGCAGAGATCAGAGTTCAGAGTGCAGAGTGACGTCGGCCTGCCCGCCGGTCCGCCCGCCTGCCCGCCCGCCCCGACAGTCCGTGGACCTCTTCCCATCCCAGCTTGAGCCTGACGAGCCGGGCGAGATTCCGCCACTCGCACGGCTTGAGGCACCCCAGGGTCGCGACCTTCCGCGCCAGGGTTCGGGGGGATTGCCCGCGAATGGCGTCGATCGCCCTCTCACGCCCGGGACCGCGGAAACAGGCGGCCAGGTCCGAGCACACCCCCGGGTTCTCCAGCCTCAGGCTCACGTAGCGGGCCAACGCCACGGCATCGGGTCGCGGCGTGGGGTCTACACAGCAACCTGAACCGGAGGGAGGCTCTCATGTGGGTGCCCAGGTATGCGCCAACGGTGTGTGTGCTGATGCTTCTCGGGACCACGGTGGGTGTGCGACGCTCATCCCGGCGCGGGGTTCGGAAGTGAGAGTCCCCCGATTCCGGCCATTGAAGGGGATCCCCTTCGACCCCAGCTCGCTGAGAGCAACGCGAACTGTGCCGTGTGGATCTGCTCGATCGGCGACTGCGCAAAAGACCCTGCTCTGTATGGTGCGTGCTGCAAGAGAGGTGACGGAACCAGGTCAGCAAGGCCAGCCCAAGCCGTCCTGCGGGGAACCGGGAAGAGGCGGCGGGGGAGGCGAGTGGAACCCGACTCTTTCCCACTGTTGCGGGACTGGTGCCGACGATCCATACTGCTACGTACCCTTCGGATGCGATCCCGATTTTGATGAGGATTGTATTGCGCCGATCTGTATCGAGTACTAGGCACGCGGTGCGGGCCGCCAGGCCATTCAAACGCCTCGGAATGGACCCGATAACACTTTGCCCGCCACGAGCAGTGGTGGCCCTGCTCGTTCTTGCTGGTCTGCCAGTAGCCGCGTCGGCGCAGGTCACCAGCATGGCGGACTCCGCAGGACGCCCAAGAGAAGACCGCCAGGAGCTCGAGGTGCTGCGGAGTTCGGTTGCCGGCACGGACTCTGTCCAGGCGCTCTTCCGCCGCCTCCGCCTGGAAACCGACCTCCAGTACCTCGACTCCGCCCGCATCGTGCTCGACCGCTATGTGGCGGCGAGCCATGACAGCGCCTCGGCGATGTTCTTCGAAGCCCGCATCGCGTGCGCGGCCGGGGACCCTGCTCCCGTGGAGCAGGCATACTTCCGGGGTGCGGAACAGGTTCGGAATCCTTCGGCCCGGGGGCTTTACCGGGAGGATATTGGTTGGATCGCAATGCCGGGGGAACTGGCGCAGTTTGATGCTCTGGAAGATTCGGTGATCGCCGGGTGGCTGCACGCCTTCTGGAACAGGCGTGACGTCACCAATGCCCGATCTCCCGGAACGACCCTGCGCGAGCACTGCCGTCGGTACTTCTACGCACTTGAGCACTACCGTCTCACTCGGGGGCTCAGGAATCCCTGGTGGACTACCGAAACAGCGTCGCCGGGCGAAGACACCACCGCTGGAGCTCCAATCGACGACCCGGCCGTTGCAGCACACCTCCTGACCGGCGTGCGATCCAGGCAGCGGCTTTTCGACGACCGCGGGCTCGTCTACCTGCGGCACGGTCCACCGGACCAGATCCAGGTGGAACTGGCCGAACACCTCGATGTCCGCGGGATCGGCGCGGCCGTCGTCTGGCGATACTTCCGGCCCGGTGGTGATCTCTTCCTGCAGTTTGCGGACGTTCCGTTTGACGGGACCGCCGCTGCCGCAGTCCTGGCACGCGGGGTGGTGGCTCCTCATGCGCTCTGTGCGCTCACCAGCGGTCCGGTGTGCAAGCTGACACTGCCACGAGAATACCGGCAACTGACCGCTGCGGACATCCGGCGCATGCGGGGTCAGGCGAGCGCCGCCGTCGACACCGCGCTCGCGACCGATGACTACAGGCCGCGTTTCCGGCGGAGGCTGTCCCCGATCGTGCAGTTCTATGGCACCGCCTCACGGCACGATTCTTCGGGGAGCCTGCTCGCTGTCTTCGCGATCCCCGGCAAAGAGCTTCCAGCCAGGGCCACGGGCGGCAGGTATGTGTACCCGGTGGGGCTCCTGCTGGGTGCGGTATCGGCCGACGGCCACACTGTCGGCAGCCTGGACACGATGCGCTTCTTCGTCAGCGACCGTCCCCTCCAGGATGAGCAGTATCTCGTCGGCTACCTGGAGCTGGAACTCGTGCCTGGTCGGTATACGGTGACACTGGCTCTGTCGGACTCCGCCCGGCAGGTCGGTGCGGCCGTCTCCATCGATAGTCTACGGATTCCGGATCTGGAGCTCCCCCGTCTGACGATGGGCGACCTGATCCTCGGTCAGTTCCCACCCACTGCGACCTGGTACAACCGCGGCTCTCCTGTACCCTTGAATCCGCTGAACGCTTGGGCCGAGAAGGGCATGCTGGAGGTGTACTACGAGCTGGGCGGGTTGGTGCCGGGTCAGGTCTATCGGACCGCGATCGAGTTCTGGCAGGGCAGCCGGAGGCGCCTCGCACTGAACTTCGACGAGCGGGCGACGGCCCGGCGCCAGACGGTGCGCCATTCGGTGAACCTCGGCGGCCTTCGGCCGGGCGACTACCGGCTGGTGATCTCGGTCCGCAACGCCCGCACGGATGAGAAGGTGGCACGTGACCAGAAGGTGCATGTGCGGTCGGTCGATAGCGAACGGTGAACGGTGAACGGGCAGGTAGCTTGACGTTCCTGATCTGATCGCCACCCGCCTGCCCGCCTGCCCGCCTGCCCGCCTGCCCGCCTGGCAAGCCTGCCCGCCGGTCTGCCCGCCCGCCTATATTCCCTCCATGGCTATCGCACTCGCCCGCAAGTACCGTCCCCGGCGTTTCGCCGATCTCATCGTCCAGGATCATGTCGCGGCCGTTCTCCGGGGTGCCGTTGCCCTGGGCCGGGTGGGCCACGGCTACCTGCTGACCGGCCCGCGCGGGGTGGGGAAGACCACCGCCGCCCGGATTCTGGCCATGGCCCTGAACTGCGAGCGCCGGGAGCAGGCCGATCCGCCGGGCGAGCCCTGCGGCGAGTGCGCCAACTGCACCCGGATCTGGAGCGGCGGCGCCAACCTCGACGTGGTCGAGATCGACGCCGCCAGCAACCGGGGCGTGGACGACGCCCGGGAGCTGCGCGAGCGCGCCATGTACGCGGCCTCCCAGGAGGGCCACCACAAGGTCTACATCGTGGACGAGGCCCACATGCTGACCCGGGAGGCCTGGAACGCGCTGCTCAAGATCCTCGAGGAGCCGCCGCCGGGAGTCGTCTTCGTCTTCGCCACCACCGAGCCCCAGAAGATCGCCAACACCGCTGCACCGGTGATGTCCCGGCTGCAGCGCTTCGATTTCCGCCGGATCGGCCCCGCGGCGATCCGTACCCGGCTGCGCGAGGTGGTGGATGCCGAGGGCATCAAGGCGGACGACGATGCCCTCACCCTGATCGCCCGGCAGGCCGACGGCGGGATGCGGGATGCCCTCTCGGTGCTGGATCAGTGCCTGAGCTTCGGCGAGGCCCAGCTCACGGCCCCGGGCGTGCGCGAGATCCTGGGCCTGGTGGCCGACGAGATCTACGGCGAGGTCCTGGATCTGATCTGTGACCGCCGCCCCGAGCTGGTCTTTCCGCTGGTGGACCGCTTGCTGGAGAGCGGCGCGGACCTGGCCGAGTTCATGAACGGCGCTGCGGAGAGCCTGCGCTCGCTGCTCATGGTGCAGGTGGGCGCGGCGCCGGAGGGGCTGACCGAGGGGCTGCGCCAGCAGATCGAGGCCCATGCCGGCCGGCTTCAGGCCGGTGATGTCCTGCGCATGTTGAAGCTGCTGGCCGACTACGAGGCCGGTATCCGGCGGAGCGCCAACCCGCGGCTCATGGTCGAGACCCTGCTGCTGCGCTGGGCCATGATGGACCGCACGGTGGACCTGGCCGAGGTGCTGGGTGGGAACCCCGCGGCCCCGCCGTCCGGCCCGGCGGCCGGGAGAGGCGGGACGGCCGGGGCGGCCGGGGCGGCCGAAACGGCCGAGACGGCCGAGAGGGCCAGGCCCACCGAGGCCCCCGAGAGCCGGCCGATTCCGTTTGCGCTTTCGGCGCTGGAGGCATCCTGGAGCGAGATCGCCGATGCCCTGCGGGCCATGAGTCCGTTTCTGGGTGAGGCCGTCGCCTCGGCCCGGCCGGTCGCGGTTACGCCCCCGGATGTCACCCTCCGCCTCGGGGAGGACAACCCTGTCGTGGCCGACCGGCTGGCCCGGCAACGCCAGGCGGTCGAGGAGGCCGTTTCCCGGCGGGTGGGGGGGCCGGTCCGGATCCAGTTTGCCACCGACGAACCGGTGGCGCCGGAGCCGAGGGGCAAGCCGCGCCGGATGTCCGACGCCGCGGCCCGGGCCGAGCGGCTCAAGGTGATGCGGGGCAGGGACCCGGCGCTGGACGCCGCGGCGGAGGACCTGGATCTGGAGATCGTGGATTGAGGGATTGATAGATTGAGGGATTGATAGATCGAGGGATGGCTTCGGGATCCTGGCCGCGGCTGCGGCCAGTCCCCCTATCCCTCATTCCCTCAATCCTCCTATCCCTCAA
>JBFXBG010000017.1:0-40739 GCA_050183505.1 Gemmatimonadales bacterium | reverse complement strand
CGGCTGGATCACCTGGTCGGGTTCCGCCAGCACCGCGACGTGCTCAATGACGTTCTGCAGGTCCCGGACGTTCCCCCGCCAGGGACGGGACCGGAGGAACGCGATTGCCGCCTCGCTCAACTTCGGTGCCCGGTCCCCCATCTGGCGGTGCCGCTGCCAGTAATAGGTAAGGAAGTGATTGGCCAGCAGCGGGATATCCTCCTGCCGCTTGCGGAGCGGGGGGAGCCGGATCGGCACCACCTGGAGGCGATAGAAGAGGTCGTTTCGCAAAACGCCCGCATTCACGGACTCCTGGGGATCCCGGTTGGTGGCCGAGATGAAGCGGACGTCCACCACCGCATCCACGCCCTCGCTGCCGACCCGCCGGACGACGCCGTCCTGAATCACCCGCAGCAGCTTGGCCTGCAGCGGGAGCGACATTTCGGTCAGTTCGTCCAGAAACAGCGTGCCGCCGTTGGCCGTTTCGAGCAGGCCCGGCTTGTCCCGGTCGGCCCCGGTAAAGGCGCCCTTGCGGTGGCCGAACATTTCCGACTCCAGCAACGGCTCGGGCAGGGCGGCGCAGTTGATCGGGACCAGCGTCCGGCTGGAGCGCCGGCTGTTCTGATGAATGAACTGGGCAATCACTTCCTTGCCGGTGCCGCTCTCCCCGCTGATGAGCACGGAAGCGTCCGTGGGGGACACCTTCCGCGCCAGATCCACCGCCTTGCGGAACAGCGGTGAGATGCCGATCAGGGCGATGTTCTCGCTGTGGCCGTGCTGCCGCTGGAGCTGGAGCCGCAGATCCCGGGTCTCCCGGGCCACCATGACCGCGTGGGAGGCGCGGCCCACCAGCACCTGCAGATGCGTGGCGGAGAACGGCTTGGGGAGATAGTCCCAGGCTCCGGCCCGGAGCGCCTCGATACTGCTGCTGACGCTCGGGTTGCCGGTCATGACCACGACGATGGTGTCCTTGTTGGCCTGCAGCGCCGCCCGGAGGATGTCCATCCCCGAGCAGTGCGACATGTAGAGGTCCACCAGGATGATGTCGAACTTGCGGCGCTTGACGGCCTCCAGCGCTTCCTCGCCTCTGCCGATCAGGGTCACGTTGAACCCATCCATCTGCAGCACGCTGGCGCAGCTCTCCCGGAGGGTACGCTCGTCATCGACCACCAGGATGCGGATGCTGGCTTTCACGTCCGGCGGAATGGAAAGCGGATCGCGTCCCGTGGCGTCGGCCGATCCCTCACCGGCCCGTCCGGCCGGCTGAGCGACGGAAGATCCCATCGTGTGTCTCCTCACAGCTGGTGCCCGGCTCCAAACGCTCGGAACCGGACGGTATCGTGTCGCTGGCGGCCCCTGGCCTGAGGGGCCGGGGTACCGGTGTTCTATTCAAACTCCATGCGAGCCCGGATCAGTAAGGCCCGCACCACAGTTGGCGGGGGAAAAGCACTGCAAGCGTCTTGCCAGAGCAACATCTTACTGTAGCAGAAACACCACAAACTGGCAATAAAGCCACAACCGCCGGGCCCCGAACATTCCGGGGGGGCCGCGCGTAAGCAGGGGAGGTAACCCGCGGACGGTGGCGGAAGTAGGTCCCTTGACCGGGCCGTCCCCGCGGTATCTCCTTTGCATCAGGAGTCCGGCATCCTCCCGGGGATCCCCCGGCGTTGTCCAGCTTCGCAGGAGTCCACAGACGCATGACCGGCAACCTGGTTCCTTCCAACGGCTCGTCGAATCTGGATCGTCCCGAGGGGGGGCTGCCGCAGCCCTTCGGCGGCGATGCGTACGACGTGGCCCCGCCGCCGCCGGAGGAGGGAATCCAGTGGGGGCGCTACATCTCGGCTCTCCGCCGCTACAAGTGGCTCATGCTGCTGGTGGTGCTGCTGGGCACCGCGATCGGGGTCGGCATCACCCAGTTCCTGCAGCCGGAATACCAGGTTCGCTCTACCCTGTGGATCGACAATTCGGGCGGCAGATCCGGGCCGATCCAGTCGGGCGATCTGGTCCAGGGAACCGCGTGGGTCGAGTTGCTGCAGAGCTTTGCGGTGGTGGACTCGGTGGTGCTCAAGCAATCCCTCTTTGTGGAGCCCAACACCCTCGCCGACTCGGTGCTGTTCCGGAACTTCCGGCTGGGCCGCCGGACCCAGCCCGGGAAGTACCAGCTCAAGATCAATGCGGCCGGGGACCGGTACTCGCTCAGTTCCGCCGGGGGCACCGAGGTCGAGACCGGGACGGTGGGAGATTCCGTGGGCCGGAAGATCGGAATGCTGTGGCAGCCTCCCAAGCGACAGCTGGGGAAGGACCGGACCATCAAGTTCACGTTGTTGACGCCGCGAGAAGCCTCCAACAGCCTGAGGCAGCGGCTGGGCGTCGGCATGGCGGAGAAGAGCAACTTCCTCCGGCTCTCGCTGCGGGACATCGACCCCTACCGGGCCGCGGCGACCCTGAACGCCATCGACACCCAGTTCGTCAATCTGGCCGCGGACCTGAAGAAGAAGCAGCTGACGGAGCTCACGGCCACGCTGAAGGAACAGCTGGACACGGTAACCCATCAGCGCGAGGCGGCCGAGGAGGCCCTGCAACGGTACCGGATCTCGGTCATTACCAGCCCGACGCAGGAGGTCGCGCTCTCCCCCGGCATCGCCCAGACCCAGGCGCCGGTGATGACCAGCTACTTCAACAAGAAGGTCCAGCTGGATCAGATCCGGAAGGACCGGCAGTCGATCGAGGACATCCTCTCCCGCCTGAAGACCGGTGAGAGCACGGTCGACGCCTTCCAGACGATCGGCATCGTCCGGACTTCACCCAACCTGAACGGCGCCTTGACCGAGCTGTCCCAGAAGGAAGCCGAGCTGCGTGCCCTCCGGTATCACTACACCGAAGACCACAAGCCGGTGCAGGACGTCAAGGGCATGATCCAGACGTTGCGGGAGCAGACGATCCCGGAATACGCCATGGCCCTGGTGATCCAGCTCAAGTCCCAGGAGTCCGCCCTCGGCCGGGAACTGGCAGCCGAAGAGGCGGAGCTCAAGAGCATCCCGACCCAGCAGCTGGAAGAGCAACGCCTGGTCCGTGAGGTCGATGCGAAGACCAATCTGGAGAAGGAACTCCGCAACCGCTACGAGACCAACGAACTGGCGATGAAAAGCGCGGTTCCGGATGTCAGCATCCTGGACGAGGCCCAGCCCCCCACCCGGCCGACCAGTAACACGGCGCCGCGGATCATCCTGATGGCGTTCATGGCCAGCCTCGGTGCCGCGGTGGCCCTGGCGCTGCTCCTGGACCAGCTCGACAAACGGTTCCGCTATCCGGAGCAGGTGACCCAGGAACTGGGGCTCCACATTCTGGGCGCGATTCCGGCCATCCGCCGGACCAACGGCCGGGCGCTCAAGCCGGAGGAAGCGGCCCAGGTGGTCGAGGCATTCCGCACGGTTCGCCTCAATCTGGCCCATTCCTATGGCTCGGCGGGCCCGGTCATGCTGACCGTATCGAGCCCCGGCTCGGGCGATGGCAAGTCGCTGGTGTCGTCCAACCTGGCCCTCTCGTTTGCCGAGGCCGGCTACCGGACGCTGCTGGTCGACGGTGACATCCGGCGGGGCGAGTTGCACCGCATGTTCACCGTGGACCGCCGTCCCGGCCTGCTCGATTATCTGATGGGGGATGTCGATCTTGACGCCGTAGTGCGGGAGTCCGGTCACGATGGTCTGTCCATCGTCCCGTGCGGTACCCGACGCCAGCAGGGGCCTGAACTGCTCGGGTCGTCGGCCATGCAGCACCTGATGGCGGAGATGAAGACCCGGTTCAACGTGATTATCGTCGACAGCCCTCCCCTGGGCGCGGGGATCGATCCCTTCGTGCTGGGGACGTCGACCGGCAATCTCCTCCTGGTCTTCCGCTCGGGCGAAACCGACCGCCAGATGGCCGAAGCCAAGCTCAAGCTGCTGGAACGGCTGCCGGTACGGGTGCTCGGTGCGGTGCTGAACGATATCAGCGCCGACGGCGTGTACCGGTACTACTCATACCTGTACGGATACTCGAGCGAGGACGACCAGGCGGCGAAACAACTCACCGCCCAGACGGCCGAAGTCAGCAGCAAGAGTTGATTCAGCTGAGGTTCTGCAGCGGGACCTGCTCGAAGGATCTGAACCGGTCGCCCTCCCCCTCCGACCGGAGGTGGCGCAGGGCGGTGGTGGCCCGGAGCAGCATTTCCACGGCATCGACCGAAGACTCGGCGAAGTCCGGCACGGCGCAGTAGCCGGCCCGGACCTTGAGCCGCCGCTCGATCTCTCCCAGATCGACGCCTTCCGATTCCAGCATTTCTCCCAGCCGTTCCATCAGCCGGAGCGCGCCTTCCGCGGGCGTCGACGGCGCGATGATGGCGAACTCGGTCCGCCCCAGCCGGCCGATGGCGTCGGAAACCCGGCCGGTCCGGCGGATGATCTCCCCCACCCGCTCGGCGAGCTGGTTGGCGAGATCTTCGGATGATGGGTCGGGGGAGTCTGATTGCCCCAGTTCGGGGCTGAAAACGATGCAGGCGAGGGGATGGTGCCGGCGGAAGGCTTCGGAGCCGATTTCGCGGGCCCGTTTGGCCAGGCCCCGCATGTTGTACAGCCCCGAGGTGTGATCCAGCAGGCTCTCGTCCCGCATCCGGTCTATTTCGAACTTCGCCCGGACATAGGTCTGCAGTTTGAGCAGCAGCGCCTCGCCATCCAGTGGCTGGCCCAGGAACTCCCAGGCCCCGGCCCGATAGGCTTCGAGCCGCTGCGCGCGGCCGCTGGGACCCGAGGTCGTCACGATGATCGGGATGGTCCCGCTGAAGCGGGGATCGTCCCGGAGCATCTGGCAGACCTCGATCCCGTGCATGTCCGGCATCTGGGCGTCGAGAATCACCAGGTCCGGCTGGGCGGTCCGGGCTCGCTCGATCGCCTGCATCCCGGTGTAAGCCCGGAGCACGGCAAAGCCGTTTGGAGCGAGAATGCTCTCCAGCGACCGCGCGGACCATTCCTGGTCGTTGGCAATCAGCACAAGCGGGGGCCGGGACGCAGCTTTTTCGCGATCGTTCATAACTCTCGCGGCGGCGACGTGGAGAAGGGATTGGAGCAATGACTCCCGGATTTCGACTGCAGGAGTCGTGCGGGAGTGTCCAAGGTGCGCAAGACAATAAAAATCTTGGGGTTATATTGCAATACAGCGACGGATCCTGCCCCAGGGCGACGCACCCCTGCCACAGAACATGCCAACACCCACCGCGCCTCCAGGACGCACCCCACAGCCCGGGAGCGCGCCTGACAGTATCGCGTAAAGCGTTGTATTTCAACATTTTCCATCGATGCACCCGGTCCTGTCTTCCGACCACCCCGCAGGGCCGCATGTCCCCCGTGCCGAGCTGGTATGAGTTTCGTGATGCCAGGGTGCGAGGCTCCTTCCGTGGCCTCCAGGGCGAGGTCGATGGGTCCACCGGCGCCATGGAGACTGTAGCGGAGGGGCAACGGTTGATGTCAGCAGCCGCCTACACCCCAATCCCGGCTGACCTGCTTCCGGTCCAGGAGTATGGCTCTAATCCGTTCCGCCGTTACCTTTTGCGGCCTGGCAGGGGATTGTTGACCGGACCCAACTCTAGCACGGGGGATGCACCGGGAATGGGCATGCTGAAAACGCGTAACAATCGAGTTTCTCCCTCGCGCCGATGGCTTGGCTCGGTATACGCCTTGCTGGCCTTGCTGAGTGGCGTCCCGGGGCGGAGCTTTGGGCAGGCGCCGCCCAGCCTGGAGCGGCGCCCCACCGCGACCCGGGCCGAGCTGGAGGCGTCCCTGGCGGAAGCGGAAAAGGTGCTGGCCAGCCCGGTCTATGGCGCGGAGATCAAGGCCCAGAAGCGGGCCGAGACGCAGATGATCCGGGATCGCCTTACGAACGGTGATTTCCAGACCGGCGATCAGCTTTATGTGGAGTTGGCGGTGCCGGTGAATCCGAATGGGCCGCCGGTCAAGGGGAACTACACGGTCGGTCCCGGACAGGTGCTGCAGTTGCCGGATCTGCCGGAGATCCCGCTCCATGGGGTGCTGCGGTCGGAAGTGAAGGGGTATCTGACCGAGTTCCTGGGCCGCCTGTTCAAGGACCAGACGGTCACGGTGAGCCCGACCATACGCCTGCTCATCACCGGCGGCGTGCGGAACCCGGGCTTCTATCAGGTCCCGGCGGATACTCCGCTCCCCGATGTGATCATGGGGGCGGCCGGCGGGATGGGTCAGGGCGCCAAGATCGAGGAGTCAGTGATCCGACGGGGAGATACCGAGTTGTGGCCCAAGAAGGATGTCGCCGAGGCGATCACCCAGGGGGTGACCCTCGACCAGCTCAATGTCCGATCGGGTGATGAACTGGCGGTGGGACAGCAGAAACAGACCAACTGGCTGACAACCCTGCGCACGTTCGCCATCATTCCCGGACTGATCATCAGCCTTGCCGCTTTGGGGCGGCTCCTTGGAATCATTTGAATCCGATTGTGGAAGTCCCCGTACCCCACGCCGGCGGTCACCGCTCGGCCCGCATCACTCCGCGCCGCTCGCTGCGGCTCGCGGAGGAGAGTCCGCTCCCGATCACGATCCGGGATCGGCATGAAGGGCTCGCGCGTGCCGTCAACCTCATCCTGGCCACGATCGCGCTGATCATCGCGATGCCGGCGATGGTCATCATCGCCGTCCTGGTGAAGCTGACCTCGCGGGGGCCGGTATTCTACACCCAGACACGGGTGGGACTGGACCGCCGCTCCACCCGGACCACGGTCCCGAGCCATCGGCGCATCCAGGACCTCGGGGGGCAGATCTTCACGATCTACAAGTTCCGCACGATGCACCTGAACGCCGAACACCTTTCCGGTGCCGTCTGGGCGTCCCAGGAGGATCCTCGTGTCACGGCCGTGGGGCGGCTGCTGCGCAAGTATCGGCTCGATGAACTGCCCCAGATCATCAACGTGCTGGTGGGGGACATGAACCTGGTCGGTCCCCGCCCCGAGCGCCCCAGCATCTTCGTGAAGCTCCGCAAGGAGATCCCCAACTACCACCTCCGGCAGCGATGCCGTCCCGGGATCAGCGGGCTGGCGCAGATCAACCAGCACTACGACGTCTGCCTGGAGGATGTCCGGAACAAGCTCCGCTTCGACATGCTGTACCTCCAGCGGCAGGGCCTGGTCGAGGACCTCAAGATCATGTTGAAGACGATTCCCGTGATTCTCTTCAAGCGGGGGGGCTGGTAGGCGTCCGTGACCACGGCGGCGGATCCTCTGGAGACAACCCGGCGTGGGGCGCGGGGCCTTCGGGCGCTCGCGCCCCATTTCTTCGCGGCGGCGGCATTCGTCGTTCTCTTCGCCCAGCCGATGACCCTGCTGGTCCGGGACTGGTGGAACGACCCGGAAGCCGGGCACGGTCTGCTGCTCGCCCCGATTGCCTTCTGGCTGGCCTGGCGGCGCAGGATCCGCCCCGGTGCCCGGCCCAGCGTGGCCTGGGGTCTGGTCCTGCTGGTATGTGCCGTCCTGCTGCGTTACGTGAGCGGCCTCGCCGCCGAGCTGTTCACCATGCGCGGTTCGATGCTGCTGGCGCTCGCCGGCCTGGTGACGTACCGCTGGGGCTTCCGGCAGGTCCTCCACTGGTGGCTGCCGTTCGGGCTTCTCGCGCTGTCGGTCCCGATCCCGGCGATTCTCACCAACGCGCTGGCGTTCCCGCTGCAGCTGAAGGCCTCCTCCATGGGGGCCGCCCTGCTGGAATTCCGGCACGTCCCGGTCCGCTTGTCCGGCAACGTCATCCTGTTGCCCGGACGCCAGCTCTTCGTCACCGAGGCGTGCAGCGGCCTGCGCTCGCTTACGGCCCTGCTGGCCCTGGGCCTGCTGGTCGGTGGACTCTGGCTGCGGACCTCCGTAAGCCGAATCCTGCTCATCCTGGTCACGATTCCCGTGGCGATCGTCATCAACGCGTTCCGGGTCTTCCTCACCGGGTTCCTGGTCTACTTTGTCTCTCCCGAGATGGGCGAGGGGTTCATGCACCTGAGTGAAGGCTGGCTCATGTTCGTGATTGCCTTCGGGATCCTGGGACTGATGGCCTGGGGCATGAGCGCAATCGAGCGCCGGTTGAGGCCCGGGGCGGAGGCGCGGGCCGATGGGTAACATCCGCCCCTGGCTGCCCGGGAGCGTGCTCAGCGTCGGCTGCATCGTGACGCTGTTCATCAACCATCAGAAGGAGGTGCCCCTCGCGCGGCCGCTGGAGACGATTCCGGTGGAAATCGCCGGGTATCGCGGCACCGACTACCCGATCAGCGAAGCGGAACAGAAGGTGGCCGGGATGGACGCCTATCTGTTTCGGGGCTACACCCGTGACTCGGCGATCGCCTTCACCACGTATGTCGGCTACTACGACCACCAGACTCAGGGCCGCACGATCCACTCTCCCAAGAACTGCCTCCCCGGGTCGGGGTGGGAAGCACTGGCGCAGTCAACAGTCGTCGTTCCGACACCCGGCGGGCCGGAGCAGATCAACCGCTACCTGCTGCAGAACAAGAACCAGCGGGCCCTGGTCTATTACTGGTATCAGGGCCGTGGAAGGGTCGCGGCCAACGAATACCGGGTGAAATGGGAGTTGTTGCGAGATGCCGCCCTGGAGGGGCGCAGCGAGGAGGCGCTGGTACGAATCGTCGTCCCGATTACGGACAGCGTCAATGAGGCCGCGGCGGGCCGCCTCGCGACGGCCGCCGCCACTCAGCTGATCCCCGCAGTGTATCGAGTGCTGCCGGAATAGAGCAGGCAGGTGGGGAGAGGTGGGGGTGAGGGCAGGCGGGCAGGCGGCTCAGAGAGCCCCGGCCACCACACCTGCCCGTTCTCCTCATGGCCTTCTCGTCGGCTCCCAGATGGGATTGCGCTCTCCTCGAAGCGCCTTGACCCACGCCATGAAGCCGGCCAGCATGGCCGAATAGAGAAACGTGATCATCGCCACCGGCCGTGGCAGTTTGCGCCGCTCGGACACCCGGTATCCCACCGAGGCCACCAGACCCGCCACCACCGCGAGCACGATCAGCAGCCTCCCGATCCCCGACACCACCGCCAGCAGCAGCAGCCCGGTGAGAGCCACCGGCAAGGTCAGGAATACGAGCCAGCGGGTGAGCTTGTGACTGGCGAGCATCCAGGCGAACACCCCGTGGCGACGCGGATTCAGCAGGTGGCGCTTGTACCACAGCGTCTCGAGCCCGCGGGCCATCGTGCGCACCTTCCGGCGGTACTCCGCCGGAAGCGAGCCTCCCCGGGGAACCAGGCAGATCGCTTCATCAACCGACACGGCCCGGAGCCGGTGTTCCCGGGCAATCAGGGCGGACGCGAAGTCCCGGCTCAAGGCTTCGGGGAACAGTGACAGGTGCAGGGATCGCCGTATGCCGTAGAAACACCCGCTCGCACCCACGATCCCGGCCACGCGGGTTTCCAGCCTGCGGACTCCCATCTCATACCCGACATAACGCGACTCGCCCATGTTGGCCCGGGTCGTGATGTCACCGACGCTGAGGTCCCGGCCGGAGGCCACCCCGACCGACGGGTCCAGAAACGCCCGGACCAGGGGTTTCACCGACTCCGGCAGGATCCGGATCGTGGCGTCGGTGTTGATGACGATGTCGCCCCGCAACAGGGGTCCGGCCGCGTTTTCCGCCGCGGTCTTCCCTGCCCGTGCCGGCAGCCGCAGGAGTTCCACGCCCCGGTCGGCGTACTCACGTACGATCTCATCGGTCCGGTCGGTCGAGGCGTCCGAGATGATCATGATCTGACGGCGATCCGCCGGGTAGTCGATCGCGAGCAGGTTCTCGATGGTCCGGCGGATCGACCGTTCCTCGTTATATGCAGGGAGCGAGATGCTCACCACCGGCCAGGCTCCGGACTCCGGCGGGAGAACCCAGGGCCGGTGCAGCCGGCCCACGAGCCAGAGGATCGCCGGATACAGGAAATAACTGTACCCGAACAGCCCGACGGGTATGGCGAGCAGAATGAGCGCGAGGACCATCATGGCGAATTCCGCCGACGGTTCGACGCGTCCGCTGCGGCGTGGTAGATGCCCGCGTATCGGTCGACCCAGGCATCCACCGAGTACGCCTCCACCAGCCGTCGGGAGGCGGCAGCTGCCCGCCGGCCGGCCTCCTCGGGATCGGCCAGGGCGCCGGCGATGGCGCCGGCCAGCGCCCCGGGATCCTCCGGCGCTACCAGCCAGGCGTGGGCAGGAGTGACGACATCCGGAACACCGCCCACCCTGGTGACCACCGCCGGAATCCCGGCGGCCATGGCTTCGAAGAGCGAAATGGGGGTCCCCTCGGTGCGGGAGCTCAGGACGAACAGATCGAAGGCACGGTAGAGCCGGGCAGCCTGGGGCAGCAGGCCGTGCCAGGCGATCCGGTGGGCCAGGCCCAGTCGCTGCGCCAGGGCTTCCATCCTGGGCTGGTCGGGTCCCGCGCCGATCACCGACACCCGGACCGCGGGATCCGGCAGCCGGGCGAGGGCCTCCAGCAGCACGTCGAATCCCTTCTCCCGGCTGAGGCGGCCCACCCAGCCCAGACGGGTGGCGCCGTCCGCCAGGCCCAGTTCCCGTCGCGCGGCCGCACGCTCCAGTGGCGGCGGATCGATCGGATGGGCGTTGGGCACGACCTGGACCAGAGCTCCCGGCACCCCGGCACGTTCGAGACGGGAGGCGATCGGCCGCGAAACCGCCACCACCGCATCGAACCGCCGGAACGCGCGGACCTGGAGAAACTCGTAGACCCGGTTCTTCCAGCCGCCGCCGGTGAAGCCGTGGACGGTGGTGACGGTTCCGGCCGCGAGCCGCCGGGCGACACCGCCGGCGAGCACATCCGGACGGTATCCGTGGGTATGCACCACACCGGGCCGGAATGTCCCGATGACCCGGGCAAGTTCGCGGCGCTCCACCGCGTATGCCCTGGGGGGTAACTCGAGCACACTCAACTCCACTCCGCTCTCCCTCAGGCGGGCATGGAGATGCGGTTCCGGACTGCCGGCCGTCACGATGGATGCAACCCGCACGTCGAACCCATGCCGCACCTGGCCGTGGGCCAGCGTCGCCACGACGCTTTCCAGGCCGCCGGCTATCGCCGGGGCGAGAACGTGGAGGACGGACGGACCGCCCTCCGAAGTTGAAGTCGTTGTCATCAAGCGGGTTGCCTGTCGCAAGAGCGGTACCAAGCGGCGTGGAATATAAGCGCAGCCGCCCGGGCTCGGCCCCCCGAAGGGACACCACCAGGCCGGACCAACCGGCCGGGGTTCAGCGCCGGTTCATGTTCCGGTCGTTATTTGGGTATCGGGTTTCCGTGGTGGAACGCGCATCACAGCGGCGCGCCCCGCTTACCTTCACTGTTCACGGGTCGCCGGATCATCCGGCAGAGCCGGCACCCTGTCTCGCTGGAGTACGGAAACCGTGGCCCTGCGCAGTCGAGCCCTCCTGACCGTTGGACTGCTGTCCGTTTGCTGCGGCTGGGTGTTTGCCGCCTGCAGCGACAGTACCGGGCCGCAGACAAACGCGGTGGCCACGATCACGATCACGCCCTCCCAGACCACCGTCCCGGTCGGCGGGAGCCGGCGGTTCTCCGCCGTCCCGCGGGATGCCCTCGGAGTGCCGCTTCAGGGTATCGCGGTCAGCTTCTCGTCTTCCGACACTTCGGTCGCGACCGTCTCCGCCAGCGGACTCGCCACCGGCCGGAAGTCCGGGACGGTCCAGATCCAGGCAACCGCCGGCGGCGCGAGTGCGAGCGGCTCGCTGGAGGTGACACCGGGCAGCGCCTCGACCTACCATCTCATCTTCTCGACCCTGCTGGGGGGAAGCCAGCAGGATCAGGTGCGGGACCTGGCCACCGACGCCCAGGGCAACATCTACGCCGCGGGCGGCAGCCGGTCGCCCGATTTCCCGACGACGCCCGGTGCCTACGACGAGACACCCAACGGCAACTACGACGCCTACGTGGCCAAGTTCGACCCCAACGGGAATCTCATCTGGTCTACCGTGGTCGGCGGGCCCAACTACGACCGGGCCTACGCGGTCGAGGTCGACCCCCAGGGCTATGTCTACATCGCGGGACGGGCGGGAGCCGGATTCCCGGTCACCAGTGGCGCGTTCCAGACGACCTTCCAGGGCAGCCCGGACGTGGCGCCCTACGGCCCGCAGGACGGATTCGTCTGCAAGCTGACACCGGACGGCGCGGCGGTCGTCTTCTGCAGCTATTTCGGCACCACCGACCACAACATCATCCGCGACCTCGCGGTGGACGCACAGGGTGGGATCTACCTGGCCACGTCGGTCACCGGGACCGCCCTCCCGGCTGCCTGGACCGCCAACGGCTACCAGCCGACACCGCGCGGCGGGACCGATGCGGTCGCCGCCAAGATCGCCACCGACGGCTCGGCGGTCCTGTGGGCCACCTATGTCGGAGGCTCCGGCGAAGAGGTCTCCGAGAACTCGATCCGGGTGGACGGCAGCGGGAATGTATTCCTCCTGACCACCACCAACTCCCCGGACGCCCCCACCCCGAACGGGTTCGACCACTCCCTGGGAGGCCTCCGGGATGCCTACCTGGTGAAGATCTCGCCCGATGGCGGGACTCTTCTGTTCGGAACGTTCATCGGCGGCTCGGGAGGCGAATCGATCGAGACCCATGAGCTGGCCGTCGATCCCCAGGGTAATCCGGTGGTCGCCAGCGGAACCACGTCCACCGACTTCCCCGTGACGGCGTCCGCCTTCCAGACCCAGTTCAGCGGTTCGGGAGGCAGCAATTCCGGCCAGGGCAGCAACTACGGGGGCGACGGATTCATCGCCAGGATCAGCAGCAACGGCGCCTCACTCCTGGCGGCAACCTATCTTGGCGGAAGCAGCGGAGACGGTATCGAGGGGGTCTCGGCCGACGCCAGTGGCATCTACGTGTCGGGGGCAACCTACTCTACCGACTTCCCTACCCCGGCCGGAGCGTTCCAGGGAACCATGGCAGGGGTTGCCGACCTGTTCGTAGCCAAGCTCTCGCCCGATCTGTCAACCATGATCTACGGATCCTATCTGGGCGGCTCCAACCAGGACTATGGCCGGACTTCGACCATCGACGGGGCCGGGAACGTAATCATCGGAGGGAACGTGCAATCGACGGACTGGCCGGCGCTCAACGCCTGGCAACCGAACGCCGGGGGCCTGCTGGATGGGGCGATCGCGAAGTTTGGAGAATAGACGAGTCCGATCCCCTCAGGCATCGTTCCTCCCGGCCTCAGGGTCTACCCCTTCCCGTACAACAGCCGGTACAGCAGTTCTTCCACCCGCTGAAACGACTTGACGGCGAGCGGGAAACCGGCGCGGTCGAGGGTCGGGACCTTGATGGACCCGATACCGGCCAGGTTCGCCCCGGCGATATCGGTGAAATACTGATCGCCAACCATGAAGGTCCGCTCCGGCGCGGGAGAGCCGAGTTCCTCGAGCACCAGCCGCACCAGCTCCGCGCTGGGTTTCTTGAGGGGCCGGAGCGGATCGCCGATCTCTTCCCCGGGTGCCCGCCCGGTCCACCGTTCCTTTCCCTGCCACAACAACCGGTGCGCGATCCCGCTGGGCCCTCGATACGCCTTGAAGACCCGCAGGTCGGGGAAGATGCGGCCCAGCTCCAGAAACCGTTCCTCGCCGGAGTTCGACAGGATCGCGTGCAGCAGATCAGGTCTTTCGACCAGCCCCATGAAGGCCGGGAGGAACTCCGGCGCCACAGAGGTGTCGTGATGAGGCATCAGCGTCCCGTCCACATCCCAGATCAGGGCTTCGACCCGGTGATCACGAACAAAGGCGTCGTCGATCGCCCGGATGTCCGGAAGATGGTGCGAGGGGCGGATCCGGCGAACCAGACGGAAGAAATCCGGGAGCGCCTGCCGGGTGGTTACGATCCAGTCGCTGCTGGCGGGCATCAGGAGCCTGGGTTCCTCGGTGAACCGGCATAGTGAGCAAATACTCACGAATTACCGGAATGGTGGGCCGGCTGCCCCTTACCTCCGGCCACCGGGCATCCCACCTGCAATTTGTGCACGATACCTGCGTAGGTTTGTCTGCTATCCGGGCATTCGGGGGCCCCGGCCGCCCGGAAACTATCCACCAGCCCTGTGACCCGGCAGGGCGACGAACGCAAGATCCCCTTTCCGCCATGGCTACCGTGGACCTGCCTTCCCCACTTTCCCCGGTGCGGAACGATCCTGAGCCCGAGGCCCGCTTGCCGTTAATGCGATGCGAACTGCTCCCCGCCGGGGATTCCGCTTGACCGGTCCCTCCGCCGACCGGACCGCCGACCAGCCCGGCACCGTGCTGCTGCTTGCCGTCTGGTTCGGGCTTGTCACCGGGCTCGGCGAGGGAGGCCTGCTGCTGGTGCGGAAGTTCCTGCTGCACCGGTTTCTGTTCGCGCCTCTGGATGCGGTCTGGATGGCACCGATCACCGACGTGGTGCTGTTTGTGGGCGTCGGCCTCCTGCTGCTGCTGGCGCGCTTCCTTCTCCCCCGCCGGCTGCCGCTTCCGGGGCCGGTACCGGTCTTTGCCGCCCTTGGCGTCTTTACCATTCTCCTGATGTATGGGCCGCTGTCACGGCTGGCCGGCGGCCTGGTGGCGCTGGGCATCGGGATCCAGGCCGGGCGGATGGCAAGGCGGCACCCGGGGAGATTCCAGCGGGTGGTGAAACTGACGCTGCCGGTCGCGGCATTCCTGGTGGTTCTGGCCGGGGCCGGGGTTCGGATGTGGTCCCATTTCACGCGGCGTCCACCAACGACCGGGCAGCCGGCCGCGGCCTCGCCCAATGTCCTGCTCATCATCCTCGACACGGTCCGGGCCATCAACCTGAGCGCCTACGGGTATGAGCGGCCCACAACTCCGGAGCTGGAGCGTTTTGCTGCGCAGGGGGTGCGGTTCGCCCATGCCCTCTCCACCGCGCCATGGACGCTGCCATCGCACGCATCGATCTTCACCGGCCGCTTTCCGCATGAGCTCAGCGCCGCCTGGCTTCGCCCGCTGGACGGGACCTACCCCACGCTCGCCGAGGCCCTGGCGGCCCGAGGGTATGTGACCGGGGGGTTCGTGGCCAACACGCGCTATTGCAGCGAGGAGACCGGGCTCGCCCGGGGGTTCGGTCATTATGAGGACTACGGCATCAGCCCCGCCCAGATCCTGCTCAGCTCCTCTCTGGGCAAGCTGCTCGTGGGAAACCGGTTTGCGCAGCGGGCCCTGGTGCGGAAGAACGCCGAAACGGTCGAGAACGAGTTCCTGAGATGGCTCGACCGGACGCCGGCCGATCGTCCGTATTTCGCCTTTCTGAATTTTCTCGACGCCCATGACCCGTATCAGCCGCCGGCCCCGTGGGATACGCTCTTCAGCGAGCCCGGCGCCGCCAGATACATCGACGCCATGCGGGAGGACCTCCCCGCGCGCCGGTGGCCGCCGGAGACCGTGCGGGCCGCCGTCGACAAGTACGATGAATCCCTGGCATACCTGGACTTCCGGCTGGGCGTCCTCTTCCGGACCCTGGAGGCGCGTGGCAAGCTGGCGAACACCATCGTCGTGGTCACCTCAGACCATGGAGAGGAGTTCGGCGAGCACGGCGTGTTCTATCATGGAAACAGCCTCTACCGCGCCTCGGTCGAGGTCCCGCTCGTGATCGTGGCTCCCGGGAGGGCTCCCGCGGGCGCTGTCCTGCCCGGACCCGTTTCCCTGCGGGACCTGCCGGCCACGATCCTCGATCTGGCGGGCGCGGAGACGCCGTTTGCGGGCCGCTCCATGGCCCGGTTCTGGTCCGGCACGATGCCCGACAGCCTGTTCTCTTCCGACACGCTCCTGATGGAACTGGGCTACTCACCCCTGTTGCCGAAGGGGACTCCCATCAGCCGCGGATCGATGGCCTCGGCGCTCACCGGTGGACTGCGGCTCATCCGGAACGGGGACGGCACCGATGAGCTGTATGATTTCGTTGATGATCCCGCCGAGTCGGCGGACCTGGCCTCGGTACCGGGTTACACGACGGATCTTGAGCGGCTCCGCGGCGCACTGACTGCGCTCACGCCTTCGGTTCACCACCAGCGGCGTGGGAACGACACTCCGCCGACCACCCCGGCTTCCTCCACGCCATGACCGACACGACAGATCCCACCCGCCTCCTGGACCGACCCGCCGGCATGCTCCGGCTCGCGGCGACATTCGGCCTGGCCGCGGGCGTCGGGGAGGTTCTGCTCTTCGGCGCTCAGCGATACATCCTGCACCGGTTCATTTTCATCGGATGGGATGTCGTCTGGATGGCCCCGCTGGCGGAGATGATCGTATTCCTCGGCGTGGCGGCCGTGCTGCTTGCGCTGCGGATGGCGGGCCTGCGCCGGCTCACCTGGAAGACCATGGCCGGGGCCTTTGCCTTCCTGTTCTTTCTGGCGCAGCTGCTGATGTACACCCCGCTCTATCAGCCGGCAGCCGTCTTCCTGGCGCTGGGACTGGCGGTTCAGTTTGCGCGCATGGCCGCGAAGCGGCCCGGCCTGCTGCTCCGGCTGTCCCGCCCGGCCCTGCCGGTGCTGGCGGGCCTGGTGCTTCTGGCCGGCATCGGACTGCGCGGCTCACGGGTCTGGGCGGAACGGCGAGCATTGGCCAGCCTGCCCGCCAGCCCGGGCCGGCCACCCAACGTCCTGCTCATCATTCTGGACACGGTGCGGGCCAGCAGCCTGAGCCTGTACGGGCATGACCGGCCCACGGCGCCGGGCCTGGCCGCATTCGCGCGCCAGGGGGTGAAGTTCGATTGGGCCATGTCCAACGCGCCGTGGACGCTGCCGTCTCACGCCAGCTTCTTCACCGGCCGCCTTCCCCATGAGTTGAGCGCCAACTGGCTCTCCCCCCTCGGTGCGGAATACCCCACGCTGGCTGAGGTCCTGCGAGACCGGGGTTACGCAACCGCCGGATTCGTCGCCAACCTGCTCTATTGCGATACGGAAAAGGGACTGAATCGCGGGTTCATCCACTACGAGGATTTTCCGACGACGCCGGGAGAGATCTTCCGCAGCGCCGTGCTGGTCCGGGAGATCTACGGCAAGCGCTACATCCGCGGTCCGCTGGGACAATATGACGTCATGGGGCGGAAACACGCCGCCGACGTCAACCGGGAATTCTCCCGCTGGCTGGATCACCGGCCGGATCATCCGTTCTTCGCCTTCCTGAACTATTTCGACGCCCACGCGCCGTACGTCCCGACCGAGCCCTATGCCGGCCGGTTCGCCACCCCCGGCCTGGCCCATGCCTACAACAACTGGGTCCGGTACCGGGGCCGGCCGGACGGCGACAGCCTCCCGCGGGATTACGTGCGGGACAACGAGGACCGGTATGAGGCCATGCTGGCCGAACTCGACGCCGGCCTGACCGCCCTGTTCCAGGATCTCGACCGGCGCGGCCTGCTGGACAGCACCCTGGTAATCATCGCCTCGGATCACGGAGAGCTCTTCGGTGAACACAACCTCATGGGACACGGGAACAGCCTGTACCTGCCGCTCCATCATGTGCCGCTCCTGATCCGGCTTCCCGGGAGCGTCCCCGAGGGCATCGCGGTCCAGCAGCCCGCGAGCCTGCGCGATCTCCCCGCGACCGTCATGGATCTGATCGGAGCCGGGAACCAGGCACCGTTTCCGGGACGATCACTGGCGCGGTTCTGGCGGGGAGGCAGCGCCGCCGACACCGGCCCGGATACGCTCCTCATGGAGCTCGACTACAACTCCCGGCTTCCCAAGGGCAGCCCGATCGACAAGGGCGCCATGCGGGCGGTCATCCTCGACACCCTGCACTACATCCTGAACGGCGACCAGCGCGAGGAGCTCTACCGCTATCAGCGCGACGCGTCCGAATCCAGCGATCTTGCCGGTGCACCGGACGCGGCGGCGGAGCTCCGGAGATACCGGGCCGCACTCCGTGCCGTGACGCCCCCGGGGAAGACCCTCGCGCCATGACTTCCGGCACCGGGACCCAGCAGGTTGCCCATCCGGGCCGGGCCGTTCTTCTCGCCGGACTCTGGTTTGGACTGGCTCTCGGCTTCATCGAGGCCGGTGTGATGGCCGTGCAGTCACTCGGCCTGGGCCGGCTGATTCACGTGAGCTGGTACTATGCCTGGATGGCGCCGGCCGCCGACCTGCTGTTCTTCGCGGCTCCGGCTGCTCTCCTCTCGCTGGCGGCGGCCGCGCTGCCCCGGTTCATCGGACTTCGGGCCGCCAGTTTCGTGTTCCTGGGGATGTCGTCGGGCGCGTTGCTGCTGCTGATTCCCAGTCTCCATCCGGCCGCGGCGGCGGTACTGGCAGCGGGTATCGCTTGGCAGGGCTCGGCGTTCATCGGCCGGCGGTCGCAGGGTTTCGCCCGGATGGTCCGTCGGACGCTCCCGTGGATGGGGGCTGCCGTGCTCCTGCTCGCCGCCGGTCTCGCGGGGTACGGGCGGCTGACGGAGGGCCGGGCACGGGCCGCGCTGGGGCCGGCGCCGGAGGGTGCGCCCAATGTTCTGCTCATCATTCTGGACACGGTGCGCGCCCCGGACCTGAGCCTTTACGGTTACCAGCGCGAGACCACTCCCGCGTTAGCCCGGTTCGCAGCCGGCGGGGCGCGTTATGACCAGGCTATCTCCACCGCACCCTGGACCCTGCCCAGCCACGCAAGCCTGTTGACCGGGCGGTGGCCCCACGAGCTCTCGGCCGACTGGGCGGCACCGCTTGATGGAACCTGGCCCACCTTGGCCGAGTATTTCGCGGCGCACGGGTACCTCACCGGCGGCTTTGTGGCCAATGTGGGGTACTGCAGCTGGGAGTTCGGGCTGGAGCGCGGCTTTGCCCGCTACCGGGATTTCCCGCTCACCCTGAACACGGTCATCCAGACCACGTCGATCGGGCGCCGGATCGACCGCAGTTTCTTTCTCCGGAATCTGATCCGGAGCGATCAGCATCTGGTCCGGGTGCCGGCACCGACGATCTCCAGGGAGTTCCTTTCGTGGGCGGACCACCGGGGGGAGCGGCCTTTCTTCGCGTTCCTCAACTACTACGACGCCCATGGGCCGTATCTCCCCCCCGCGCCATACGACAGCCTGTTCAGCGGGCATCATCGATCCGACAACCGCTCCCCGATTCACCGCTACCTGGCCCGCCCGCGGAGCCGGCCTCCGTCACCCGAAGCCGTTCGGGAGGAAATTGCGCAGTACGACGGCGCGCTGCGGTACCTGGACGACCAGCTCGACAGCCTGTTCCGGCAGCTGGAGCGGCGCGGGTTGCTGGACAATACCATCGTGCTGCTGACGGCGGACCATGGTGAAGAGTTCGGGGAACACGGCATCTTTGATCACGGCAACAGCCTGTATCGTCCGTCGGTACACGTCCCGCTGCTCATCCGTTATCCGCGCGGCGTGCCGGCAGGCACCGTGATCGAGGCGCCGGCCAGCCTGCGCGACGTCCCCCGGACGCTGGCGGAACTCGCCGGCCTCGGCAGCGGACCGTTTCCCGGCCGGTCGCTGGCCCGCTTCTGGCATGACGGGGCAGCCACCAGCGGCCCGGTGCTGGCCGAGGTCAGCCAGGGCATCCGGACGCCCGAGTGGTATCCGGTGAGCCGGGGCGACATGCAGTCGCTGGTCGCGCTGGACCAGCGCTACATCCGCAACGGGGACGGCCGGGAGGAACTGTACCGGTTCACGGCGGATCCATGGGAAGCCCGGGACCTGGCTTCGTCGGATTCCGCGCAGACGACGCTCGACCTGTTCCGCCGGCAGCTCGAGGAGCTGCGCCACGAACCATGACCATTCCTGCCGAGGGAGACCGTGTGGGGAGATTCCTGAACCTGAGCGTGCGGGACCGGGCGCCCCTCATCCTGGGACTCGCAGCCGCGGTCATCTACGCCACCGGCATCTGGTGGGGACTGCCGCATGCCACCAGCGAGGTCACCATCCGGGGCTGGGACATCGACAGCATCGCGGGCATGGGACCGCTCGCGGAACTGCACAATCTCCTGATTCAGCCGCAGCCCGGCTGGTATTTCGCCTATCCGCTGTTTCACTACCTCGTCCTCGGCGCGGCGTACGCGCCGTACGTCGGGTACCTGCTGCTCACCGGCGGGCTCGCGTCTCCGTCCCCGGACTATCCCTATGGCTTCGCCGATCCGGTGGGCGCGATCGCCACGCTGGCGCTGATCGGTCGCGTCATCGCCGTCGCGATGGGCACGGGTGTCGTCCTGGGCGTGTATTTCGCGGCCCGGCGGGTCTGGGGCCGGCCCACCGCGGTCATCGCCGCGCTGGGCATGATGCTGTGCGGACCGCTGGTGTACTACGCCCAGGCCGGAAACCTCGATGTGCCGGTGCTGTTCTGGCAGGCGATGTGCCTGGTCGTGCTCGCGGCCATCGTCACCGGCGGATTGACCACGCGCCGGGCCGTGATCTTCGGGGTCCTGGCGGCGGTCGCCGTGGCCACGAAAGACCAGGCGTACGGAGCGCTGGTTCCGGCCGTGCTGTTCGTGATGGTGGCACATTTCATCGATGCGGGACGGGAGGGACCGCGGCCCGCGGGATGGTGGAAGCCGGTCGCCATGCTGGTGGGTGCCGGCATCGCGGGATATGCCGTCGCCAACGGCATCGTGTTCCGGCCGTCGCGGTTCATCAACCATGTCCGGTTTCTGCTCGACTTCGAGCAGACCTTCCAGAACGTCGTCCATCTGAACGTGGTGCGGCCGGCCACGGTCGGCGGCTACCTGCAGGTCGCCTCCGACGTGAGTCAGGCGGTCCTGGAGGCCATGGGGCCCCTGTTCCTGCTGGCGGCCCTGGGCGGGATCGCCGCTACCTGGCGCAAGGGGAGGTTCACCAAGCTGCTCGTCGCCATGCTGGTGGGCTATCTGCTGCTGGTCATCGCGCCCATCCGGCACTTCCAGTACCGCTGGGCGATGTTCGCGGTCATGACGCTCATTCTGCCGGCGGCGCGGCTGCTCTCGCTTGGACTGGAGACCGGGGGCTGGAAACGAGTCACCGCCCGGACGGTGGCCGTCCTCGCCGTGGTGTGGCTGGCCGTCAAGGCCATCGACCTCAAATACCAGATTCTGTTCGATGCCCGGAATGCCGCAGGGGCCTGGCTGGCGGACCACCTGCAGCCCGGCGACCGGGTCGCCTATTTCGGTTCGGTCGGCCAGCTGCCACGGATCCCGGCCGGGGTGGATGTGATCCGGATCGAGACCGACTCGCTCTCGTCCACCCACGTGAGAGAGAGCGGCGCCAGGTATGTGCTGGTCATCCCGGATTATTCCAGCCCGCGTGACGTGGAGCGGAGCCTCTACCTGCCGCTGCCGACCTATGAGGCGCTGCAGGACGGCTCGCTCGGGTACCGCCGCGTGGCGCGGTTCGACACCCGTCCCCTGCTGGGGCGCCGGATGAAATACCTGCCGATCATCAATCCGCCGGTGCAGGTCTTTGGGAAACCGATGGACTGACTGATCGGCGGACCGCCGGACTCCGGCGCCGGAGCCGGGAAGGGGACGGTACCGGGGTGCACCATGCCGGCCGCCCGATTCGATCGTCCGATCCACCATCACCCGATCATCCAATCACCAATGGCCGTTCCGTCGCCGTCCCCCCGCCTCCGCCCCGGCCAGATTCTGGTGGTCGCGCTATGGTGTGCCCTTGGCTCCGGGCTGCTGGAGGCAGGACTGGTGGCCGCGAAGGGGCGGCTGATTCAGGGGTTCATCTATCTGAGCCCGCACGTTCTGTGGATGGCCCCGACCGGCGCGGTACTGTGGTTCGCGCTGCCCGCGCTCGCGACCGCACTGGCGGCGCGAATACACGGAAGCCTCGGCGCCAGGAACGTCCTGGCCGGGTTTGTCACGCTTGGCGCATTCTCGCTCCTCCTGCTCCTGTCCCGCCTGCATCCCCTGGCAGGGCTGGCCCTGGCCCTTGGCATCGGCATTCAGATCGCCCGGATCCTGACGCGCCACTGGCAGCCGGCCTGGCGGTTCATCCGCGTTTCCACACCCCTGTTCGCCGGGCTGACCCTGCTGCTGGCAGCCGGGGTCATGGGATGGACGGTGATTCGAGAGCGGCGCCTCACGGGGGGGCTGGGACGGGCACCGGCCGGAGCCCCCAACATCGTGCTGATCGTCCTCGACACGGTCCGGCGGGCGGACCTCGGCCTCTACGGCTATGGGCTTCCGACCACGCCTGCCCTCCAGCGCTGGGCGGCCCGGGGAACAACCTTCGACCACGCCATCGCGACCTCGTCGTGGACGCTGCCCTCGCATGCCGGCATGTTCACCGGGCGCTGGCCCCACGAGCTCGACGCCGGCTGGCTCCACCCCCTCGGCGCGCGCTTTCCGACCGTCGCCGAGGTGCTGGCCGGCGACGGGTACCTGACCGCCGGCTTCGTCGCCAACATCCTCTACTGCAATCGCAGCTTCGGTCTGGCCCGCGGATTCACCCATTACGAAGACTACCGCGTGAGTCCGGGCGAGCTGGTGGTCAACTCCTCACTGAGCCGCGCGTTGAGCCAGAGCCGGAGCGTCCGCCGTCTGTTCGGCAACTACGACATTCTGGGAAGGAAGAACGGCGGGGAGGTCACCGATGCGTTCCTGACCTGGTCCGGAAATCAGCACCGGCCGTTCTTCGCCTTTCTGAACTACTTCGATGCGCACCAGCCGTACCTGCCTCCCGCCGCGTACCAGCGCGCTTTCAAGGTGCCGCGGGACCGCCGGTTCGAGTTGCTGGAGCACCGGCCCTACATGGGCAAGATCGAAGACGCCGCGGAGCGCCTCTCGCCCGCCGACGTCGAGGCGGAGCGGGCCGCGTATGACGCCGCCCTGGCATACCTGGATCACGAGGTCGACCGGGTCCTGTCGGGGCTGGAACAGTCCGGCCGGCTCTCGAACAGCATCGTGATCGTGACTTCGGACCACGGCGAGCAGTTCATGGAGCACGGCCTGTTCGACCATGGCAACAGCCTGTACCGGTTCGTGACCGAGGTCCCGCTGGTGATCATCGCCCCGGGCCGGGTACCGGCCGGTCTCCGGGTTGCCTCGCCGGTCTCCCTGCGCGATCTGCCCCGGACCATGCTCGGCCTGGCCGGACTCGCCGCGGATACGTTTCCGGGTTCCAGCCTGGCCCGTTACTTCGACGAATCCGCCCCGGCCTTCTCCGGGGATCCTGTGATTTCCGAGACCTCGGGCCCGGGCCCCGCCAGGCGATTCCGCTCGATCGTGGCGAGCGGCATGCACGCCATCTGGAGCGCGGATTCGGTCGAACTGTATGACTTCGTGCGGGACCCGGCTGAGTTGCGGGACCTCTCCCGTACGCCTGAGGGAGCGGCCACGCTCCGGCGTATGGAGACGGTACTGGATTCGGTCAGCGGCCCCTGGACCCCGGTCTCCCGGTAGGCCATCGGCTGGCCCAATTCTCGCCATTCCCTTACGCTACGGAGTGCCCGGCCGGGGCGAGCCCGGGCGCTCCATTCTAACTTCATACGTAACAACAGCTTGGGAGGCGGGTCTGTCGGCGAGTCTCCGCGCGGACGCCAGCGTGTTGCACGCATCAGACACCCCGGTTGCAGACCTGCCCGGTGTGCCGTTGCTGGTGCTCTGGACCGCCATGGTCTCCGGACTCCTGGAGGCGGGGTTCCGGGCCGTCCAGCATTTCGGCCTTGGCCGGGTGGTACTGATTCCGCCGGATGTGGCCTGGATGGCGCCGCTGGCGGACCTGGTGTGGATCGGCGTACCGGCGGGGATGCTGCTGGTGGCCCGGCGCATCATACCGGGGATCATCACCCGCCAGCTGCTGTGGTCGGTCACGTTGGGGATCGGCTTTCTGCCCCTGATACTGCTGGCCACCGGCATGCACAAGCTGGTCGCACTCGTGCTTGCCTTTGGGCTCGGCCTGCAGGCGGCCCGCTTCCTCCAGCGGCACGCGGATCGGAGCGGGGCTGTCATCCGGCGGAGTACACCCTGGCTGCTGGCTCTGGTGTTGCTGTCGGGAATTATCCTTCAGGCCGGGCCAGGCATTCTGGAACGGCGCGCACTCGCGGCCACTCCGGCTGCCGCCGAAGACCGGCCCAGCGTGCTGCTCATCATCTGGGACACGGTCCGGGAGCAGAGCCTGAGCACCTATGGCTATGAGCTCGAGACCAGCCCGACCCTCTCGCGGCTGGCGCAGACCGGGGTGCGGTTCGACCTGGCCTTTTCGACAGCCCCCTGGACGCTGCCGTCCCACGGCAGCATGTTCACCGGCTACCGCCCCCGGGCATTCATGCGCGGGCGGATGCGGCCGATCAGCGACACCCTGCCGACCCTCGCCGAAGTCCTGACAACCCAAGGTTACGCCACCGCCGGATTCGTAGCGAACATCCTGTATGCCGGCAGTGAGCACGGGCTGAGCCGGGGGTTCCTGCGGTACGAGGACTACCCGCTGAGTGCGAGTACGGTGGTACTCGCATCCAGGCTGGGCCGGGTTATTTCCGACCAGGACTGGGTCCGCCATCTCGTGGGCTACTACAACCTGCTGGGCCGCAAGGATGCGGGGACGATTACCGCCGACTTTCTCGACTGGCAGGCCGGTTTGAACGGACGCCCCTACTTCGCGTTCCTCAACTACTTCGACGCCCACCGGCCCTACATGCCTCCCCGCGAATACCGGGAACGGTTCGTCACCCTTGACGGTGACGGGCTCTTCCCGCGGTGGGAGCATGCCGACCTGGACCGGATGCAGGCCGGAGAGGTGGCGTGGACCAACCAGCTGTACGATGCCGGCATCGCCTATCTGGATACGGACTTGGGCCGGCTGCTCGACTCCCTGGCCGACCGCGGGGTCCTGGACAACACCATTGTGATCGTCACCTCCGATCACGGCGAGCACTTCGGCGATCACGACCGGGTGGAGCACATGAACAGCCTGTACCGGCAGCTGCTTCACGTCCCGCTCGTGATCCGGTACCCGCCGAGAGTCCCGGCGGGGACGGTCGTGGCCGACGCGGTGTCGCTGGTCGACCTTCCGGCCACGATCCTCCGGCTCGCCGGTGCGGAGGAGGGCGGGCGTCTGGGCGGCGCCTCGCTGAGCCGGTACTGGACGGGAGGGCCGGCGGGCGAGCGTCCCATCTTCGCCGAATTCGCGCAGGTCGAGGGGATCGGACCGTACTCGATCGTTGTGCCTCCCTATCACTACATCAACTGGGGCGACCGGAAACGGCCGGTCGAGGTGTATGATCTGAATCAGGATCCACTGGAAGCACACAACCTCGCCGACGATCCCGGCCTGGTGGAGGTCGTGGCCGGATTCGAAAGACTGGGCAGCCGGCTCGTCGGCCCGCGGGAGCAATGGTGAGCACCCGGTCGTCCGGCGTCCCTCGCCAGGACCTGCCGCTCCTGCTCGCCGCCGGCTGGCTGGCCCTGGCCTTCGGGCTGCTGGAAGCCGGGATCCGGCTCATACAGCAGCAGGCGTTCGGCAAGATCCTGCTGCTGGGACCACACGTCCTGTGGATGGCACCGACCGTCAACCTGGTTGAGCTCGGTGGGCTCGCGCTGGTGCTCGTGATCCTGGGCCGGCGGTGGCCGGTTCTGGCCGGTCCGAAGGTGGGTCACCCCCTGCTCGGTACCCTCGCCATCCTCCCGCTGCTCCTGCTCTATACGCCCCTGCACGACTGGGTCGCGCTGCTGCTGAGCCTCGGCATCGCCCTCCGGGCCTCGCATCTGATCGCGGCGCGTCAGGTTCCCGCCGGCCGGGTCGTCCGACGGTCGCTGCCCTGGATGGCCGCCGCCGTCCTGCTGGCCGGACCGGTCATCGGCGGCTGGCGCTGGTGGTCGGAACGGAGGGCACTGGCCGCCGTTCCGCCGGCCGATGCTTCATCACCCAACCTGTTGCTCATTATCTGGGATACGGTCCGGGAACAGAACCTGAGCGCCTACGGCTATCACCGGCCGACCACCCCGCGACTCGAGCGGCTGGCAGGAGACGGGGTCCGATTCGAGAGCGCCTATGCCACGGCCCCGTGGACGCTGCCATCTCATGCCAGCATGTTCACCGGCCGCTACCCCGGTGAAATGTCGGCGACGCTGTACCAGGCGCTGGACGATACCTGGCCGGTGCTGGCCGGCGTCCTGAGAGACCACGGCTACGCCACGGGCGGGTTCGTCGCCAACATGTCCTATGGCACCCGGGAGCACGGGCTCAATCGCGGGTTCAGCCACTATGAAGACTTCCGGATCACTCCCGGCACGGTTCTCTGGACCTCCCGCATCGGCCGCGTGGTCCTGGAAGACGGGACGGTCCGGCGCGCGATCGGGCTGCAGGAGCTGTTGTGGCGAAAGCCGGCGTCGGTGGTCACGCGCGATTTTCTGAAATGGGTGCGTGGGCTCGAAGGAAGACCGTTCTTCGCGTTCCTGAACTACTTCGATGCCCACCAGCCTTACCTGCCCCCCGAACCGTTCCGGTCGCGCTTCGAAACGGCGGCGCCGGCGGGCGCGTTCTCCCGGCGGGTCACGGCGGCCTTTGAGGACATGACGCCGGCCGAGATCCGCTGGTCCGAAAGCCGGTACGACGGGACCATCGCCGCGATGGACGACCAGATCGGCCATCTGCTGGCCGGCCTGGATTCGGCCGGCCTGCGGGAGCGGACGATTGTCATCGTCACCTCCGATCACGGCGAGCACTTCGGGGATCATGATCGCATCTCGCACGGAAACAGCCTGTATCGCCAGCTCATCGAAGTCCCGCTGGTGGTCTCCTACCCTGCGGCCATCCCGGCCGGGCAAACCGTTTCGACCCCGGTGAGTCTGCGGGATCTTGCCGCCACGGCCCTGGACCTGCTTGGCATCGTGGACAGCGCCCCCTTCCCGGGGCGGACGCTGGCGCGCTTCTGGAGCGACGAACAGACGCCGGAACCCACGACGGTCGTCTCCGAGATGCCGGCCGCCGGCGGGAAGGGAGCGTGGTCGCTGGTTGCCTGGGGATATCACTTCATCCACTGGTGGCGGATGCCGCCTCAGCTGTATCAACTCGCCGCCGATCCGCTGGAAGAACGCAACCTCGCCGACAGCGCCGGCGCGCAACCCCTGATGGCTTCATTCAGGGCCCTGGCCGATTCGCTCGGCAAACCCACCGTCCCACCTGCTGCCGGGCCACGGGCGGATTCCCTGCCTCAGCCGGCAACCGCCGAGGGTTCATGACCGGATCATCCCGCATCCCGGAACGCTCCACCCTGCGCCTGGTGGAGGTCATGCTCTGGCTCGCGCTTGCTTCCGGGCTGGTGGAGGCTGCCGTTCGAGCGGTCCAGCGCCATGGCTTCGGCAAGATCCTCCTGCTGGGCCCGCACGTCTCCTGGATGGCACCGCTGACAGACCTGCTCTGGATCAGCCTTGCGGTCCTGCCGGCACTGGCGGCGGGCCGGGTCGTGCAGCGCTGGCGCCGCCCCATCGTACCGCTGGCCTCCGCGACTATCGTCGCCTTCCTGGCGCTGCTGCTGCTGGTATCGGGGCTTCATCCCCTCGCCGCTCTGGCCCTGGCGGGCGGGCTCGGGCTCCAGACCGCCCGGATCGCGATGAGACACCAGGCAACGGCCCAGCGGGTGGTCCGGGTGATGCTGGGACCGTTGCTGCTGCTGGTAATCGCGACGGGCGCTACCGGCGTGATCCTCCGGCAGGTCAGCGAACGGCGGGCTCTTGCCGCCCTCGGCACACCGCCGGCTCAGGCCGCCAACGTCCTCCTCATCATCTGGGACACCGTACGGGGCCGGAATCTGAGCCTGCTTGGGTACGACCGGCCGACGACTCCGAACCTGGAGGAGATGGCTGGCGAGGGAACCAGTTTCGATCTCGCCATCGCCACCGCACCCTGGACCCTGCCCTCACACGGGAGTCTCTTCACCGGCCTTGCTCCGCAACAGGTGCTGCTCGGGGTAGACCAGCCGCTCGACTGGAAAGTACCGCCGATCGCCGAGGTGCTGGCCGCCCAGGGATACGTGACCGCGGGATTCGTGGCCAACATGGCCTACACCACCCGGGAACACGGTCTGGACCGGGGTTTCGTGCACTACGAAGACCATGTCGTCTCTCCCGGCGAGGTTCTGCTCAGTTCCCGGCTGGGGACTGTGCTGGCCGACTGGTCTGCGCTTCGCCGCCTGACCGGGTTCTACGACCATCCCGGCCGCAAGCACGGGCCGGAGATCACCGACGATTTCCTGGAATGGCTGCGTGACCGGCCGGACGACGGGCGGCCCTACTTTGCCTTCCTCAACTACTTCGACGCCCACCGGCCGTACATCGCCCCGGAACCGTTCCGGAGCCGCTTCGTGCGGGACGCTCAGGAGCATTTCCGGCCCAGACCCGAGATGGTCCGGCTGCGGGATATCTCCCGGGCGGAGGTCGCGTGGATGGCGGACCACTACGACGGACTGATCGCCTCCCTCGATGCGGAGCTGGGCCGGCTGCTGGATTCGCTTGCCGCGGACGGAACCCTGGACAACACCATCGTGGTGGTCACCTCGGACCACGGTGAGCATCTGGGCGATCACGGCCGGCTGGGCCACATGAACAGCCTGTACCGGCCCCTGCTCCGGGTTCCCCTGGTAATCCGCTATCCCGGCAGGGTCCCCGCCGGAGAGGTCGTACCGGAGCCGGTGAGCCTGCGGGACGTCCCCCGGACGATCCTGGATGTGGCGGGCCTCACCGGCCCCGAGTCCTGGCCCGGGAGTTCCCTGGCACGGACCTGGCGGCAGGGAAGACCCGCCGAGCCGGCGCCCCCGATCTGGGCCGAGATTGCGGTCCGGCCGGCCCGAGGGCCGTATTCGATTATTGCCCGGGGTTATCATTACATCGCATGGCCGGAAACGGCGGGCCTTGCCCCGGAACTGTATCGACTGTCGGACATCCGTGAGTCGAACAATCTGGCCGACTCGGCCGCCATGGCCCCTGAGCTGGCGCGATTTGCGGCCATGGTCCCTGATCTGATGCGCCGTCATACCACGAATCCTGGAGTACGCTGAGTGACCCGGAACCCCGTCCTGACCCCGACCCAGCAGTCCGCCGCCGCCGACCCCGTCACCGGCGGGACCGACAGCAGCAAGGAGCGGATGCATATCGTGATCGGCGGCCATGTCGACCACGGCAAGAGCACCATCATCGGCCGGCTGCTGGCGGATACCCACTCGCTGCCCGACGGCAAGCTGGAGCAGGTCAAGGCGCTCTGCGAGCGCACGGCCAAGCCGTTCGAATACGCCTTTCTGCTCGACGCACTGAAGGACGAGCAGGCCCAGGGCATCACCATCGACTCGGCCCGGGTCTTCTTCAAGACCGACAAGCGGGACTACATCATCATCGACGCCCCGGGGCACATCGAATTCCTCAAGAACATGGTGACGGGCGCGTCACGGGCGGAGGCCGCCCTGCTGGTCATCGACGCCAAGGAAGGAGTCCAGGAAAACTCCCGCCGGCACGGCTACATGATGAGCATGCTGGGCCTGCGCCAGATTACCGTGCTGGTGAACAAGATGGACCTGGTCAATTACGACCAGAAGGTCTTCCAGCGGATCGAACGGGAATACCGCGAGTTTCTGGCCCAGTTGAACGTCGAGCCCGCGGCCTTCATTCCGGTGGCGGGCCGGGAGGGAGACAACATCGCCGGGCATTCGGCGGCGATGTCGTGGTACAAGGGCCCCACCGTGCTGCAGATTCTCGACCGGTTCCGGACCGAACCTCCTCCGGTGGACGCGCCGTTCCGCATGGCGGTGCAGGATGTCTACAAGTTCACCAAGGAGGGGGACGACCGGCGGATCATCTGCGGCTCGATCGACACCGGCAGCATTGCCGTGGGTGACGAGGTCGTGTTCTACCCCTCGGGCAAGAAGAGCCGGATCAAGTCGATCGAGGCCTTCAACCGGCCGCCCCAGACCGGGGCCGAGGCGGGCCAGGCCGTCGGCTTCACGCTGAGCGAGCAGATCTACGTCGCCCGGGGCGAGCTGGCCGCGCTCGCCAACCAGCCGCGGCCCAAGGTCACTACCCGGCTCCGGGTGAATCTCTTCTGGCTGGGGAAGAACCCGCTGGTCAAGAAAAAGGATTACCTGCTCAAACTCGGTACGGCCCGCGTGGTGGCGCGGCTGGAAGAGATCCACCGGGTCATCGACGCCTCGGACCTCACGACCCACGATCAGAAGCCCCGGGTCGACCGGCACGACGTGGCGGAGTGCACTCTCAAGCTCAACCGGGCCATCGCCTTCGATCTCGCCGACGAGGCCGCGGCCACCAGCCGGTTCGTGGTGATCGACGATTTCGAAATCCGCGGTGGCGGCATCATCCGCGAGGACCTTCCCGACCGGCAGGCCTGGGTCCGGGACAAGGTGCTGCTCCGTAACTTCAAGTGGGAGCCGAGCATCATCCCGCCCGAGCGCCGGGCGGAGAAATATGTCCAGCGGGCCATGCTGCTGCTCATCACCGGGGAGCAGGAAGCCGACCGCAAGAGCCTGGGCAAGGCCCTGGAATCGCGGCTGTTCGAGGATGGCCGGGTGGTCTACTTCCTGGGCATCGGCAACGTTCTCTACGGGGTGGACGCCGATATCGAGCGCAAGCTGGAGAACCGCCAGGAGCATCTGCGGCGCCTCTCGGAAGTGGCCAACATCATGCTGGACGCGGGGGTAATCCTGATCGTGACGGCTTCGGAGCTTACCCAGGAGGACCTGGAGCTGATCAAGACCAGCGTCGAGCCGGACCGGATCGAGGTCGTCTGGGTGGGTGAGAGCGTCACCGCCGACGTCAGTTACGACGTTCTGCTGTCGGAGCAGGAGCCCGAAGCGGAGAAGATCGACCGGATCAAGGCCACCCTGCAGGACAAGGGTGTGATCTTCCGCCCATGGTGACCCACGCCACGGTGGGCATCACGGTAACCCCGGCGGTCCTCGACCGGCTCCGGGCCCTCGCCCGGGAGGCCGGCGCCGCGGCCATGGTGCACTATCATGCGGGGACGGTTGCCCAGCAGAAGGGAGACCGGGGGCCGGTCACCGAGGCCGACCGCGCCGCCCACCGGGTCATCGTCGCCGGGCTGGCGACGCTGGATCCGTCCATTCCGATCATCTCGGAAGAGGGCGACATCCCCGACTATGCCCGGCGCCGGGACTGGGCGCGGTTCTGGCTGGTCGACCCGCTGGACGGTACCAAGGAGTTCCTCCAGCGCAACGGCGAGTTCACGGTCAACATCGCGCTCATCGACCGGGGTGATCCGGTCCTCGGGGTGATCTACGCCCCGGCCCTCGATCTCATGTACTACGCCGGGCGCGGCCTCGGCTCGTGGAAGCAGGAGCGCGGCACCGCGCCGGCCCGGATCTATTCCTCGGCCCCCGCCCCGGATGCCGCCCTCACCGTGGCGGAGAGCCGGTCGCATCCGTCGCAGGCGCTGGAAGAGTACCTCGCCGGGCTGCGGGTGGGCCGCCGGGTCCAGGCGGGGAGCTCGCTCAAGTTCTGCTGGGTGGCCGAGGGCAAGGCGGACATCTACCCCCGTCTGGGGCCGACCATGGAATGGGACGTCGCCGCCGGCGACTGCATCTACCGCAACTCGGGCCGTCATGGCGAGCGGCATTCGCCGCTGACCTACAACACGCCCGACCTGCGGAACACCGGCTTCGTCGTCGGGTTCGATGCGCCGGGCGGCGACGCGCAGGCCCAGGGCATGGTGCTCTGGTTCACCGGGCTGTCGGGATCGGGCAAGAGTACGATCGCGCGGCGGGTGGCGGCGGAATTGCGGCGGCAGGGGCGCCGGGTGGAGGAACTCGACGGCGATCTCATCCGGGAGATCTTCCCCGCCACCGGCTTTACCCGTCCCGATCGTGACGCCCACATCCGCCGGGTGGGATGGCTGGCGAGCCGGCTGGAGCATCACGGGGTGGTCGCCGTGGCATCGCTGGTTTCACCCTACGAAGCTTCCCGGCAGTTCGTCCGGAGCCTGTGCCGCGACTTCCGGGAGATCTACGTTTCGACCTCGCTGGAAGCCTGCGAGGCACGGGACGTGAAGGGCCTGTATGCCCGGGCGCGCCGCGGCGAGATTCAGCACTTCACCGGGATCAGCGATCCCTACGAGCCGCCGGCCGAGCCGGAACTGACGCTGGACGCCGGCGCCCTGAGTGTGGACGATGCCGTGGCGCAGGTCCTGGCAATGCTGGAGGGTGCCGCGGCGATGGGCGCGCCATCCTGACCATGGGACGTCCCGACTTCCCGATTCCTACCGACCTTCGACGGGCTGACTGATATGGATCATCTGGACCAGCTGGAGAACCGCAGCGTACACATCTTCCGGGAAGCGTACGCCAATTTCAAATCGCTCTGCATGCTCTGGTCGATCGGCAAGGACAGCACCGTCCTGCTGTGGCTGGCCCGCAAGGCCTTCCTGGGGCATGTCCCGTTCCCCCTGGTGCACATCGACACGTCGTACAAGATCCCGGAAATGATCGAATACCGGGACCGGCTGGCCGCCGAGTGGAACCTGAATCTGATCTACGGACAGAACGAGCAGGCCCTCAAGGACAAACGGACCTTCCCCGAGGGGGCGGTGGACCGGATCACCTGCTGTCAGCTGCTCAAGAGCGAAGCCCTGAAGCATACCCTGAGCGGCGAATGGCCCCGCTACCGGTTCAACCACGCCAAGAAGGCCTACGAGCGGGATCGCAACACCGAACCCTACACCGGGGTCATCGTCGGGGCCCGGGCGGATGAGGAAGGCAGCCGCTCCAAGGAGCGGTATTTCTCCCCCCGAAGCAACCAGAACCTCTGGGACGTCGGCGATCAGCCGCCCGAGTTCTGGAACCAGTACAAGACCGAGTTCGCCCCGGGCACCCACGTCCGGATTCATCCCCTGCTGGACTGGACCGAACTGAATATCTGGGAGTACATCGAGCGGGAAAGCATCCCCACGGTGTCGCTCTACTACAATCAGGGCAGCGGCCAGCGCTATCGCTCGCTGGGATGCTATCCCTGCACCATGCCGGTCGAGTCGGACGCCCGGAACGTCGAGGAGATCATCGTCGAGCTGAAGACCGGCAAGTTCCGCAATATCGCCGAGCGATCCGGCCGGGCTCAGGACAAGGACGACGGCGGCGGGCTGGAGACGCTGCGGAAGGACGGATACATGTAGGGTGAGGCGTGAGAAGGGAGAAGGGAAAGGGGAGAGAAACGCAGGTGAACTCCAGGCGGCCGGCGGGCGCCGGGCCTTGCCAACCGGGGCTCCAGGTGGCTTCTTGCCCTTTGCTTCCTGCTTCTCACTTCTCATTTCGCACTGCCATGCCCATGCGCACGCTCTTCGCACTTCCCGTCGCTCTGTTCATTGCCGGAGGCACACTCCAGGCCCAGACCACCCCGACGTCCGTCACGATCCATGTGGTCGCCAACGATGCCAAGCTGCTGCATGACGGCGTGGGTGGAGCCCGGATCACCCTGACCGACGCGGCCACCGGCCGGGTACTGGCCGAGGGGGTTCAGGGGGGATCCAGCGGCGACACCCGCCGGATCATGCTCGAGCCTCGCAAGCGGGGCGAGGCGGTGTTTGACACCCCGGGCGCGGCCCGCTTCACGGCGAGCCTGGCGCTGGAACGTCCGACGCTGGTGACGATCACCGCCGAGGGTCCGGTCGACGGGCCCGCCCCGGTCCGCCGGGCCTCCAGCACACTCTGGCTCGTTCCGGGTCACGACATCACGGGCGACGGCGTCGTTCTGGTGATCGACGGACTGCTGCTCAAGGTCCAGGCACCGTCCGGGACGGTCGCGGCCGGCACCATTCCAGTCCAGACCACCGTCCAGATGGCCTGCGGCTGCCCGATCGAGCCGGGCGGCATCTGGGACGCCAACCGGATCAGGGTGACCGCGCGCCTGCTGCAGGATGGGCGGCCGGTCGCCGAGGTGCCGCTGACCTACGCCGGCACCCAGAACCATTTCCAGGGTGAGTTCACCGGCATCGGCGCCGGCCGCTATCAGCTCGAGGTCGTCTCGGTCGAGGCGGGGACGCCCAATGCCGGCGTGGTCCGGGAAGAGCTGATTGTGGGCGGGAAGGGTGGGATGTAGCGAGGGCGGAGGCACGGGTGCGGCCGCCGCCCTTCCGGGGGCTCAGAACGCCGGCTTGAACGCGTCCGCCGTCAGATCGCCCAGCAGCTTGTGCCACACGTGGTTGGGATTGTCTTCGACTTCGGAGACGATTTTCCGCATCCGGGTCAGGACCGGCGGCTCTTCCTCTTCATACACGTCCCCCTGGAGCAGCTTGAGCACGTCGAGCCGGTAGCGGGGATCCCGAATGAAGGCGGTGAAGAGCACGTTGAGCCGGTAGTAGACGGTGATGAAGTTGTACCAGTTGCGGGTGCCCCGCCGGATCGTGTCCTCGTATTCCCGGAACGCTTCTCTGGACGTATTCCCCGTCTCCAGCGCCCGCAGGATATCACCATGGGCGAACCGGGAGCTGTTAAGGGCAATGCTCACGCCGGTCGAGAAGATCGGATCCACGAAGCGCCCGGCATCGCCGACCATGATCCAGCCGTCTCCGGTGATCTGGCTCATGGCGTAGCTGTAGTCGCCTTCCTCGCTGAACGGCCGGACCTGCTGAGCCCGCCGCAGGGCGTCGTGCAGTTCCGGCCGGCTGCCGACGCATTCCCAGAAAAAGGCTTCGCGGTCGGCGGCGGCCTTGAAATGCCGCTTCTGGGTGACGACGCCGATGCTGGTGACCGTGTCGGTAATCGGGATCTGCCACACCCAGCTGTTGGTGATCGGGAGGAAGTGGACGAAGATGTAGTCCTGCTTCTGTTCAGCGCCCGGCATGACGGAGGCGCGGTCAAAACCGTCGAACCAGGTATGGATGGCGTACTGGTCGAACACCTTGTCCATCAGCTTGAGCCGGAGCCGGTTGCCCAGGAAGGTCCTCCGTCCGCTGGCGTCGACGACGATCCGGACCCTGACGTCCCTGTCTCCCCCGCCATTGGGGACGCGGATCCGCGGCAGCTCACCCGTCATGTCCACGTCCTTCACCGCCACGCCTTCATGCACGTCCGCCCCCATCGACGCGACGTGCTGCAGCAGCAGCTGGTCGAATTTCCCGCGATCGACGTGATAGGTGTAGTTCTGGTCCACCCCCGGCTGCTGCCGCTCCTCGAACCGGATATCCGCCCGGCAATCGGCCTCCAGCCCGTCCCACCCGTGGTCGTAGAGCCGGGCATTGGCCCCGGTCGCGGTCCAGACGGCTCCGAATTTGTGGGGGAACCCCGCGGCCTCCATGACGGGAAGAAAATCCAGGTCCTTGAACACCCGGGTGGAAGACGGGACCAGCGATTCTCCCACATGCGGACGGGGAAACGACTCCCGCTCGAACACCACGCACCTGACCCCGGCCCGCGCCAGGTACCCGGCCATGCTGGACCCGGCCGGCCCGCCGCCGATAATCCCCACGTCATAATCCGGTTGCATCGTGTCCTCCGAGTCGGGCGGGATCAGGCAGCGGCCGGGTCGGTCCCCTGGCGGCCGGCTTCGGCAAAAGCACGTGCGAGCATCGGAGGCAGCGTGTCGTTCTCCGGCGGCTCATCGGCTGCCTGGAGGATCTGCTCCAGGTCCATCCGGTCGTAGCCGCCGGAGAGCAGCACCACAAACCGTTCCCGCAGCAGGGGAATCGAGCGCGCCCGGCTGATGATATTGTTCGAGTCCTTCCGATCGAGGATCTGGTACCAGTTGTAGATCATCTTGAAGATCGAGTACATCGGATGCTTGATCCGCCGCTCGTAGGGAAGAAATCGCGCGGCGCTGAGATCGTCGTGCCTGAATCCGTCAACGATGCACTCGGAGGCGTAGATCCCGGCCCGGATGGCCAGGGTGACCCCGGCGGAGAAGACCGGATCGACGAACATGGCCGAGTCGCCGACCAGCACGAACCCGTTGCCGACGAACCGGTCGTTCAGGTAGGAGATATTGGAGATCGTCTGCATCTCCATGGTCTGCTCCGCCCCCGCCATCCAGTCCCGCACCTTATCGCAGCTGGCCACCGCCCGGTCGAACCGTTCCTGGGGTGAGTTGCCCAGGGACCGGGCGACCTTGGCGTCCAGCACGACGCCGACGCTGACGATGTCGTTGGCAAGCGGGATGTACCAGACCCAGCCGCCGTCGATGGTGTGGATGTCGGTCGTGGTGGAATTCGGCAGCACCTCACCGATGGTCACGACCTCGTTCGGGTCGCGGCGCACGCCGCCCCGGACGTGCGTGAAGTGGGAGATCTTGTTGAGGACCGGATCCGGTTTGCGCCAGCCGAACTTGCGGGCGATGAGACAGTCCCGGCCGGTGGCGTCCACGACCGTGCGGCAGTAGATCGGTTTCGGGGACGTGCCGTTGGGCCCTGCCAGCACGCCCACGGCGGTGTCCCCCTCCATGATGATGTCCTTGACGCTCCATTCCTCCCGCACCACGGCGCCCCTCTGCCGGGCATTGTCCAGCATGATCTGGTCGAATCTGGCCCGCTCCACGTGGTAGGTATAGGGACGGGGGAAGTACTCGGGGTACTCGGCGGTGAGCAGCTTCACATCCTCCGGGGCGTTGAACATTCCGAACATGATACCCTGCTTGACCGTGAACCCCGCCTGCTCCATGGCTTCGGTGACGCCGATGCGATCCCAGAGCTCCCACCCCGCCGGCAGCAGCGATTCCCCGATGTGGAACCGGGGAAACTTCTCCCGCTCCAGCACCAGAACCCTGAGGCCGTTCATGGCGAGATACGCCGCGGAGGCGGCCCCGCCGGGACCGCCTCCCATGACGATGACGTCGAACCGTTCTTCCATGGCGCTGCTCTCCTCGTAGTCGGACAGCGAGGGCAGACCTCACCCCTGTGGCCTGCGGGCAACACGTCCCGGGTAACCGGGCAGAGTATCCGGGCCGGTACCTGGGCTGCTGGGGACGTATCTTACGGAGTTGGAATGGCCCCGGAAGGCTCCCGGGTGCCATTCAAATGGCCGAGGGTTCAAGAGCACGATCTGTGCCCCGGCAGAGAACCCTGGACACGGCCCCGGTCAGGCTGAGCACGGACCCTGCATCATGCCACGCACCCGGCGGATCCGCCCCCCTTTCGCGAGGACCCGATGGACTTTTCCTGGTCGGCAGAGCAGCTGGAATTCCGTGACGCGGTCATCGATTTCGCCCGGAAGGCCCTGCAGGACGATCTGATCCAGCGGGATCGGGAGCACCGGTTCTCCCGGGAGCTCTGGACCCGGTGTGCCGAGTTCGGCATTCAGGGCCTGCCCTTTCCGGAGGCGTACGGGGGCACCGGCAGCGACATTCTGACGACCATCCTGGCCATGGAGGCGCTGGGTTGCGCCTGCCGGGACAACGGCCTGCTCTTCGGCCTCGCGGCCCAGATGTGGAGCGTCCAGATGCCGATCCACAAGTTCGGCACCGAGGCGGCCCGGGCCAAGTATCTCACCCGGCTCTGCCGCGGGGAGTGGATCGGCGCCCACGCCATGAGCGAGCCGGACTCGGGTTCGGATGCGTTCGCCCTGCGCACCACGGCCACGAAGGACGGGGACCACTACGTGCTCACCGGCACCAAGACCTTCGTGAGCAACGGCCCGGCCGCCGACTGTTTCCTGGTCTTCGCCACGATCGACCGCGCGAAGGGATTCCTCGGGCTCACCGGGTTCATCGTCGACCGGGACACGCCCGGTCTGTCCGTGAGCCGGGAAATCGAGAAGATGGGGCTGCGGACCTCTCCCATGGCCGAGGTCGTGTTCCAGGAATGCCGGGTTCCGGCGGAAAACCGCATCGGCCGGGAGGGACGGGGTGGGGCCGTGTTCAACGACTCGATGGAATGGGAGCGCGCCTGCATTCTGGCTCATTACATCGGGGGGATGGAACGGCAGCTCGAGGCCGCGGTCAAATACTGTCACGAGCGGCGCCAGTTCGGCAAACCCATCGGGGAGTTTCAGTCGGTAGCCAACCGGCTGACGGAGATGAAGGTCCGGCTCGAGACCGCCCGCCTCATGCTGTACCGCGCCGCCTGGAGCAAGCAGGAAGGCCGGGCCGACGGCGGCCTCATGGCCGCGATCGTCAAACTCTATCTCAGCGAATCCTGGGTCCGTTCCTGCCTCGATGCGGTGCAGGTCCATGGCGGTTACGGGTTTACCACGGAGTACGAGGTCGAACGGGACCTGCGGGACTCGATCGGTGGAACCCTGTACAGCGGCACCTCGGAGATCCAGCGGAATCTCATCGCCCGCTACCTCGGGCTGTAATCTTCCACTGTGGCGGATGGCCAACAGGGGTGGGGTGGCTCCACAGTGCCCCACCGTGGGGTGATTTGCAAGCTGTTGCGGTACAGTGACTTAAGTGTGATGCACCGGTTCAGTGGCAGTGGCACGGGCATAGCGAACAGAGACCAGCAGCAAGCCGGGTAGATCCCCGCCGCCTGCACAACACCGACAACCATCGAGGTCGCCGCGCGGAGATCCGGACCTGGCCGCCCGGACCACCGCTCCTGAAGTGCCCACGCGTGGGGGCCGAGAGGCCGCGGTGCCACAATGACGGTTTCATCCCCTGGAGCTCGCACCATGACCGCTGGAAGCCTGACGGCCGCCGCCGGGCGGGATCAGGAACAGGCCGGCACCCGGGTCACCTGGCTGGACGTCGCCAGGCTGGCCGGGCTCGCGCTGCAGATGGGCCTCATCCTGCTGGTGATCCAGGCATTCGAGCTGGAGAGCCGGACCTTCTTCCGGATCGTGATGCTGGCCACCGGCGGATTCCTGGTGAACGCGCTGCTGCCAATGCGTCACCGGTTGTCCTGGTTCGTGGCGGTTTCGTTCGTCGGGATCGGCCTTGCCTTCGGAATCACCGGCGCGCTCTGGCTGGTGGGGACGGGGCTGCTGCTGATCGCGATCTGCCATCTGCCGATCGCGTTCCGGTGGCGGGTTGGGCTGCTGCTGCTCACCGGCGTCGGGCTGGCCGCGATGCGGGCCGGCTATGTCCATTCGCCCTGGCCCATCAGCGTGTGGCCCATCCTGGGCTCGATGTTCATGTTCCGGCTGATCATGTACATGTACTCCCTCCGGTACGACGAATCGACGCCGTCGATTCCGCGGACCCTGGGGTACTTCTTCATGCTGCCGAACGTGACCTTCCCCCTGTTTCCGCTGGTGGACTACAAGGTCTTCGAGCGCACCTACTACGAGACGGAGTCCTGGGCCGTCTATCAGCGGGGTGTGCAGTGGATCGCGCGGGGGTTGCTGCATCTGGTGCTCTACCGGATGGTGTACTACTACCTCGCCATGGACCCGGCCGACGTGGCCGACCTGGGTGGGCTGCTGCAGCACTTCGCCTCGACCTTCCTGCTGTACCTGCGGGTATCGGGCCAGTTCCACGTGGTGGTGGGCATGCTCCACCTCTTCGGCTTTCACCTGCCCGAGACCCATCACCTGTACTACCTGTCTTCCAGTTTCACCGACCTGTGGCGGCGGACGAATATCTACTGGAAAGACTTCATCATGAAGTACGTGTATTACCCGGCGTATTTCCGGTACCGCCGGCGCGGCGCCATCTTCGGCATCGTGGTGTCGATGGGGATCGTGTTCATCCTGACCTGGCTGTTCCATTCCTATCAGTGGTTCTGGCTGCGCGGCAGTTTCCCGCTGACGGCGACCGACGGCCTGTTCTGGTTCGTCATGACCGCCTTCCTGCTCTACCACCTCCTCCGGGAGGCGAAACAGGGGCGCGAACGGGTTCTCACCAGGACCCGGACCTGGAGCCTGCGTCGGGGCCTCTCGGCGGTCGCCATGTTCGCCACCATCAGCGCCCTCTGGGCCCTGTGGGACAGCCCGTCGGTCGGCGACTTCTTCGCGCTCTTCTCGGTCGCGGGGAAGGTGACCGCCCAGCAGCTGTTCGTCATCGGGTCGATCATCGTGGCGTATGTGGGGATCGCCGGCTACCCCTGGGGCGTGCGGACCCTGGCCGACCGGCAGAAGGCGGCCAGGACGCCGTTCTGGCGCGGGCCGGCGATCCAGACGACCGGCCTGCTGGCCGGCATGATCGTCCTCACCGCGGCCCCGGTTCTCAACCTGCTGGGTACCGGGCCGGGGCACTTCGTGCGGTCTCTGCAGGAGGGCCGGCTCAACGCCCGCGACGCCGCCATGCTGCAGCGGGGGTATTACGAACAGCTGATCAATGTGGAGCGGTACAACAACCAGCTCTGGGACGTCTACCAGGACAAGCCGGAGGACTGGGTCCGGCTCACGGAAACCCCCGTATACCGGGCGCTGCCCACACTGCTCGGCGGAGAGCTGGTGCCCGCCTCCTCGATCGAGTTCAAGGGCGCCCCGCTTACGACCAACGCCTGGGGTATGCGCGACCGCGACTACACCGAGGCCAAGCCGGCCGGGACCGTCCGGCTCGCCCTGCTGGGCCCCTCGGATGTCATGGGTTCCGGCGTACCGGACTCGAGCACGTTCGACAACATCACCGAGCGGCGGCTCAACTCCGAGCTGGGAACCGATGACCGTCACTACGAGATCCTGAATTTCTCGGTCGTGTCCTTCAGCCTGGTCCAGCAGGTCCTGCTGCTGGAGGACCGGGTCTGGCGTTTCTCGCCGGACATGATCGTCCTGACCTACCATCCCGCCTCGGATGCCCGGACGGCGTTCCAGTACCTGGCCAACGCCGTGCGGGACAGTGTCCCCATCGAGGATCCGGTCCTGCAGGACATCGTCCGGCGTTCCGGCGTCAAACGGGGAGACGCCCAGCCGGTGGCCTTCCGGAAGA
>JBFXBG010000016.1:0-41331 GCA_050183505.1 Gemmatimonadales bacterium | reverse complement strand
ATGAGGATCGTTTGAGCGTTCGAATAGGACTCGCTTTCAACCTGAAGCCCCTTACGCCGGCACCCTCTGCCGGCGTGGTTCTAGAGTCTCCCTCAAACAACATCAACCCTTCCCGCTCGCTCCGGTCGGACCTGGAGCAGCCGGATCTGTACGCCGAGTGGGATGAGCCTTCCACCATCGACGCGGTCGAGCGGGCGCTCCAGCCGCTGGGAGAAGTCATCCGGCTCGAGGCGGACACCGGGTTCCCGATGAAGCTCGAGGCGGCCCGGCCGGATCTGGTGTTCAACGTTGCCGAGGGGCTCTTCGGGGTAAACCGGGAAGGCCATGTCCCGGCGATCTGCGAGTTCTTCGGAATCCCCTATACCGGTTCCGATCCGCTCACGCTCGCCCTCGCCCTCCACAAGGGCCGGGCCAAGGAAGTGCTCCAGGTGCGGGGCGTCCCGACCGCGCCGTTTCTCCTGGCCGGTTCGGTTGAACAGGCCAGGACCTGCTCCCTCCCCTTCCCGCTCTTCGCCAAGCCGGCCTTCGAAGGGTCCGGGAAGGGTGTCTCGGTCCGGAGCCTCTGCCGCGACCGGAAGCAGCTCGAGCAGCAGGTCGGCTATCTGCTGGAGACCTATCACGAACCGGTCCTGGTCGAGACCTACCTTCCGGGACCGGAATACACCGTGGCGATCCTGGGGAACGGGGACCGCGCCCGCTGCCTCCCGATCGTCGGGATGGACTTCGGCGACCTCCCTTCCGGGGCACCGCCGATCTACGGCTACGAAGCGAAGTGGCTCTGGGACACCATCGCGCGTCCGCTCCAGATCTTCGAGTGCCCTGCCCGGGTGTCCGAGCCCCAGGCCCGCCGCATCGAGGCCGCGGCACTCGCCGCCTACCGCGCGCTGGACTGCCGCGACTGGTGCCGGGTCGACGTCCGCTGTGACGCGGACGGTGCCCCGATGGTGGTCGAGCTGAACCCGCTTCCCGGGATCCTGCCTGACCCGCGGGACAATTCCTGCTTCCCCAAGGCCGCCCGCTCCGCGGGCATGACCTACCAAGAGCTGATCCAGGCTGTCGCAGGCATCGCCTGGCAGCGAGTAACCGGCCGCCCGCTGGTTGAAGAGGTGGCCGCCTGATGCGGGTCGCGGTTCTCTTCGACCCGGGCGGTGAGCACTGGGACAAGAAGGACATCGCGGCCGTCGTGGACGGGGCCAAGGTCATTCGGCGGCATATCCGGCGGCTGGGCCACGAGGCGACCCTGGTCCCGATCCGGCCCAACGACTGGCGCTACATCTCCCGGATCCGCCGGTGCGACCTGGTGTTCAACCTGTGCGAAGGACTGGATGGCCATTCCAGGTACGAGGACTGGGTCGTCGGAACGCTCGAACTCACCGGCGTTCCCTACACCGGCTGCCGGCCCTGGGCCACGTCGGTCTGCCATCGCAAGCACATGGCGAACGTTCTTCTCGCGGCAAACGGAATTCCGGTTCCGCGTTCGGCTCTGGCAAAACGCAATCAAATCCCCGATGGCCTTGCATTTCCCGTCATCGTCAAGCCGGCGAACGAGGACGCGAGCCTCGGCATCGATAACGGCGCGGTGTGCACGTCGATCGACGATCTCAAGCGACGCATCGCGCTCATGTCGGAGCAGTACGACTCGGTGATGGTCCAGGAATTCGTGGACGGGCGCGAGTTCAATGTCGGCTTCGTGGGGAAGACCATGCTCCCTCTCTCGGAGATCAGCTTCGCCGACATGCCCGAGGGCTACTGGCACATCGTGAGCTACGCCGCCAAGTGGGATGAAGGCAGCCCGGAAGACCGCGGCACCATCCCGCAGTGTCCGGCCCGGGTGCCGGAGGATCTGGCCCGGAAGCTCACTTCGGTGGCCCGGGCGGCCTGGGAAATGCTATGCGAGAGTGAAGGATACGGCCGCGTGGACCTGCGAGTCGACCGCTCCGGCCAGGTCGCCGTGATCGAGGTGAACCCGAACCCCGATATATCGGAAGATGCCGGATTGGCCCGGATGGCCCAGGCCTACGGCTGGGACTACACCGAACTCACCAACCGGGTAATGAACGAAGCGCTGGAGCGGGCAGCCTCCCGGAAGGCGGGTCAGGCCGGCCGGCCCCAGATGAGTGGTGCCGTTTGACCGCGCCCACCGGGATTCGGCTCCGGCTCCGGCCGCTCCTGACAACCGACCGGCGGAGGATCGAGGAGATCTCGCGCCTGGTAGGGTTGTTCCGGGAAGCCGAAATCCAGGTGGCCCTCGAAGTCTTCGATGCCGCCGTCATCCCGGACCAGACCGATTACCACACCCTGGCCGCGGAAGTCGACGGGGCTCTCATGGGCTGGATCTGCTGGGGTGAGACGCCGTGCACCGAGGGCACCTGGGATCTCTACTGGATCGCCGTCGATCCGGCCGCCCATGGCATGGGTGTGGGGACCGCCCTGGTGCATGAGATGGAACAGCGCCTGGCCGGGCAGGCCCGGCTGATCGTGATCGAAACCAGCGGCCGGCCGGACTACCGGCCGACCGAGGCCTTCTACCTGGCCCGGGGGTATCGGGCGGTTGCCCGCGTCCCCGATTTCTACGCCCCCGGGGATGACCAGGTCATCTACGTGAAGCCGCTGGCGCCGTAACGAGCGATGAGCACGGAGTGGTAGGAGGACGGAGCAGGCCGGGGAACTTGGCACCCCGGAAGCAGGGTCTCCTGCTCCCATCAGCGCAACCTCAGGCGAGGTAGCTATGTCGACCTGGCAAGAACTGCTCAGGAAGAACTCGATTCGCAGTCTGGAATTACTGGCCGAGCGCTTCGGACCGGACCAGTTCCCGGAGATCGACCGTCTGAAGCAGGCGGCCGAGAACTTCGAATTCCGGATTTCCCCGGCGATGGTGGACCTGATCAAGGAACCGGGCGATCCCATCTGGCGCCAGTATGTGCCCACGGTGCAGGAGCTCGAAGTGGTGGACGGGATCGTGGACAGCCTGGGCGAAGACGAGGACAGCCCGGTCCCGAATATCACGCACCGGTATCCTGACCGCGCGCTCTTTCTGGTCTCGCCGGTGTGTGCCAGCTACTGCCGGTTCTGCACCCGCCGGCGGAAGGTGGGGGATCCGGAGAAGATCCCCATGTCCCAGTTCGAGTCGGCCTTCAAGTACCTGGAGGCCCATACCGAGATCCGGGACGTGATCATGTCCGGCGGAGATCCGCTCATGCTGAGCGACCGCCGGCTGGAAGAGCTCCTGACCCGGCTCCGGCGGATCAAGCACATCCAGATCATCCGGATCGGCAGCCGGATCCCCTGCCATCTGCCGGAACGGATCACGCCGGAGCTTACCACCATGCTCCGGAAGTTCCACCCGCTCTTCATCAATACGCATTTCAACCACCCGGACGAGTTGACTCCGGCGGCGGTCAATGCCCTCGGGATGCTGGCCGATGCCGGGATTCCGCTGGGGTGTCAGACGGTGCTCTTGAAGGACGTCAACGACAGCCCGGCCGTCATGATGGAGCTGATGCACCGGCTGCTGCTGGCCCGGGTTCGACCGTATTACATCTATATGGCGGACCAGGTGGCCGGCGCGGAGCACTTCCGCACATCGGTCGAGGCGGGACTCAAGATCATGAAAGCCCTGCGGGGCTGGACCAGCGGCCTGGCCATTCCCTATTTCGTGATCGACGCCCCGGGCGGCGGCGGCAAGATTCCGCTGCTGCCGGAATACGTCGATAGCATGAATGAGGACGAAGTGATCCTTCGGAATTTCCGGGGAGACCGGTACTCCTATCGCCTGCCGCGGGAAGAGGCCGGCGTGGGCGCGGGCCGGATTCACGACCCCGAATACCTGTTCCAGCCGACCTTCGAGCTCAAGAAACCAGCGAAGCGGAACACGAAGTCAGCGAAACGCAAATCCGCGTAGAAGGTCGACACCCCGCCAAGCGAGGCGGGACGCTGGACCCCTCCGCCCGGCCGTTGCCGGGCGGTTCTTTTCCCCCCTTTCGCGCCCGGTACCTGTTCGGCTTGACCCCCGCCCGCAAAACCCGGATACTACATCAGGCCCCCGGACACAACCGGCTCACTTCTCCAGTTGGAGGCTCCCCATGGCCCTAGCCGACTTGCGGATCGCCCAGATCCAGGCGGAGCCCGGGCAACGGCCCCTGGACGCCGAGCTGGATCTCTTCGGGCTCACCCACCCCGGCAAGGTCCGCAAGGAAAACCAGGATCATTTCCTGCTCTGTACGGTTCACCGCCAGATGGTGATCCACGGCACCAGCCTGCCCGAGAGCGAACGGCTCCCGCTCAGGGGGGAGCGCCTGGCCACCATCATGCTGGTCGCCGACGGCGTCGGCGGCGGGACGGGTGGCGGCGTGGCCAGCCAGATTGCGGCGGAGACGGTCACCCGCTATGTCGCGACCACCATGCGGTGCTGTCACGACGCCGGAGAGACTCCCGACCAGGAATTCCATCAGGCTCTGCACGCGGCCGCGCTGGAAGCGCATGCCGCGGTTCGTGCCATCGCCAAGGCGCAGGCCGAGGCAACCGGGATGGAGCGGATCCGGGGGATGGCCACCACGCTGACCATGGTCATCGCGGTATGGCCCTGGGCCTACGTCGTGCAGGTCGGCGACAGCCGGTGCTATCACTTCGTGAACGGAGAGCTGCACCAGGTGACCCGGGATCAGACCGTGGCCCAGGACCTGGTCGACCGCGGCATTCTCCCCCGGGATCGCCAGTCCGCCTCCCCGCTGTCCCATGTGCTCGCCAGCGCCATCGGCGGAGGGGAGGCGATGCCCGAGGTCGCCAAGCTCGACATCAGCCAGCGCGGCTGTGTCATCTTCCTCTGCAGCGACGGGCTCACCAAGCACGTCTCGGACGAGGAAATCGCCGCTCATCTCGGGAGCATGGAGTCCAGCGAAAAGGCCTGCCGCCTGCTCCTCGATCTGGCCCTGGAGCGCGGCGGCAGCGATAACATCACGATCCTGGCGGGCCGGGCCCGCAAGGGGCGGCCCGCGGACTGATCCCCCGGCCGTCTTGCCCTCACCTCTCCTCACCTGCCCTCACCTCTCCTCACCTGCCCTCACCTGCCCTCACCTCTCCTCACCTCTCCCCACCTCTCCCCACCTGCCCTCACCTGCCCTCACCTGCTCACCTGATCGTCACATACCGCTCCAGCCGGGCCACTTCCTTGTCATCCACGTACTTCCCGATTTCCCGCCGGAATTGTTCCATACCGGTATACGGCCGGTACTCCTTGAACTCACGCAGCATGCGGCGGCCCACGCCTGGGATCGTGAGAATATCCTCATCGCTCGCGGTGTTCAGATCGATCGGGACATACACGTAGCTCTCCAGCCGGGCCAGCTCGTCGTCCTTCACGTATTTGCCGATTTCGCGGTGGAACACGGCCAGGCCGGCGTATGGCCGGTACTCCATGAACTCCCGCAGCATCCGGTTGCCGACGCCGGGAATGAGCAGGATCTCTTCGCGGGTCGCCGCGTTCAGGTTCAGGTGCACCCACATCCTCCGGTAGAGGTCGGTACGCTGCTCCGGTGTCAGCGAACCCGCCAGAAGTGAGTCCAGCGGCAACATCGTGAGATAAGGCCGTTGCTCGGCGATCGAATGGGCCAGCGCCGGCGTCATGCCGGGCAGGGCGGCCAGTTCCTGCTCGGTCGCCAGATTGGGATCGAGCAGGGTGCTCTTCCCCACCTGCGCAGTTGCGGCCCGGGGAATGAGAGCCGATGCGGCAACGGCGAGGATCAGGGCTCGGGTTCGGGTCATGAGTTGCTCCGGTCTCGGTTGATCGGTTCATTGCCTGCCTCCGGCACCGCCCGGGAAGTACTCCGGGGCCCGGTGCCGAAGGCGGGATGGCGGAAGGTATACAGAAGCCCCAGCAGGCCCAGCTGGATCATCATCCCGGGCGCCAGCGCGGGCGTGGCCCCCATCATGGCTTCCTTGAACAGGGCGAACCCGCCAAGGCCCGGTGAGCGTTCCAGTTCGAACTCCACGTTCCCCCGGTAGTGCAGCAGCACCCCGGCCACTCCGCCGAGAAGGAACAGGATCATAACCAATCGGAGCGCGATCAGGCCGAACCGGCCCGGCCGCAACCCGTGCCAGCCCAGCGTACCCAGTGCGATGCCGATGAGGATGAAGGGGAGGTACTGCCACACACCGTCCCAATGCTCCAGCAGGAGCAGCTCGACCACGGTGCCGAGGAGCCCCAGCAGCAGAATTGAGAGGATTGCCAGACGGAACAGGCGCTGCAGCCGGGGCTCGTCGCCGAAGGTCATGTCAGGACTACGATTGGGGGAGGCCGGACGTTGGGGGAGGCGGACTGACGGACCGGCGGACTGACGGACTGGCGGACTGACGGACTGACGGACCGACGGACTGACGGACCGGCGGACTGACGGACGGACGGTCTGACGGACTGACGGACGGACGGACTGACGGACCGGCGGTCTGACGTGGCCGTCCTGGCCGTCCTGCCCTCACCTATCCTCACCTCTCCCCACCTCTCCTCACCTGCCCTCACCTCTCCTCACCTGCCCTCACCTCTCCCCACCTCTCCCCACCTCTCCCCACCTCTCCTCACCTCTCCCCACCTGCCCTCACCCTCTCCCCCAGCTCCAACCCCACCTGTCCCCCGCGCTCCAGATCCAGCAGCAGCTGTTTCCGCCACAAGCCGCCGCCATAGCCGCCCAGTTTGCCGTCCTTGTTCACTACCCGGTGGCAGGGGATCACGATGGCGATCCGGTTGAGTCCGTTGGCATGGCCCACGGCCCGCTGCGCGCCCGGGGCACCGACCGCCCAGGCCAGCTGCTCGTAGGACCGGGTTTCGCCGTAGGGAATCTCCAGCAGGCCGGACCAGACCTTCCGCTGGAACTCGGTGCCGGGGTAGACCAGCGGCAGCGTGAACCGCCGCAGCCGCCCGGCGAAGTACTCGGACAGCTCATGTTTCAGCTGGTCCAGGAGCGGATGCTCCCCGGGAACCACGGGGCAGCCGAAGCGCCTGCGCAGGGTATCGAACTGGGTCTCGAGCATGCGCCGGTCGGTGAACTCGAGCAGGCAGAGTCCCTCCCCGGTGGCCCCGGCGACCAGTGGTCCGAGGGGGCTTTCGATCCAGGAAACCACGATGTTGTCCATGTTCCGGCTCCTTCCGGGTGCCTGGCCGAAGAGCCGGGCAAAGGCGTCACGAAAGCCGCTATGAGACTCGAACCCGTGCCCCAGGATCACCTCGTCCAGGTCGGCGCCGGTGCGGATGCGGTTGAGCGCGGCATTGAGCCGCCGGCCGCGGGCATAGGCGTGGAACGTCATGCCATGGGTCTTGAGAAACCACCGCCGCGCCCGCGCCGGGTCGATCCCCATGCTGCGCAGATCCTGCTCCTTGATCCGTTCCTGCGGATTGGCCTCCACCCGCTTGAGCAGGGGACGGATCCAGGCCGGCGCCGCGCCCGCCGCTTCCATCGGCCGGCACCGTTTGCAGGGCCGGAATCCCGCGAACAGGGCCTCCCTGGCGCCGGGGAAGAATTCGACGTTCCTGGGCAACGGCTTCCGCGCCGGGCAGGACGGCCGGCAGAAGATCCCGGTGGTCCGGACACCCAGGAGGAAGATGCCGTCATAGGAGGCGTCCCGGCGCCGGTAGGCGCCGATCATCTCGGGAAGCGGGGGCAGTGTCGGCATGGAGACGAAGCTAGGCGGCAGTCCCGGGGGTGTCCACCGGAAATCAGACGTTGAATTTACCGCCTGGCGGCGGTAATCCGGATCGGCGCTTGACCTCACGCGGCCCGGCTCCGACACTGAATGATCCCCCAGACCGGGAGCCCCCCGATGAAACCCGTTCAGCCCCGCCTGGCCGACTCGGCCGTTACGGCCGTCTGGACCGTCCTGGCCGCCCTGGCCATCCTGGCCTGCCGCCCGGACAACGACTCCGCGGCGTCGCTGCTCATCACCGAGACCGGCGTCGTCGCCTGCTCCCACACCAGCGACATCTACACCAACCACACCGCCAGTCCACGGGACCTGCACGTCAAGGTCACGAGCGGCTGCATCGGGCGCGACACCCTCGCCGTCGACAGCGCGCGGCTCTGGGTACGCGATACGCAGGGCGGTGTGTTCAACCGGCAGGATGTGCGGATCGGCTACCAGCAGACCCATCGTGGAACCTTCACCGTGCCCGGCGGTGCGTCCCTTCGGGTCGAGTGCCCGGATTCCCTGTTCCGCAGTGAGGACGGGTGCGGCTGGGAGTACAGGTATGTGCTGGGCCCATGAGCATGGAAGCACAATGACATCAGCCCGTCAGCCCGTCAGCCCGTCAGCCCGTCGGACCGTCTGACCGTCGGACCGTCTGACCGTCTGACCGTTTGGCCGTCTGGCCGTCTGACCGTCCCCATATTGACGCCTCCCGCCGTCCAGCCAAGATTTCCGACGGCACCTGACCCCTTTCCGGAGGCCGTCATTCGACTCCAACCGCGGATCGTCCCCGTCCTCGGCCTCGCGCTCCTCGTCGCCACCTGCCGGGCGGAGGATCCTGCCCCGGCGGGCACGGACTGGACCTATGCCGTGGCGATGGGGGACTGCGCGCCCTGGGACGGCCCGGCGACCCGGCTGCTGTTCACCGAGACGGCCTGGGAGCCGGACTCCGAGCCGGTGGCTCCGATGCTGACCATCGCGGTCTATCGCCCCGCGGCCGACCTGGCCGGACAGCGCATCAGCTGGCCGGCGGATACCGAAGTGGCGTACGCATCATGGTGTCCCGCGGCCGACGACTGCCGCAACGCGGAAGCCGGCACGATCCGGTTCGGCCGGCGCGCGGAGGACGGGAGCCTGGACGGTTTCTTCGACCTCACGTTCGCGGGCGGCCACCGTGAAGCGGGTTCATTTCAGGCCCGCTGGCGGAACCGGCAGGTCCTGTGCGGGTAGTCACTCCTGAACCTGGAACCCGGTGAGGTATGCTGCAGCTTATCTGTACCCGGACCTGAAGCACCTGCCGCAAGGCGGTCGCCTTGCTGCAGAAGAAGAAGATTCCATACGCCTACCGGGAGTATCGGGAAGATCCGCTCTCGGAGGCGGAGCTCAAGGCCCTGTTCCGGAAGCTTGGCATGCCGCCGGCCGGCATGCTGCGCCGGAACGACGGGGCATACCGCGAACTCGCTCTCACGGGGCGGGAATCGGATGCCGTGCTGATCGGTCACATGGCCCGGCATCCCACCCTGCTGCAGCGCCCCGTCGCGGTGCTTGGGCGGAAGGCGGTGGTGGGGCGGCCACCGGAGCGGATCCTCGAGCTGCTGGACCCGCGGACAGCGAAATGAGCATGCATGACCGCAAACGGCGAACCTTACCTGCAGCGGATCAACCGCGTGATCGACTACCTGCGGGAGCACGCGGCCGCTGACCCTTCGCTCGATGAGCTGGCCCGGATAGCCGGGCTCTCCCGCTTCCATTTCCATCGCATCTTCACGGCCGTGACCGGCGAGACGGTCCATGCCTTCATGGTACGGACCAGGCTGGAGCGGGCGGCCACCCTCATGCAGGCCATGCCCAGGGCTACCGTGACCCGGGTCGCCTTCGAGTGCGGCTACCGTTCGCTGGCGGAGTTCTCCCGGGCCTTCAAGCAGCGCTACGGCGTGAGCCCGGGCCGATGGGACCGCAGCGCAGGCACACCGCTCGCCCACAACCGGCAAACGGACAATTCGCCCCGGTCTCAAACCCTGACCGAGCTCGCCGTGGTCGGCCGCAGCCGGGAGTTCTCGGTCCGCACGTGGACCGTCCCGGCCCGGCGGGTGGCCTGGCTCAGGATCGGCAACCGTTTCGCTCCGGGCCGCGTGCTCGAAGGGTATCGGACACTCATCGGGTGGCTGAACCGGCGTTTCGGCGCGCTGCCGGACGGCACCCTGATCGGGATGCCGCAGGATGACCCCGAGGTCACGCCGGCCGAACAGTGCCGCTACGATTTCTGCTACACCGTCCCCGACGGCACCGACGGCAGCGGGGAGATCGGTGTGCGGACGCTGCCGGCCTGCACCGTGGCCGGCGTCCCGATCCGGGGGGATATCGGCAAGCTCACTCGCGGGTGGGACTATCTCTACAGGTACTGGCTCCCGCGCAGCCGGTACGTCCCGCTCAACCTCCCCGCGATGGAGATCTATCGCCGCACACCCGAGGAAACCGGCTGGCGCGAATTCGATCTCGAAGGCTGCATCCCGGTGGAGGCGTTTCCCTCCTGACCGGCCCAGGATGCCGCCAGGCGCCGCTCTTCACCAGAACGGGTATCGCCTTTAGACTTCCCCTGGGCGCTTCCCCGGCGGACTCCGTGCCTGAACCTCCCGTTCTCAGGACACCGCGGCTCGTGCTGCGGCAATTCGCGCTATCCGATGCCCCGCTGGTCCAGGCCCTGGCAGGGGATCGTGAGATCGCGGCGGGGACGCTCTCCATCCCGCACCCCTATCCCCCGGGGGCCGCGGAGACGTGGATTGGCGGCCTGCCCGACGCCTGGGCCCGGGGAGACCAGGCCGCGTTCGCCATCACCACGCCATCGGACGGACCTCTTGGCGCCATCGGCCTCAGGATCGAGCCGGCCCACCGCCGCGCCGAGCTGGGATACTGGATCGGGCGCCCGTTCTGGGGGCGGGGCTACGCCACCGAGGCCGGCGTGGCCGTGATCCGCTTCGGGTTCGAGGAGCTGGGCCTGAATCGAATCCAGGCCCATCATTTCGTGAGGAATCCGGCCTCCGGCAGCGTCATGCGGAAGCTGGGAATGACCTGCGAAGGCCGGCTCCGGGAGGGCATAATCAAGTGGGGAGAGCCGGAAGATCTGGACCTCTACTCCATTCTCCAGCGTGAGTATCAGGACCGGGGCATCCCTGCCCGCGCGGGCCTCATTCCCGAAAGGACCACCACATGACCGCGGTGATGCAGCTTCGGAAGCCGCAGCCCGAAGAGGTTCCGCCCTACTTCACCCGGTATGTCGACAAGGTGGTCGGCGCGGATGTCCTCGCTGTGCTCGAGCGCCAGGCGGCCGAGGTTCAGGCGCTTCTCGGCGGCCTGACCGACGCCCAGGCCGACTACCGCTATGAGCCGGGGAAATGGAACATCCATGAGATCATCGGGCACCTGGCCGATGCCGAGCGGATCTTCGTGTACCGCGCCCTGGCGTTTGCCCGGGCGGACGCCACTCCGCTGCCCGGCTTCGAGGAAGACGAGTACGTCGCCAATGCGCGCTTCGCGGAGCGGCCGCTGGCCGACTTGCTGAATGAACTCGCCTCGGTGAGGGCGGCCACGCTCGCCTTCTTCCGGGGCCTCAACGACGCGGAACTCAGCCGGACCGGCACCGCCGGCCAGCGGACCGTCTCGGTGCGTGCCCTGGCCTCGGTGATCGCCGGTCACGAGGCCCACCATCTTGGCGTCATCCGGGAACGCTATCTCACCCCGGCCGGAGCCTGACCCTGATGCCGCGCACCTCAGACGACCCGCAGCCGGCCGCCCACTTCGATCTCGCCACCACCCTGGTTCACCTCCCCGGGCCCGGCGGTGAACGCTTCGTCCAGGTGTTCCGGCACGGCACCCTGGAGGTCGAATTGTACGCCCCCGTGGGGACCGACACCCAGCAGCCGCATACCCGGGACGAGGCCTACGTCGTGGTTCGGGGCCATGGGGTCTTCTTCGACGGGGAATCGCGCCAGCCCTGCGGCCCGGGAACGTTCCTCTTCGTGCGGGCGGGCCGGGTCCATCGATTCGAGGATTTCTCCCACGACTTCGCCGTCTGGGTTCTCTTCTACGGACCCGAAGGCGGCGAGATCCGCGGGTGAATCACCACAGCCGGGGAGGCCACCATGCCTGGCGGACGCACGAACGAGGAATGGATCGCCCAGTACGCGGCCAGCCATCAGCACCCCTTCAACCGTGCCTGCCACACCGTCGGGATTCCGCTCATCGCGATCAGCATCCCGCTCTTCGCCGTGGCGATCTTCGTCCACGGCCTCTGGCCCCTGCCTCTGGCGCTGTTCGTCGTCGGGTGGATCTTCCAGTTTCTGGGGCACGCGGTCGAGGGCAAGCCGCCGGAATTCTTCAAGGACTGGCGGTTTCTCTTCGTCGGACTGCGGTGGTGGTTCGCCAAGATGCAGGGCAAGGCATGAGACGTCATTGGATGATTGAGGGATTGGTGATTGGATGATTTGCGGGAGGGGTCGGCATGTCCCGCTGCTCGGCCACCGTCCAGGGGCCACACACCCGAGTATCATCCAATCACCCAACCATCCAATCATCCAACCATCCAATCACTCAATCATCCAATCCCATCATGTCCGATCACGTCTACAAGACCACCGAACTCGTCGGTTCTTCCGGCAAGAGCCTGGAAGCCGCCATCGAGGCCGCCGTCGCCCGGGCCGGCAAGACCATCCGCAACATGCGCTGGTTCGAGGTGATCGACACCCGCGGCCACATCGACGGCGGGAAGGTGGCCCACTACCAGGTGACGGTGAAGATCGGGTTTACTCTGGAGGACTGACCTCTCCCGGTCGCTTCCCGCTCTTCATCTCTTCGAGGTAGGCCCGGTCCCACGCCGCCGGCATGCTCTCTCGCGCGGAGTAGGGTCCCGGCCGATAGACCCGGGACCCGACGCCGCGCTGGCTCTGCTCGCTGATGTGCCAGTCCTGCCGGTTGGTCCGGTCCCAGAATTCGATCGCGTCATCGGGGTTGAAGCCCGGCCGGCCGGCCGCTTCGGGATGGAACAGCCATTCGCACACGATCCGGGTGCGGTCGGGCGCCTCCGGCCAGAGGGTATAGCCCACCGCGTAGTCCGGGTGAAGGCTGAGCAGCAGATTGGGGAAGATGGTGTAGTAGTATGCCCGGCGGAGTTCGTCCGCGGGCAGGTCCCCCAGGGGAATGGCGCAGGCCCGCCCGGTCATGGTCGCGCTCTGATGCGGCTCGGTAATGAGCATGTAGCCGCCCAGAAACGGCCCCTCCGTCAGGTCGTTGGCCCCGCTGGTATACGGCAGCCGGGCGGACAGTTCCGGGTGAATCGTGGGGCAATGGAGACATTCGGAGTAGTTCTGAAACACGAGCTTCCAGTTGGCCCGCACCTCGTACTCCAGCCGGTGAGCCATCCGCAGCGCCGGCAGATTGTACCGCTGGAACCGGCCCAGGAGCGGGGCGAACCGGACCGCCAGCGGTTCCGGAGCCTCGGCCAGACTCACGAAGAGAAACCCCTCCCAGCTGTCGATCGCCGCCGGATGAAGCGGATAATCCGCCCGGTCGAAACCCGGCGTTTCGTTCATGTGAGGAGCACCGACCAGGCGGCCGTCGGTCGCGTAGGTCCAGGCGTGATAGGGGCATTGTATCGTCTCCGACAGCCGCCCCTCCTCCTGCTCGCAGATCCGGGTACCGCGGTGGCGGCAGACGTTGTGGAACGCCCGGATGGTCCCGCGCCGGTCCCGAAGTACGATGATGCTTTCCCCGCAGATCTCCCGCAGAAAATAGGAACCGGGCTCTTCCAGCTGCGCCACCCGGCCGACACAGAACCACTGGGTCTGCGCCAGCCGCTCACGCTCGTCTTCGAAGACCTCACGGGAGGTGTAGTACCGGCCGGGAAGCGTTCGAGCGCCGGCCTGGAATGATTCGACGGTCTTGTGGAAGCGCGTCATGCCGGTACCTCGCCCGGACGGGATGACAGTACCGCTCCAGCGGCCAGACTTCCCGACCGGCCCAGGACGCACCCGCCGGGGTGGGTTCCCGGTCCGGTCAGGAAGAGTCCCCTGACCGGGCTTCGATACTGGCCGTAGCCCGGGAAGGGACGCATGAACAGAATCTGATCCAGACCCGGCTCGACGTGGTAGGGGCTGCCTTCGGGCATTCCCCATCGCCGTTCCAGATCCGGCGGAGTCCAGACCTCGGCGGCCACGACCGGCAGCTCTTCGCAGAAGCGGCTCAGGACGGTGAGCACGAGTTCCATCAACCCCTGCCTGGCTGGAGAATCCCAGGTGCCGTCTCTCAACCGGCAGGGAGCGTACTGCACGGCCACGGTCATGACGTGCCGGCCCTCGGGTGCCAGCGCCGGATCGGCCAGCGAGGGCAGGGTTGCCTCGAACCAGGGAGCCGACGATATCCTGCCGTACTTGAGATCGTCGTAGGCCTTTTCGATGTAGTCGAGCCCGGGCGTCCAGGACAGGACCGCCCCGGGAAGGCGTCCGGGGTCCACGCCCCGTATCCGGGGCAGCCGCTCCAGTGCCAGATTCACCTGCGCCCGGACACCGCGGCTCCTGACGTGCGTGGCGGCCAGCAGGAAGTCAGGATCCAGTTGAACCGGATCCACCAGGCCGAGCATCGTGCGCCGCGGGTCCAGGGCCGAAACGACGGTTTCGGCTTCGATCGTTTCGCCGGTGGAGAGGACCACCCCCCGCGCGATACCGTGCTCAACCGCGATCGAATCGAATCCGACACCGGTGCGCACCGCGGCACCGGCGGCCTGGGCCGTTTCCACGAGCCGGCGGACCAGCTCGCCGGCCGCGGGGATACCGGGGCTGCGGAACACCCCGGCCGGCAATCCCGAATGGTGATGCAGCATGACGAAGCCGGTTCCCGCGGCCCGCGGGCCCTGATGCAGGTTGACCACTCCGGCCGCGCCCACCGTCCCCTTGAGCAGATCGTTCTCGAAGCGGTCATCCAGCAGTTCCGCCGCCGACATGGGAAGCACCCGGAGCAGTTCGATCATGTCCCGCCGGCCGAGTCCCCGGAGTCTCCACCCCAGCCCGAGCAGCGTGAGCAGGTCGGCGCCGGTGGGAACGCCGGGCCTGGGGGGAGTCCGGACGTTCATGGCCTCGAGAAAGGCACCGAGCCGGCCCATGCGGGAAGCAAACGCGCGCCAGGCTCCCGCGTCCTTCGGCGAGTATCGCCGGATGGAGTCCACGCTCGCGTCGAGATCCGCCGACAGTTCCAGCCAGCCGTCTTCCCCGTCCCAGGAAAGAACCCGCGCGGCGCCGGCCGCCGCCGGCGGCCGGTCCCGTCCGAGCCCCGCATCGAACCGCCAGGGGGCCATCACACCCGCGCGGTAGCCGGGTGAGAATTCCTCCTGTCTCAGGACTCCGCCGGCCTGCGCCCCCTCCTCGAGCACCAGAACGCTCTTCCCCGCGCGGGCCAGCCGGATTGCCGCGGCGAGGGCGTCGGGAGAAGAACCCAGAACGAGAGTGCGGGACATGGCCGGGCGCCTCAGGCTGGAAACATTGAGCGGGGGTCTCCGATCATCTTCCGAGGATCACCTGCGCGGCGAGCCGGCCGGAGGCTCCCATGATCCCGCCGCCCGGGTGCGTCCCCGAGCCGCATTGGTAGTAACCGCGGACCGGCGTGCGATAGTTGGACCAGGCCGGGGCCGGCCGCAGGAAGAACAGCTGGTGGAGCGTCAGTTCGCCCTGGAAGATGTTCCCCTCGGAGAGCCCCGTGCTTTCCTGGATATCCCACGGCGTCAGGACCTGCCGGCCGAGGATGATCGACCGGAGATTGGGCGCGTAGCGTGACAGGGTGTCGATCACCGTGTCCCCGAAGGCCTCTCGCTTCTCCGCGGACCAGCCCCCGTTCATGGCGAACGGCGCGTACTGCACGAAGATCGACATCACGTGCTTGCCCGGCGGCGCCATGCCGGGATCGATCATCGACGGAATCACGATGTCCATGTACGGCCGGCGGGAGAACTCGCCGTACTTGGCGTCGTCGTAGGCCCGTTCGAGGTAGTCGATACTCGGGCTGATCGAGATCGCGCCGCGGAGATGCGGGCCCGGGCCCGGGAGACAGGTAAAATCGGGCAGGCCGCTGAGCGCCAGGTTCACCTTGCCGGAGGACCCCCGGAACTTGAACCGGCGCACCGATTCGACCAGGTCTCCCGGCAGCTCTTTCTCCTCCACCAGCCGGAGGAAGGTCTGCCGGGGATCCAGGCTGCTGACGACCGTCCGGGCCCGGATCTCCTCGCCGTCGGCCAGGACCACGCCGACGGCGCGTCCCCCCTTGACCAGTACCCGTTCGACCGCCGCGCCGGTCCGGATGTGCGCCCCGAAGGACCGGGCCGCCGACGCGATGGCTTCACTCACCGCACCGGTTCCTCCCTTCTGGAATCCCCACGCGCGGAACGCCCCGTCGATCTCGCCCATGTAGTGATGCAGCAGTACGTAGGCGGTGCCCGGTGAGCGCGGCCCCAGGAAGGTGCCGATGATGCCGCTGGCGGATTTGGTCGCCTTGAGCGGCTCGAACTCGAACCACTCGTCCAGGTAGTCCGCCGCGCTCATGGTCATGAGCTTGTAGAGCGCGTGGAACCGGCGTTCTCCCAGGCCGCGCATGTGGCGGCCCAGCCGGAGCAGACCCCGGAGGTCCCCCGGGCTGAGCGACGCCGGATCGGGCGGTATCATGCTCAGGATCGGCTTCACCGCCATGGCCATGTGCTGCAGCAGGAGCCCGAACTCATCGTACGCCTCGGCGTCGCGAAGCGAATGACGGGCCAGCTCCCGCCGGCTCTGATCGTGATCACCCCAGGACGCGAGGTAGCCGCCGTTCTCGAGCGGCGTGACGGTACTCTCCAGCGGCAGGATCTGCAGACCATGCCGCGGCAGGTCCAGATCCCGGATGATCTCGGGCCGGAGCAGGCTCACCACGTAGGAAAAGACCGAGAACTTGAACCCGGGGAAGATCTGCTCGGTCACCGCCGCCCCGCCCACCAGCTCGCGACGCTCCAGCACCAGCACCCGCCGCCCGGCCCGGGCGAGGTAGGCCGCGTTCACCAGGCCGTTGTGGCCCGCTCCAATGACGATCGCGTCGTAGGGTGATGAGCTCATCGTTTACCGCACGCAGATGTCACAGCTCGCGCAGAGTGCGCGGACTCCACGGCCTCGTCGCCCGGGCCCCGGTCCTGGTCGCGGCACCGGCCCCGGCCCGGTCTCTCAGTCCCGCTTCCGCTTCGGATCGAAGAACGGCGTCTTCGCGACCCGTACCGCCGCCCGGCGCCGGCGGTGCTCCACCGTCACTTCCATCGTGAGCGGCAGGCCGGGCCGGCAGGCGGGGGCCTCGAGGTGCGCCAGCGCGAGCGACTTCTTCAGCAGGGGTGACCAGCAGCCGCTGGTAGCGTAGCCCACCTGGCGCTCGTCCAGGTAGACCGGCACGCTGGTTCTCCACGCGGCGGGCTGCAGCCTGGGCGGCAGACCGACCGCGGCATACTGCCGTTCCAGGGACTCCCAGTCCATTTCCAGGCCGACCAGATTCCAGGCGGGACCGGCGGCATGCTCACGGGCCAATGCCGCCCGTCCGTTGAAGTCTCCCTTGTCCAGCTTCACCGTCCAGCCCAGGCCGAGTTCGTAGGGGGTCGAGAGCTGCCGCTCGATGACCGCCTTGGTGGCCGGCACATAATCCACGTCCAGCAGGATGAGGCCGGCCTCGATCCGGGCCACATCCAGCGCCAGCATCCCCGCCGGCGTGATACCGAACCTCGACCCGGCATCCATCACGGCATCCCACAGGGGCAGCGCCTGGGCGGCGTCGGCCCAGATTTCATAGCCCAGGTCCCCGGTGTAGCCGGTCCGGCTCACGGTGACCGGCACGCCCCGGATGGTCCCCGCCGTGAGGCGGAAGAACCCGAGCCCGGAAATATCGGCCTCGCAGCACTCGCGCAGGATTTCCCGCGAGAGCGGCCCCTGCAGCGCCAGAGCGGCGGTCCGGTCCGAAACGTCGGTGACGGCGACATCCAGACCCATGGCGTTCCGGCAGAGCCAGCGGAGATTCGGCTCCGCCGCGGTAAGCCGGAAACGGTCCTCGCCCAGCCGGGCCAGCGTGCCGTCGTCGATGATCTTCCCCGCCGCCGTACACCAGGGGGTATACATCACCTGCCCGACCCGGCACCGCGAGACGTTCCGGGTCACCACCCGCTGGAGCAGTCTCTCGGCGTCAGGGCCGGCGATCAGGTACTTGTAGAGTGGAGTGATGTCGAGCAGCGCCGCGGAATTCCGGATGGCGGCGTATTCCCGGTCGTGCTGCAGCTCATACGCGCTCGAGGCCAGATACCCGGCCCACCGGCGCCAGTTCTGCGCCAGGTTGAGGACGGACGTGCGGGGATGGAATGGAGACAGTTTGAGCGGTGACGTCACGTTCACTCCCTTTCCCGCGAGTCCTCACCCCTGCTCACCACCTCGCCCGTCTCTGTTGTCCCGGCCGTCTCTGGCCGTCCCGGCCGTCCCGGCCGCCCTTCTCCCACCTCTCCTCACCTGCCCTCACCTCTCCCCACCTCTCCCCACCTGCCCTCACCTCTCCTCACCTTCCCTCACCTTCCACCCTTCCAGCCCGCTGAGCCACGAGTAGGGGTTGATCCGGACGCCCTCGAGCCGCCGGGACACGAGGGCGATGTTGGTCGGGGTAAAGAGCCAGGCCGCCGGCGCGTCCATGTTCAGCGTATCGAGGGCCTCGTGCCAGAGGCGGCCGGCCGACGCTGGACGGGACGCGACACTCGCGGCGTGCAGCAGGGAATCGAATACCGAGCTGTCGTAGTGGCCGAAGTTTATCGCGTCCCAGCCGTCCCGGCTCCATTGGTCGGCCAGTCCCCTGGGTGAGGGCTCGTCCAGGTAGGCGCCGATGTAGCTGTCGAACCGCCCCTGGGCGAGCCGCTGCTGGAAGACCGGCATGTCCACCGAGGTCACCGTGGCCCTGACTCCCGCCTGGCGCCAGGCTTCCTGGATGGCCTCGGCGGCACGACGCCGCAGGCTGCTCGTGGCCGGGACCAGAATGTCCATCGCGAGCGGAGTCCCGTTACGGAACCGCATACCGTCCGGTCCCCGCCGCCATCCGGCGGTATCCAGGGCGGCCGCGGCCGCGGCGGTGTCGAAGGGGATGGTGCGTATGTCGCGGCTCCAGATCCAGAGCAGCTGGGAGATCGGGCCCGGCGGGACCTTGGTCTCGGGTCCGAACACGCTCCGGGCGATCTCCTTGCGATCGAGGGCGGCAACCAGCGCGCGCCGGACGGTGCGATCCCGCAGAATCGGATGCGGGCGGCCCGGGCCGTTGATCTCGAAGGCAAGGAATCCGTAGACCGCCGACGGGTAGGGCAGCAGTGTCAGCGCGGAATCGGCGCCGGCCCGATCGACTGCCGCCTGACCCTGGACCGTCTCCAGCAGGTCCGCTTCATGGCTCAACATCAGGTTCAGCGCGGCTTCCGGGTCCTCGGTGAACTGCCAGATGACCCGCGCGATGTTGCCCCCGGCGGCTTCCCCCGGGACCCTGACAAGCGTCAGGCTCCGGCCCCGTTCCCAGCGATCGACCCGGAACGGACCGCTGCCCACGAGGCGCGTCACCGCGGTGTCGCCGGCCCACCGGGCCCGGGGAATCGAATCCCAGACATGCCGCGGGATCACCCGGACATGATAGGTCGCGTCGTAGATCTGTTCCGGATATGCCCGCCGGAAGCGAACCGACACGGTGAGCGAATCGTCCGCGTCGACCGAGGCGATGTTCGCCTCCAGCTGCGGCCGGGCGAGCGCATCGATGATCGAGTCCTGGAACGCGTCGAAGGAGAACACCACATCGGCCGCGGTCACGGGGACGCCGTCCTGCCAGCTCGCGCCCCGGCGCAAATGGAATCGCAGCGTCAGCGAGTCGACCCGGTCCCAGCTGGACGCGAGACGCGGACGGTAGGCCGCGGGATCCACCGTGGGGCGGCCGGGTTCGAGGTCCGCCAGCCGCTCGTAGACCAGATCCCCGATGTCGCGTCCGACCGTCTCGTAACTGAGCGGCGGCAGTACGGCCGAAGGCTCTCCGACCGCGGCGACGACCACGGTGCCGCAGTCGGGACAGTCGCGGTCCCGGCCACAGGAGGCGACCAGCAGGAGTGGAATCCAGAACAGGGCGAGACGGCAGGAAGACGAACCGATCACGGACGGAGCTCCCGGCAGGAGGAGAAGCGCGGACGGCAGCGAAAGATAGGCGATGGAGGCCCGAAACAGAGCACCGGCCCTGGGAACGAAACGATGCAGCCGGATCGGACTGTTATAAAACGGGTATCATGCGCATAAATGGGCACGACGAGTTATACCGAAATTCTACAATGATTTACAGTGATTTCCAATCGCGGCATGGCACCTGCCTTGTCAGAATGCCGGACGCACCAACGATAACTGTCACCTTGTAAGGAGGATGCCATGCTTTCCCGTCACGCCCGATTCATGGGCGCCGTCATGATCGCGGCCGGTCTCGCCGGCTGCGCCGATTCGGGCAGTCCCTCGCCGGCCGGCCGCCAGGTTCAGTTCAGCCTGTCCACCAGGGCGGCGGCCGCCGCGCCGGCCGCGGCCTTCTCGGCCGGACGCGCCCCGCGGATCTTCGCCAACGGCTCCGACACGCTGATCATCGACCGGGTACAGCTGGTCCTGCGCGAAATCGAGCTCCGGCGGGTGCAGGGCTCCGTCTGTGACTCGACCAACATCGGCTCGGGCGACTGCGAGGAGCTGGAACTGAACCCGATGCTGGTCGACCTGCCGCTCGACCCCGGCGAGACCCAGCAGTTCGGCGTGCCGGTCGATACCGGCAGCTACGACAAACTCGAGTTCCAGATCCATAAGCCCGACGGCGACCCGGAAGACATGGCGCTGCTTCAGGCACACCCGGAGTTCCAGGGAGTCAGCATCATGGTGACCGGCACCTTCAACGGCACGCCGTTCACCTACACCACCGAGCTGGACGTCGAGCAGGAGGCCGACCTGGTGCCGCCGCTGACCGTGACCGACTCCACCCCCGCCATGCTGACCATGCAGGTGGACATCGGCACCTGGTTCCAGAACGGCGGTGCCCTGGTGGACCCGGCTTCAGCCAACAAAGGTCAGCCGAACGAGGGCGTCGTCAAGAACAACATCGAACAATCGTTCCATGCCTTCGAGGATGAGAACCACGACGGGATGGACGATCACAGCTGACCGACCCCGCACCCGCCAGGCGAACGCAGCCTCCACCCACCCGTGGAGGCTGCGTTGCTACGTTATATGTCCTGTATCGAATCGTTCCAGGCGCAGGCCGACTGCCGATCTGTCATGGCATGGTAAAATATTATGCAATCATCACTTAAGGTGAAACGACAGGCTGGCATCGCGGGTGCACCAGGAGAACGGCAGCCACCAACCACCCGACTTCAGAGACCTGCCGTTCACGGAGGAAGTACCCATGCCTGGAATGCGAATGCTCTTCGGAGCCCTGTTGAGTGCCGGCCTGCTGGCCGCCTGCAGCGATGCTTCAGCCCCGGGCTCCAATGCCCAGATCAGCCTCAGCGTGGCGACCCGGGGCGCCGGAACGACGCCGGCTCCGCAGCCGGCCTCACCGGATACCGTCACTATCGGCACCGACGTTCTGGTGCTCGAGCAGGTCGAACTGGTACTCAAGGAGATCGAACTCGAGCGGCAGCACGATGACGCCTGCGACAGCCTGTCCGGATCGGATCACGAGGCCTGCGAGGAATTCGAGACCGGACCGTTCCTGCTCGACTTGCCGCTGGGCGTCGGGGCGGAGCACCAGATCACCATCACCGCCGACACGGGGACGTTCGACGAGATCAAGTTCAAGATCCACAAGCCGGAGGATGACGGCGATGCCGCCGATCAGGCGTTCCTGGCGGAACACCCCGACCTCAACAAGATCAGCATCCGGGTCACCGGAACCTTCAACGGCACGCCCTTCACTTACACCACGGACCTGGGCGCCGAACAGGAGATCCATATCGATCCGCCGCTGGTCGTTACCGAGTCCTCGGCGGTCGACGTCACCCTGTTCGTGGACGTGCGCGGCTGGTTCATGAATGGCGGCGCGCTCATCGATCCGGCCCAGGCTCTCAAGGGCCAGCCGTTCGAAGCCGTCGTCCAGAGCAACATCGAATCGTCGTTCGACGCATTCCATGACGACGACCACGACGGAAGGGACGACGACGACTGACCGGCTGACTGGGGAGAAAGGGATCGATACCAGTCGGATTTCGATTCCCTTTCTCCCCGCCGTCATCCAGCTTTCACGGGAAGGGCGTAGGTTCCGTTCGGCGGCTCGATGCCCCGATTTCCCTGCTGTTGGAGAACGCAGGCAGGCCGTTACAGCTGGAACAAAGCGATACGTGAATCAGGGGCTGCCGCCCCTCTTTGCATAAGCGTAACACGCTGTCAACACACAGGTTAAGCGGAGCAAGGCGAATGGTACACAGGTTGCCTGATCATCTCACCGACGGGTTGCGGCGCCGCAATGGCTGAGCGCCACCTGGTCGCGACCGTGCGGCTCTCGGACAGCTTCGCCACCACCGTGAGCGAGCTGGCCGGCGAGCTCGGGGCCGGGATGGTCGAGTGGGCGCCTCGCGGCGGAGACCCGCTCCCGGCCAGGGCCTCGCTCCTGATCGTGCTGGCCGGCGGATCGGAAGGAGACGCCCTCGATCTGCTGAGCGCGTTGCCGGCAGGCAGCCGTTGCGTCTTCATCGTCGGAGCCTCGGCCGATCATCGAATCGCCGCGGCGCTCATTGCCCGCGGGGCGCGAGACTACTTCGCCCTGCCCGGCGATCTGGATCTGCTTCGTCGCTCGCTCGAGCGGGAACTGCGGGAAGCGAAGGGCCGGGCCGAGGCGGAGAAGTATGCCGAGGAGGAGCGGCGGGACACCGGCTTTGACACGATCGTGGGACGGAGCACCGCTCTCCGCGCGGCTCTCGATCAGGCCCGGCGGGTTGCAACCCATCGCGATGTCACGGTCCTGATCGGGGGAGAAACCGGCACCGGGAAGGAGCTGTTGGCCCGGGCACTGCACTATCACAGTCCGAGAGCCTCGGGTCCGTTTGTCGAGATCAACTGCGCGGCGATCCCGGCGAACCTCCTGGAGAGCGAACTCTTCGGACACGAGAAGGGCGCCTTTACCGGCGCGGTGGCAAGCAAGCCCGGCCTCTTCGAGATGGCCAACGGTGGGACGCTCTTTCTGGACGAGGTCGGCAATCTGCCCCTGGAGCTTCAGGCCAAGCTGCTCCGGGCGCTGGAAACCCGGGAGATCCGCCGGGTGGGAGGACAGCAAAGCCGACGGGTCGACGTGCGTCTGCTTTCCGCGACGCATATCGACCTGGCCGATGCGGTGAGCCAGGGGCAGTTCCGGGAGGATCTCTTCTACCGGTTGAACGTGATTGCCCTCAAGCTGCCGCCGCTCCGGGACCGGGATGACGACATCGAACTCCTGGCCGAGACGTTCGCGAGCCGGCTGTCGGCCGCCAACAGCCTGCCGGAGCCGGCCCTGACGCCGGAGGTGCGGTCCGCCCTGCGGGCCCATACCTGGCCCGGGAACGTGCGGGAGCTGCGCAACGCGATCGAACGTGCGCTGGTCCTGTCTCCACCCGGGACGATCCAGCTGGAGGAATTGCGCCTCGGCCGGCAGCCGGGGACGGTCCCGGCCGAAGGTGGACTTCCGTTTCCGGCCGACCTGGGGACCATCATCCGGGCCGCAGCGGCGCGGATGCTGGAAGAGACCGGCGGCAACAAGAGCGAAGCGGCCCGAAGGCTGGGTATTTCGCGTCCCCGCCTCCAGCGGATCCTGGACGGGAAACCGGATGACTAGGAGAATGCGGCGGAAGCAAGGAACGGCTCGTGAAGTTTGGCAGATGGATCTGGAACCTGACTCCGAGGAATGATCATGAAACGCGGCAGATGGAGCGTTCGCACCGGACTGGTCGGGCTGCTGGTGGGCCTCGCGGTCCTCGCCTGCTCCGATTCCAGCGGCCCCCCCGATACGAATATCCGGCCGCCGGGGCAGCTCAACATCCTGCGCCTGGCGCAGGGCGCCCCTCCCCTCTTCCAGGACACGGTGAGCTTCTGGGCCCGCTATGACCAGGACTCCGAGGCATTCATCTATTTCCAGGACAGCCAGGGCGGCCAGGGAGAGAAGTACCTCGACTTCAAGGTTCCGAAGTTCGCCCTGCTCTCGCGGCCGGACGGAACCGGGTTCGCTCCGGGAGACTCCATCCTGATATCGATCCGGGTGGTCAACCCGGACAGCCTGCTGTTCGAGTTCCAGCCGGCGGGCCTCAAGTTCAATCCGCTGAAACCGGCGGAGTTCAGCCTGGAGTACAATCACGCCGGCGGCGACGGCGGCGAGGGCGACTACAACGACGACGGCGTCGTGAACGCGGCGGATGATACGGTCGAGTCCGAGCTGGCGCTCTGGCAACAGGAGAATCCCGGAGACAGCTTCGTCAAGCTGTCGACCCTGCTGGAAGTGGAGCTCGATGAGATCGAAGCCAAGATTCTCGGCTTCAGCCGATACGCTCTGGCGTATTGACACGGGCCGCAACGGACGACGCTGACACGCCCATGGCCGACGACACCATCCTTCCCGACGATCCAGGCGCCGAGCTGCGCGCGCTCCTGGCCGAAGGACGCTACCAGGAAGTTCTGGCGGCGTTCCGGGAACTGCCGTCCGACCAGGTCAAGGCGGAGGTTCAACTCGTCGCCGCGACGGCCGCGACCCGGCTCGGCGATCTCCGGCTGGCCACGGCGCTCGCCGAGGCGGCCCTGGCCCGCTTCCGTACCCGGGCCGACGAGGACGGCCGCATGCGGGCCAGCAATCTTCTCGGCGTGCTCTCCTTCGAGCGCGGCAATCTGACCCGGGCCCGCGGGCACTTCGGCGAGGCGCTGGACATCGCGGGGCGGCTGCAGGACAGCCTGATGACCGCCCGGGCCAGCAACAACCTCGCCTCCATCGCAGATCTTGTGGGCGACCCCGAAGAGGCCTTGAGTCTCTACCGGTACGCCCTGTTGAACTATCAGCGGCTGGGAGACCGTCGCGGAGCCGCCGAGTCCTATCACAATCTGGGGATCGTCTTCCGGCAGATGCGGGAGTGGGATGACGCCGTGAGTTCGGCAACCGAAGCGGTCAGGCACGCCGAGATGGTACGGGAGCCCGCCCTGGTGGCCCTGGCCGTCGGCGGCCGGGCCGAGATCGACCTGCGCCGGGGCGACAGCCCGATGGCCCGGCGTGAGGTCCTGCGCGCCGGCAACCTGGCGGACCAGGCCGGGGACGAGCTGGGGGTGATCGAGGCGGGACGCCTGCAGGCGCTCGTCGACCTGGCGGATGGCGACCACCAAGCGGCCGCCGCCGGAGCGGAAGCGGCCCGGCGCAAGGCCGAGAGCGCTCATGCGCCGTTGCTTCAGGCGGAATGCGCAGCGGCCGCCGCGCGCGCACTCAAGGCCCTGGGCCGCCGGGCGGACGCGGACATCCGTTACCGCGAGGCCGTGGCGCTCTTCGAGAGCCTCGGCGCACGGCGCCGGCTCGAGGACTTCGGTCTGCTGTGGGAGGAATCGCAGCCCTGACAGGGCTCAGGCGTCCAGCGTGCTCCTGACACGCTGGGCCAGTTCCGCCGGCGTGAAGGGTTTCTGCAGCAGATCGATCCGCCCGTCCCCTCCCTGGATCATTTCCCCTGAATACCCGGAGACATACAGCACCCGCAGCCCCGGCCTGAGGGCGCGCAGCCGGGCCACGACCTGCGGCCCGGTCAGTCTGGGCATGATGACGTCCGTCACGACCAGGTCGACGGCCGCGATGTTCTGCTTGAGCAGTTCGATCGCTTCGAGCCCGTTGGCCGCCTCGAGTACCTCGTACCCCAGGCGCTTCAGGATTTTGCTCGAAACCGCGCGCACCACCGCCTCATCCTCCACCAGCAGGATCGTTTCAGATCCCTCCGGCATCCGCCTCTGCGGCGAGGCCGGCCCCGCGTCGACCTCCGCCGCGGCGCTGCGCGGGAGATAGATCCGGAAGGTGGTTCCCTGGCCCACCACGCTGGTCGTCTGGATATGACCGCCGCTCTGCCGTACCACGCCGTAGCAGGTGGCCAGGCCAAGGCCGGTTCCCTTCCCGACATCCTTCGTGGTGTAGAAGGGCTCGAACAGATGAGCCAGGGTCTCCCGGGTCATCCCCTGTCCGGTATCGCTCACCGTCAACAGCACGTAGTCGCCCGACGGAACCTTCAGATGATCGTTCGCCCGGGGCTGGATCCGGACGTTGCTGGTCACGATCGTCAGGCGCCCGCCACTTTCCATGGCATCCCGGGCGTTCACGGCCAGGTTGAGCACCACCTGCTCGAGTTGCGCCGGATCGATCCGCACGGGCCAGAGGTCGGGCTCGGTCCGGACAGTGAGCTCGACCTGCTCCCCCAGCAGGCGATTGAGCATGTTCTCCATGTTGCCGACCAGCGCCCCAAGGTCGGTGGTCCGGGGTTCGATCGCCTGGCGCCGGGCGAACGCGAGCAGCTGCCGGGTGAGGTCAGCCGCCCGGGTCGCGGCCAGACGGATCTGCTCGAAGTTGGGACGCTGCGGGTCACCCGCGGAAATGGTTTCCAGACCCAGGTCGGTAAAACCCAGAATGGCCGTCAGCAGGTTGTTGAAGTCGTGGGCGACCCCGCCCGCCAGACGGCCGATGCTCTCCATCTTGGACGCGTGCAGCAGCTGGGATTCCAGATGCTTGCGGGCGCTGATGTCCCGGTAGATGGCATAGGTCGCCACCGGGCCTCCGGCCATCTTGATCGGAACACCGAGTATCGAGACGTTGATCAGCGTCCCGTCCTTCCGGCGCCGAACCGTCTCGACATTCAGCCGTTCCCCTCTCGCGAGCTGAGCGGTGTAGGTCGCCGCCTCCTGCTCATGACCCTCGGGGATCACCAGATCGTTGATGGCCCGGCCGACGGCTTCGGCCGACTCGTAGCCGAAGGTGGCGGTGAATTCCGGGTTGATTCGCAGGACATGATCGTGCGGATCGAGCAGGACGATCGCTTCAGGATCGGAATTGAACAGTTCGTTGAGATAGGCCGTCTGGCTCTGCAGGGCGGCCTCGGCCTGCTTCCGGTCGGAGATATCGACCAGCGAGACCACCACGCCGGACGGCTGGTTTTCCTCGGGCCGCGTGAGCGGCTGGGTGTTGAGCGAGATCCACGCGGTCCGCCCGTCGCTCCGGGGAACTCCCATGACGACGTCGCTGCAGGGACGGCCGGTCCGGAGCGTGATGGTGGCGGGATACTCGTCCACTGGAAAGCGTGACCCGTCTTCCTTCACCGGTTGCCATGTCGGGTCGAACAGCGAGCGTCCCAGCACGGCGTCGGGATCGAGGCCCAGAATCCGCTGGGCACTCTCGTTGCAGGCCTGGATCACGCCGCCCCGGTTGATCACCATGACGCCCTCCGACATGGCCGCGATCACCGACCGGTACAGCAGATCGCTCGCCCGCCGCAGGTGGCCCTGGTCGTTCAGGACGCCCCCGTCCATGGCCGCCAGCGCGGCCATGAGACGGGCGTTGTCCTGCCGGAGTTCCGCGACTTCCTGAAGAAGCTTGTCGGTGGTCGGGGGCATACAGGAGACGGTCAGACGGTCAGGCGGTCAGACGGACCGACGGCCGGACGGGCTCCGGCCCGAACACCGGTGCTGCAGACCGGACTCCCACCCGCCGTCTGACCGTCGGCCCGTCCGCCCGTGCCTCATCCCACCAGCTCCTTCTCCCGTTCCTTGCTGTTCTCCTCGGCGACCTTGGCGGCCACGTCGGGCGGAGCCTCCACGTAGCCGTGGAACTTCTGGCGATAGGTCCCCCGCCCGTGGGTGATCGAGTGCAGGGTCGTGCTGTAGCGGTAGAGCTCGGCCTCGGGGACGACGGCCTTGACCTTGGTGAGCCGGCCGTCCTGTTCGGTACCGAGGATCTGCCCCCGGCGTGAGCTCAGGTCTCCCATGACGTCACCCAGCACGTCCTCGGGCGCCCAGACCTCCACATCCATGAGCGGCTCCAGCAGGATCGGCCTGGCTTTCGGGGCCACCGCCCGGAAGGCCTGGATGCCGGCCATCTTGAACGACATTTCGTTCGAGTCGACGTCGTGATAGGACCCGTCGTAACACTCCGCCTGGAAATCGACCATCGGGTAGCCCGCCACCACACCCCGGACCGCGGACTCCTGGATTCCCTTGTCCACCGCCGGAATGTACTTGTTGGGGATGACCCCGCCGACGATCTTGTCGACGAACTCGTACCCGGATCCTCTCGGCCGCGGCGACAGACGGACCCAGCAGTCGCCATACTGCCCCCGGCCGCCGGTCTGCTTCTTGTGCTTCCCCTGACCCTCGGCCCGGGCCTTGATCGTCTCCCGATAGGCCACCCGGGGGCGGACCAGCTCGGCGTGCACCCCGAACTTCCGCTCCAGCCGGCCGAGGATGATCTCGAAGTGCTTCTCCCCCATGCCGCGGATGAGCGTCTGCCCCAGTTCCGAGTTGTACTCGAAATGGAACGTGGGATCTTCCTCGTGGAGCTTGTGCAGACCGGCCGCCAGCTTGTCTTCCTCGCCCCGCTGCTTCACCACCACCGCGGAGGTGGCGATGGGCTCGGGGAACGGAATGGAATCCATCTGGACCGGATGGTCCTTGTGGCAGAACGTGTCGTTGGTGTGCGTGTCCTTGAGCTTGGCCACCGAACCGATGTCTCCGGCGCTGAGCTCCGGCACCTCGGTGCGCTCCTTGCCCTGCTGGATGGACAGGTGGTTCAGCTTCTCGACCACATTGTGTTCCGCGTTCAGGACCTCATCGCCGTTCTTGAGAGCCCCGGTATAGATCCGGAAGAAGGTGACGTCACCCACGTGCGGCTCGGAGACGGTCTTGAACACCCGGCCCACCAGCGGCGCGTCGACCGGCGGCCTGAGCTCCGCCGGAGAAGGGAACAGCTCGACCATCTTCTTGAGCAGGGCCCGGCCCCCATAGGTCAGCTCCGCGCTGCCGCAGAAGAGCGGGACGATTTCCCCCGAGAGCATCGCCCGTTTCATGGCCGTGATGACTTCTTCCCGGGCGATCTCCTCTCCGCCCAGATACCGCTCCAGCAGATCGTCGTCCGAGGACGCGACCGCCTCGGTAAGCTGAACCGAGTACTCGTCGAACTTGGCCTTGTATTCGTCGGGAATCGGGACGTGCTCGTATTCGCCGGTCTTGGTGCCCTTCTTGTAGAAGTGGCAGTGCCCGGAAAACAGGTTGATGATGCCGTGGAAGTCCGGTCCGTCGCCGATGGGAATCTCCACCGGCACGACCTTCGGACTCAGGTGTTCCTTCACATCCTGGAAGACCCGGTCGAAATCGGCGTGCTCCTTGTCCATCTGGGAGACGAACAGCATCCGCGGAAGGTGGAGCTGGTCACACACTTCCCAGACCTTCTCCGTCCCCACTTCGACCCCCGCCACCCCGCTCAGAACCACCACCGCACCGTCGGCCGTGTGGAGCCCGGTCACCGTTTCCCCGAAGAAATCCAGAAACCCGGGCGTGTCGATCAGATTGATCTTGGTATCCATCCACTCCGCATAGGCGAGGCCGAGGCTGATCGAGTGTTTCCGATCGATCTCGTCGGGAGTGTAGTCGGTGAGAGTCGTGCCGTCCTTGATCGAACCATGCCGCCGGCTGCTGCCGGCCGTGAACGCGAGCGCGTCGATGAGGGAGGTCTTGCCGGACCCGCCGTGACCCACGAACGCCACGTTCCTGATATGCTCCGAGCCATAGACTTTCATGGCTCCCTCCTTGCGGGCTATGGGGGTATGGATTCTGGAGGCCCGGACGGGGGAAGTCAAATCAGGACGGCCGGGACGGCCGGGAGGGCCGCAGGGACAACTCACATTCGCGGCGGTTGCCCCTTCGCGTTTCCCTGCACCGCGCGTGTGGCAAAACGGTTACCCGTCCGATGCCCCGGATGCCTACCGTGGGGCATGCGCTTCGTGGCCGAGGCCCTGCTCCCCTGCTATCTCGAGGCCCTGCAACGGGCTCTCGATGATGCCGTGGCCCGCCTGCCGGCCGGGACCTCCCGGGAACTCCTGCTCCGCCTGCGCCGGCGCCTCAGCCGCACCGAGAACGCCGGCCGGTTCGAGTCCCTCCACCGGCTGATCACCCTGGGAGAGGCCCAGGGGTGGCTCTCGGCGGAAGAGTCCATCACCATCCGGAAGCTCGCCTACCGGTGCGCGTTCTATCTCAGGCGGGCCGAGACCGGTCCGTCGTAGGCCAGGGTGGAGTCCGGGGAATCAGCGGGCCATCGTCCGCCCCTCGACGAGAACCGACGTCACGATCTGGGCCAGGGGCACGGCCAGGACCAATGCCCCCTCGCCGGTCGCATCGAGCAGAAGCAGAGCCGCGGCCCCCGAGACCACCGAGCCGGCCAGCGCGGTACCGAAGTTCCCCCGGCTGCGATTGGCGAGATGGACCCCGAGCGGGATGGCCAGGGTTTCCCCGATCAGCCCGCCCAGGAAGGCGGCTTCCAGTCCGCAGAACTCACCGCCGCAGTTGCGGGAAAGACCGGAGGCCACCAGGGCACCGGCCATGAACCCCGTCACGCCGCCGACGGTCCCGCCAAACGCCATGCTGGTCGACCTCGCCTGCCCCGGTTGCCGAGGTGCGGAGGGCGCCCGGTCGTTGCTCATCGCCGGCGTGGAAGCGCCCAGCCTGGCCTGGGAAAGGACCTGTCCCGCCAGCCTGGAACTGCTCAGCCCGCCCAGCAGAGCGAGGAAGACGAGTGCCCGGAGGATGCGCATGGTCTGCTCCTGTGACGATGGAGCGAACCTGCCGGCCATGCGTGACCCGCCCGTGACCCGTCCCGGCCCGATCCCGCTCTACCGGTATCCCCTGGCCTGGAGCTGGAACAGCTCGGCGTACAGCCCGCCGGTATGGACCAGGTCCTCGTGAGTGCCGTGCTCCACCAGTTCACCGCCCTGCAGCACCAGGATCCGGTCGGCCATGCGGACGGTCGAGAACCGGTGCGAGATCAGCACGGCCATCTTCCCCTGTGTCAGCTCGCTGAAGCGCAGGAACACCTCGTACTCCGCCCGGGCGTCGAGAGCGGCGGTCGGTTCGTCGAGAATCAGGACCTGGGCTTCCCGCAGATACGCCCGGGCGAGGGCCACCTTCTGCCATTCTCCGCCGGAGAGGTCGACTCCGCCTTCGAAGCGCCGGCCCAGGACCTGGTCGTAGCCGCCGGCGAGCCGGGCCACGACCTGATCCGCGAGGCTCCTGGAGGCCGCGGTCTGGATCGCCGGCTGATTGTCCCGCTCGACGATGTCGCCCACGGCAATGTTCTCGCGCAGCGCAAAATCGTAACGCACGAAATCCTGGAAGATGACGCCGATGTTCCGGCGCAGACTGGCCACGTCATAGTCCCGGAGATCGACGCCGTCGAGCAGTATCCGCCCTTCACTGGGATCGTACAGCCGGGCGAGCAGCTTGACCAGGGTGGTCTTGCCGGCCCCGTTTTCTCCCACCAGGGCGAGTCGTTCGCCGGGCCGGAGCTCGAAGCTCAGGTGGCGAACCGCCCAGCGATCGTTCCCCGGGTACCGGAATCCGGCGTTCTCGAAGACGAACCCGGTCTGAAGCGGCACCGGGACCTGGCGGGCCCCGGGGATCACCCGGATTCGCGGTTCGAGGGTGAAGAAACTGAAGAGGTCGTCCAGGTAGAGGCTCTGCTCATAGATGGCCGAAAGCGACAGCAGCATCCGCTGAATCAGGTCCCGGCTCTGCCGGAAGCTCGCGGCCAGGAAGGTCAGCACGCCGATGGTGAACAGGCCGGCGGGGGAGCGATACCCCGTCACCGTCAGGTAGATGATCACGCCGTACGCGCCGTAGTATCCCACCGTCCCGATGACGGCAAGCAGCCCCGAGACCAGGCTTCGCTTCACCGCCAGGGCCTTGTTGGCCTCGTAATACTCCTGGGCCAGGGTCGCGTAGCGGTCCACCAGGAAGGGAGAGAGGCCGAACAGCTTCACTTCCTTTGCCGTGACGTCGCTGGCCCCGACGTACCGCAGGTAGTCGAGCATCCGCCGCTGCGGCGTCCAGGAGTACAGCAGCGAGTAGCCCAGGGCGGCGAAGCGGGTCTCTCCGAGGAAGGACGGCAGCACGGAGAGCGCGAGGAGCGCCAGCAGCCAGGGGACGTAGAGGACCAGGGCCGCGGCCAGGGATACCAGCGTGATCAGGTCCTGCACCGTACCCAGCAGCTGCGTAAACAGACCGATCCGGCCCACCGTCTGCCGTCGCGCGCGCTCCAGCCGGTCGTAGGTGTCGGCGTCTTCGAACTGTTCCAGATCCAGCGTCGCCGCGTGGCTCATGAGTTCGACGCTGGTCCGGTTGGCAAAAAGATCGCCCAGCAGACTCTCCAGCAGAGACGAGAGCCGCGCCAGGGACTCGCCCACCAGCGCGAAACCGAACTCGAGGCCTACCAGCAGCGCGAGGTGCCGCCACTCGACCGTCCGGCCGGCGCCCGCCGCCGCGACCGCGCCGATGACGGCGTCGATGATCAGCTTTCCGACCCACAGGACCGCGATCGGGATGATCGCCCGGAGGGCCCGGAGAAGCACGATGCCGAGGGTGTAGCCGCGATGGGTCTGCCAGACCATCCGGAAAAGCCGCGGCACGTGCCGCAGCGCGCGCAGCTGCTCCCGCCAGCCGCGGGGCTCATCCGTGCTGCCGCGAGCCCGGGGCCCACGCAGACCGGGAGGAAACGGTGGAGACATGGTAAGGAAGGTAAGCGGGCCCGTGCTGTAAACGGTGAGCCGCCACGGTTCACCGTTTCACGTCGCTGTGCCCCCCATTAGCTTTTCGGTCATGTCCTCCACCGCTCTCGTTACCGGCGCGACCGAAGGAATCGGCCGCGCGATTGCCCTGACCCTCGGCCGGTCCGGCTACCGGGTCGGTGTCTGCGCCCGCACCGCTCCCCGGGTGGACGCGCTGGTGCAGGAACTCGGCAAGGCCGGCATCGAGACCGCCGGCCGGGCAGCGGACGTCGCCAGCGAGGCACAGGTCGAGGCCATGGTCCGCCACATCGAGGAGAGCCTGGGCCCGATCGACGTCCTGGTCAACAATGCCGGGGTCGCCATCCTCAGACCGTTTGAGGACCTGACGCCGGACGACTGGGACCGGACGATGGCCACCAATCTCCGGGGCATCTTTCTCGTGACCCGGCAGGTACTGCCCGGCATGCGCCGGAGAAAACACGGCGCCGTCGTCAACATCGCCAGCCTGGCCGGCCGGAACGGCTTCGTCGGCGGCACCGCCTACAGTGCCTCCAAGCACGCCGTGCTGGGTTTCAGCAAATCCCTCATGCTGGAGACCCGCAAGGACGGGATCCGGGTCATCGCCATCTGCCCCGGCTCGGTCAACACCGCCCTGTTGCACGAGCAGGGAATCCTGAAGCCGGACTTCGGCCGGATCCTTCATCCGGAGGATGTCGCCGACACGGTGCTCGCCGCACTCCGGCTTCCCGACCGCGCTCTGATCAGCGAACTGGACATCCGGCCGGCCAATCCCTGACCGGCGGCGTTCCCGTGCCCATTGCCATCACCCACTGCATCTGCCACGACACCGCGTTCGCCGCGTTGCTTCCCGCGGCCCGCGAGCGAAACTGGTCGCTGGACGATCTGACCCGGGAAACCGGGTGCGGGACCGGGTGCGGGCTCTGCCGGCCCTACCTGCGGCGAATGCTCGAGACCGGTCAGACCGTCTTCCGGGAAATCATTCTGGAATAGCCCGGGTCTTTGCGGCACCGCGTGGAGTACCCAGATTACCGGAGTCATGACCCAGCCCGTGACGCGTCCTCCCGATCCGGCCGCCTTGCGACCGCCCCGCCTTGCGGGCGCGCGGTCGCTGGTCGCGTTCGCGCTGATCGTCGGGTGGTTCAGCATCTACTTCACCTATCAGCAGAGCTGGCTCGGGTTCGCGCTGGCGCTCGCGACCACCGGACTCGCGATGTACGCCATGCGACGGGGCCAGGCCATCGCGGAATACCAGAAGGAGCGGTACCGCATCGCCTACGAGGCGGCCCAGGCCCGCAACCGCGAGCTGGATCGTCTCGCCAGCCTGGCCGCCACGCTCCTCGCCGGCAGCGACATCCACGTCCTGTTCAAGGAGATTGCCCGGGCCGCCGCGGATCTCATCGAAGCCGAGGCCGGGGCCATCATGCTGGTCGTGGAGGAAGGCCGGTTCCTGCGGGTGGTGGCGGGCAGCGGGCCGCTCGAGGCCTCCACCGGCGCCCTGGTCCCGGTGGACCAGTCGCTCTCCGGATGGGTGGTGAACAACGAAGAACCGCTGATCTCCGATGACATGGATGCGGATCCTCGCAGCCACTCGGTGCCGGTACCGGGAGCGGACCTCCGCACCGTGGCGATCGTTCCCCTCCGCTCGGCCGAGGTCGTGATCGGGACCGTCAGCGTCTACAACCGGAAGGACGGACACGGCTTCGGCCCGCACGACCTGCAGCTGCTCCGCACCCTCGGCGAACAGGCCGTGATCGGGCTGGACCGGGCCCAGGTACTGGAAGCAACCCGGAAGGGCGAGCGGGAGCTGGCGGTGAAGAACAAGGAGCTGCAACGGGCCACCCAGCTCAAGAACGAATTCCTGGCCAACATGTCCCACGAACTGCGGACGCCGTTGAATTCCATCATCGGCTTCTCCGACCTGGTCCTCACCGAGGCCGTCGGTCCGGTCAACGATCAGCAGAGGGAGTTCATCGAAGCCATTCTCCGCAACGGCAAACACCTGCTCGGACTCATCAACAGCGTCCTCGACCTGTCCAAGATCGAAGCCGGCCGGATGACGCTCGAGCTGGCCCCGACGGATCTGCGGGACGCCATCTCCGGCGCGGTCACCGATACCACCAGCCTGCGGACGGCGAAGAACCAGCTGTGCGATCTCCAGATGGACATGGCCGTACCGCTTATCGCCGTCACCGACGCCACCCGCATCCGGCAGGTCCTGTTCAACCTCCTCTCCAACGCATCCAAGTTCACGCCGGACGGCGGGACCATCACCCTCTCGGCCATCAGGACCCGGGCCCCGCTCCCGGTCCCGGCCGAACGCGCCAGCGACCAGCCACGGCTCGTCACCCGCGATGCGGTCTGGGTTTCCATCATCGACACCGGGGTTGGTATCAAGCCGGAAGACATGGACAAGCTGTTTCAGGAGTTCAGCCAGGTCGATGCGTCCGCCAGCCGGCGCGCCCAGGGCACCGGTCTCGGGCTGGCACTGAGCAAGAAGTTCGTGGACATGCACGGCGGGACCATCGGCGCGGAGTCCGTGTACGGCACCGGCAGTACCTTCTGGTTCATTCTCCCGGCCGAAGGCCCCATCCGGCGGCCCAGCGCCGCCGCCGGTTCCTGATTCCCCCGCGGCCCGCGCCACTCCACCCCGCCTTGCCCGCCGGCCCGCACCATGGTTGCGTTGGATAGCACCCACACTCCTGTCGAGGTTCCCCATGGCCGAAGCACAGAAACCCTCGGGCCCCGATCTCAAAGCCGGCATTCCGCTGTCCGACCTCCGGCACGAGGTCCCCTTGCTCGGGCACGCCGACGGGGAAGCCGTGGTCCTGGTGCGACGGGGGCAGGAGGTCTTCGCGCTGGGTGCGGCCTGTACCCATTACGGAGGGCCGCTGGCGGAGGGACTGGTGGTGGGAGACACGATCCGCTGTCCCTGGCACCATGCCTGCTTCGACCTGCGCACCGGGGAGGCGATGGGAGCGCCGGCCCTGAATCCGGTACGGCGCTGGTCGGTGCAGCGAACCGGAGACCGGATCCGGGTCACCGGCGCGGCGGAACCGGAACCCACGCCCCGGAAGCCGGCCGGCAAACACCCCTCGTCGATCGTCATTCTCGGTGCGGGGGCGGCCGGCAATGCGGCCGCGGAGATGCTGAGACGTCTGGGCTTCGAGGGCCCGGTGCTCATGATCGGGGCGGAGGACGAGCTGCCGTCCGACCGGCCCAACCTCTCCAAGGATTATCTGGCGGGCAACGCCCCGGAGGAGTGGATTCCGCTCCGGCAACGGGACTTCTATCGGGACCAGCGCATCGACCTCAGACTCGGCGTGGCGGCCACGGGACTCGACCCGGCGACCCGTGAATTGACGCTCGCCGACCGGACCCGGGTCCGGTTTGACACGCTGTTGCTCGCCACCGGAGCCGAGCCGGTCCGGCTCCCGTTGCCGGGCGCCGACCGGCCGCACGTGCATTGCCTCCGCACGGTCGCCGACAGCCGTGGGATCATCCGCGGAACCGAGGGGGCGAAGCGCGCGGTGGTCATGGGCGCGAGCTTCATCGGGCTCGAGGTGGCCGCTTCGCTCCGGGCCCGCGGACTCGAGGTCCATGTGGTGGCCCCGGACGACCGCCCGCTCGAGCGCGTGCTCGGAGCGCCGGTGGGGGACTTCATCCGCCGGCTCCATGAAGCGCACGGCGTGCAGTTCCATCTGGGCCAGACCGCGAAGGAAGTGGGCGAGTCCGACGTGACCCTGGCCAACGGGGATCGGATTCCCGCGGAACTGGTCGTGATCGGTGCGGGAGTCCGGCCCCGGTTGGCATTGGCCGAGCAGGCCGGACTGGCGATGGACCGCGGCGTGCTGGTCAACCGCTATCTGGAAACCAGCGCTCCCGGAGTGTTCGCGGCCGGCGACATCGCCCGGTATCCCGATCCCTGGAGTGGAGAGTCGATCCGGGTGGAGCACTGGGTCGTGGCCGAACGGCAGGGACAGGCTGCCGCCCGCAACATGCTGGGAGCCGGCGAGCCCTACCGGGATCCGCCCTTCTTCTGGAGCGCCCATTACGACGTGGCCATCGCGTACGTGGGGCATGCCGCCGGGTGGGACGACCTCACCGTCGAGGGCCGGCTGGAGGATCACGACGCCACCGTGATCTACCGGCACCGGAACCGGGTGCGCGCGGTCGCGACGATCTTCCGCGATCAGGTCAGTCTCCGGGCCGAAGCCGCGATGGAACATCTGGACGAGAAGGCTCTGACCGCGGCTCTGGCGCCGTAGAACCCCACCAACCAACGGGACCCATGACCAGACCGACATCCAACCCGGCCGCCGTGGCCATCCTGACCGTCCTGGCCGTCTTCACCGTACCCGCGGTCCCGGCCGCCCAGACCGTCGACCCGGTATCCACCGGAACAACCGCCGAGTTCCGCGGTCTGCATGTGGTCACCGACAGCGTCATCTGGGCCAGCGGCCGCGGTGGCGTCGTGGCCCACACCGTCGATGCGGGGAAGACCTGGCGGGTGGATACCATCGCCGGAGGCGAGACCCTGTTCCTGGTGGACATCCACGCGCTCGATGCCCGCACCGCGTGGGTGGTGGGCACCGACTTCAACGGCGGCCTCTCCCGGATCTACCGCACCGACGACGGCGGCGGCAGCTGGACTCTCCAGGCGGCCCGCGAGGGAGAAGGTGTGTTCCTGGACGGCATGGGATTCTGGGACCGGCAGCGCGGCGTGGCATTCGGCGATCCGGTCGGCGGCCACCACATGATCCTGCGGACGACCGACGGAGGAAGCAACTGGATCGACCTGCCGGCCGACCATATCCCCCCGGCACTGCCGGGCGAGGCGGCCTTTGCGGCCAGCGGGACCGCGCTGGCCCTGCTTCCGGGCGGCCGCGGGTGGATCGCCACCGGGGGCGGGGCCCGGGCCCGGGTCTTCCGCACCTCCGATTACGGCGAGCACTGGACCGCGGCCGATACCCCGCTGCCGGGGGGACAGACCAGCGGCCTGTTCGGCCTCGGCTTCCGCGACTCCAGCCACGGCCTGGCGGTCGGCGGCGATTACGCCAGGCCCACCCTCGATACCGAGAACGTGGTCCGCACCGTTGACGGCGGTCTTACCTGGACCATCGCCGGACGCACCGTCCCTCCGGGCGTGAAATACGGCGTGGCCCTGGTCCCGGGCACGGCGGCGCCGGTCTGGATTGCTCCGGCACCCACCGGGGTCGGCCTCTCGCTCGACGACGGCAACACCTGGACGGTCCTCACCACCACCGGCTACAACACCGCGGCGGCCGCCGGCCCGGCCGGCATCTGGCTGGCCGGCCCGGAAGGCAGAATCGCGCGGGTCGTACTGCAGTAAGGAAGCGGCAGCAGGCACGCGGAAGACGCAGCAGACGGGAAACGCCCCGAACCCGGCGCTTCCCGTCCTCCCGTCCTTCCGCCCGTTGGAACCTTTCCCCGCCCCCCACCGTTCCACCCCCGCACGCCCGGTCCGCCGGGCGCACTCATGATGATTGCCGGTACCGGGGGTTCTGCCCGGCATCGGTCGGCATCTCACAGGGAAATCAGGAGTCTCACCATGCGTACCACCGCGACGCCGCCCCGCAACCGGGCCGTCCTGGCCGTCCTGGCCGTCCTGGCCATCCCGGCCGTGTCAACGACCGTCAGCGCGCAGGCCGATGCCGGCGCCGCGGTCACCTACATGCCGGCCGCGCAGGTCTCGGCGGCCTTCGCCAAGGGCCAGCCGTTGCTGGAAGTGGCCCGCTACAAGATCCACGCGAGCCGCCGGGAAGCCGCCGGCATGGCCGAGGTGCATGCCCGGGATACCGACATCATCTACGTCCTCGAAGGGACGGCCACGTTCGTGACCGGCGGGACGGTGGTGTCCGGCAAGACCGTCGCCCCCGACGAGATTCGCGGCTCGATGATCCAGGGAGGGGAGACCCGCACGCTGAAACGCGGCGACGTCATGGTGGTCCCGAACGGCGTCCCGCACTGGTTCAAGGAAGTCCAGGGTCCGTTTCTCTATTACGTCGTCAAGGTAGTCGAGTAGCCGCGCCGGCGAATCGATGGCCTGGAGGATTGGAAGACATGCGTTTGCGATTACTCTCTGCGCTGGTGCTGACCGCGGGCCCTCTGGCGGCCCAGGTGACGAGCGACGTGCCGGCGGTCCGGCCGGCGGCGGTGGTGGATCTCCGCACCCGGGAGGGCACCGGTCTGGTCGGCGCGACCTGGCGCTACACCGATGTGGCTATCGTGCCGGTGGCGCATCACGCGGTGGGAGCGGACCTGAAACCGTCCGGCCCGCCCAACATGACCAACGACATCGAGCCCAGGCTCGATTCCCCCGGCTTTGACGGCCGCCGCCTTCAGGTCCTCGATCCGACCACCCTCGAGCAGCGCCGGGGCAATGGGAGGCTGAGTTTCGCCTGGTATCTGCTGTCGGTCACGATCCCGGCCCGGGTCGGGGCGCTGGACCCGACCGGCATGACGGTCGTCTTCGAGATCACCGTCGATGACTACGCCGAGATCCGGGTGAATGGCGAGTTGAACCCGGTACTGGGACAGGCCGGCGGACAGCTGGTGAAGGGATGGAACTCGCCCAACCGCGTGGTGCTCACCCGAGCGGCCCGCCCGGGAGACACCTATCAGATCGCGGTCTTCGGCATGAACGCCCCGATCTCCAGCCCGCCCGGCAACTACATCTGGATCCGGGAGGCCACGCTCGACTTCTATCCTGCCGGGGTGGTCGGGAGCGGGACGCCGGTTGAGACCCGCATCACCCGGCTCGACCCCGCGCTGGACGGCATCGTGCCGCCGGACGCGAAGATCGAGCGCCTGGCCACCGGGTTCCTCTTCACCGAGGGGCCGGTCTGGGTCCGGGAGGGCGGCTACCTGCTCTTCAGCGATCCCAACGCCAACACCATCTACCGCTGGACTCCGGACGGCGCGGTTTCCGTCTGGCGCGCCAAGAGCGGCTATGCCGGCCTGGACATCGGCGAGTACGGCCAGCCCGGGTCGAACGGCATCACGGTCGATCCCCAGGGCCGCATCACCGTCGACCAGCACGGCAACCGCCGGGTCATCCGGATCGAGCGCAACGGCCTGGTAACCCCGCTGGCGGAGCGCTATCAGGGGAAGCGCCTGAACAGTCCCAACGACCTGGTCTACCGGAGCGACGGTACGCTGTACTTCACCGATCCGCCGTTCGGCCTGCCCAAGGTCTACGACGATCCGCGCAAGGAACTGCCGTGGAGCGGCGTGTTCATGGTGAAGGACGGCCGGCTGCGGCTCCTCACCGGCGACCTGGCCGGCCCGAACGGCATCGCGCTCTCCCCCGACGAGAAGTATCTCTACGTCGGCAACTGGGACGAGCAGCACAAGGTCGTCATACGCTACGAAGTCCAGCCCGACGGCTCGGTACGGAACGGCAAGGTCTTCGCCGACCTCACGCCGATCCCCGGAGAAGACGCCATCGACGGCGTGAAGGTCGATCGGAACGGGAACGTCTACATCAGCGGGCCCGGCGGCCTCTGGATCTATTCCGCCGACGGCCGCCGGCTCGGCGCCATCAGCGGACCCGAACACCCGCACAACTTCGCCTGGGGAGACGACGACGGGCGGACCCTCTACCTGACCGCCCGGACCGGCCTCTACCGGATCCGGCTGAATGTCGAAGGCGTGAGGCCGTAAACGGCGGTACACGGTGAACAGTGAACGGGGCCGGCTTCCTGCATCGCAGCGGTGAAGCCGGCCCCGTTTGCCGTTTACGGTTCACCGTTTACTCTTGTCTCACAGTCCCCGCTGGCCCGAATCCCCATTCCCTCGCTCCCCCATGCGCACCCTGCTCCTCTCCGCCTCTCTGGCCCTGATCGCGCTGCCGGCGCCGGCCCAGGATCATCCGTCCACTCCCTCGATCGAGACCCGGCTCGCGAAATACACCTCGGTCAAGCTCACCACCGACCTGTCCGTCCTGACGCCGAAGGAACGACAGATGATTCCGATCCTGATCGATGCGGCGAAGCTCATGGACGACATCTACTGGGTCGAGGCCTACGGGAATCGAGACAGCCTCCTGGCCTCGCTCCCCGACGCCGACTATCGCCGGTTTGCCCGGATCAACTACGGCCCCTGGGACCGGCTCGACGCCAACGTGCCGTTCGTTCCGGGCGTCGGGCCCAAGCCGGCCGGCGCCAATTTCTATCCCCGCAACATGACCCGGCCGGAGTTCGAGGCGGCGGCGGCCGGGAACCCGGCGCTCAAGAGCCTCTATACGCTGGTCCGCCGGGACGCGCAGGGCAGGCTTCAGGCCGTGCCGTACTACCTCGCGTTCGCCGACCAGGTCAAGCGGGCCGCCGGGCTTCTCCGCCGGGCGGCGGCGCTGGCCGAGGATCCGGGCCTCAGGCGTTACCTCGAGCTCCGGGCCGATGCCCTGCTGACGGATCAGTACCAGCCCAGCGATCTCGCCTGGATGGACATGAAGAACAACACGGTGGATGTGGTGATCGGACCGATCGAGACCTACGAGGACGAGCTCTTCAACTACAAGGCCGCCCACGAAGCATTCGTCCTGGTCAAGGACCGGGAATGGAGCGCAAGACTGTCGCGCTACATCAGCATCCTCCCCGAACTCCAGCGCGGGCTGCCCGTGCCGGACGCCTACAAGCAGGAGACCCCCGGCACCGATTCCGACCTGAACGCGTACGACGCGATCTACTATGCGGGAGAGTCCAACGCGGGCTCCAAGACCATCGCCATCAACCTGCCGAACGACGAGGAAGTCCAGACCACCAAGGGGACCCGCCGGCTCCAGCTCAAGAACGCCATGCGGGCCAAGT
>JBFXBG010000015.1:0-42278 GCA_050183505.1 Gemmatimonadales bacterium | reverse complement strand
CCACGCCGTGACCCGGATGCCGGAGTCGGTCCGCGCGCTGCTCGACCGGCTGGGCCTCGGCACGGAAGACATCACGCTGCTGCTGCCCCACCAGGCCAATCTGCGCATCTCGGAGGCGGTGCAGAAGGGCCTCAAGCTGCGGGACGACCAGGTCTACAACAACATCCAGCGCTACGGCAACACCACGGCGGCCACGATTCCCATCCTGCTGGACGAATGCGTACGCGGCGGCCGGGTGAAGCGGGGTGACCTGATCATGATGACGGCGTTCGGCTCGGGGTTCCTGTGGGGCAGCGCCGCATTGCGCTGGTGAGGTGAGCCACCGCGAACAGCTTTTCTCCGTGATGACTCCGCCGACCTCCGTGGCTCCGTGGTGAGGCTGGCCCGTCCCCGTACCGGGCCGGGGCGGTCCACCACGGAGTCACGGAGAACCCGGAGCGATCACGGAGGGGCCTCATTGCTGCCGGCCGGCGGCACGGACTATGGACTCGAGCCCAGCTCACAACAGCTTTCTCCGTGAAGACTCCGTGGACCTCCGTGGCTCCGTGGTGGACGTTGTAAACAATTATTCTGCAACAGGTTACGATGACTCAACAGGCCTGGTCGAAACAAAGCCACCAAGCGTTACGTAATGGAACACAGTCCCCTTCATCGGATTGACCATGTTCGTCTTTGACTGGCTCAGCACCGTGATCACCATCGCCGCCGGAATCGGGGGATTTCTCATCGCCCGCACCTTCGTGCGCCGCCGGCTCCGGTTCGTGGATTCGGTCTATTCACCGTTTGCCCCGGTGATCGCCGGGGCGATCGCCTGGCTCGTCGCCTGGCCGGTAGCAATCCTGCCGCTCATCACGGTAACCGCCAGCGCCCTCTTCGGCATCGGCGCCGGATTCGGGACGGCGAGCGGGGTGAAGGCGCTGAAGCGGGGGAACTGATTGAGGGATTGAGGGATTGAGGGATTGTGGGATTGGATGATGGGGGGGGGGGGGGTTCGGGGTGCGGCAGTCTGGCTACGGTTTTCGCGGATCACCCCGGACCCCTCCTTTCCATCCTATCCGTCGCTGGCCCCTCCACTCAATCGTCCGATCGGGTGATTAGCTTTCCTTCCATGTCATCCTCTATCACTTGTGCCCGCTGCGGCCTGGAGCAGGACCGGATGGGCTTCAAGCCCTTCCCCAACGCGCTGGGCCAGCGGCTGTACGATTCCATCTGTAATCCCTGCTGGCAGGAGTGGCTCAATCTGCAGAAGCAGCTGATCAACCACTATGCCCTCGACGTCCGGGACGCCCAGGCCAAGGCGTTTCTGACCCAGAACATGGAGAAGTTCCTGTTCGACGGTGAGCAGTAGGCCGGGTCCGTCCGCCCTACCAGGGTCCCGCGCCGAAGCAGGTCCACCACGGAGTCACGGAAAACCCGGAGGGAGCACGGAGGGGACCGCATTACTGCCCGCCGCGGCACCGAAGCTCGACTCGAACCCCCGATCGACAACAGCTTTTCTCCGTGATGCTCCGTGGGCCTCCGTGGCTCCGTGGTGAGGCTCGTCCGCCCGCGTACCCCGCCGAAGCAGGGTCCACCACGGAGTCACGGAAAACCCGGAGGGAGCACGGAGGGGATCTCATTACTGCCCGCCGCGGCACCGAAGCTGGACTCAAACCCCGATCAACCACGGCTTTTCTCCGTGATGACTCCGTGGGTCTCCGTGGCTCCGTGGTGAGGCTTGTCCATCCGCCTTACCAGCGGTATCCCAGCTGAAAGACGGCGTCGACCGCCGGGCCGGAGGGTGAGAGATCTTCGGTCATGCCCGCCTTGAAATCGTGCCCCGCGCGGGTACGGAAGATCAGCCCGTAGTTCAGCGAAAGCTCCCGCCGGTCCAGTCCGGGATACCCGGTGCCGTTGTAGTACGGTGTGTGGTAGTAGCCGGAGAGGTAGAGCGAGAGAATCCCGACGAGCCGGTAGCGGAAGCCCCCGGCGAGGAGACCGAACAGCTGGTTCTGGTAGTCGGCGAGGTCGCCGTGGGTCGGCGTCGCGCCCAGGCCCAGGCTGCCTTCGAAGCTGAGCCGCGGCGTGAGCGGGGCCTGGAGGGTGTTGAGCAGGCTGGCCGATACGGTGCCGCGGCCGTACCCGTCGAGATGGGTCGCGGTGGGCAGCGTGATCGAGACCACCGACTGCAGGCCCTCGGCGTGGCGCCGGCCGGCGGAGAGCCGCAGGTCGCCCAGGTACATGCCGGGCGTATAGCGCAGCGTCCGGCCATCCGGCAAAGCAATCTCGTAGCCGAACGCACCGTGCGGCCGCAGGCCCCGCTCCGGCACATCCAGGCCGAGCAGGTCGTGGTACCAGTCGAAGAACCCGTCCAGGAATCCACCGCCCGCGACACCCAAAAACGCCTCGGCCTGCGCGAAGTACCGGGGACCGAGGTCCCGCCCCACCCGGACGTTGAGCCGCATCACCTCGGCGTCGAGCAGGTAGCGGCCCGACGGGCTCAGGTTGTATTCGATCGCGCTGCCGTAGTCCAGCGCGACCCCCACCCTCCAGCCGTCGCCAGCCGGCACCCAGGGCTGGAAATAAAGCCCGCTTCTGGACTCGGCCACCGGGTTGACCGGCCGGATGGCCGGGAGAGAAAGCGGAGCGGCGGACTGCGCGGGAAGCGGTGAGACGGCCAGGACGACCAGGACGGCCAGGAGCGAGATGCTACGCAAGTGGATGACGGGTGAGAGAATTGGTGATTGGATGATTGGATGATTGGTGATTGGATGATTCGGCGCCTGCCACGATCGAGTGCGGCAGCACGGTCCGGAATGTAACGGCCTCCGCCCACCGGGCAGAGGCCGGGTCTGCTCCAGTCGGCCCGTCTCCTGGCGTATGCCAAAGGGGCCCCGCGTGCCACGCGGGACCCCCTCTCGCCTCCAATCGTCAACGACCAATCATCCAATCATCCAATCACCTTCACCCCCCCACCTTCCCCTGCACCGTCATCTTCCGTTTCATCCGCATAAGGTCGATGCGGAAGCTCTCACCGCTGGTATAGCTGCGGATCACCCGGAAGAACGTCGCGGGGTCGGGGATCCGGCGTCCGTCGACCGCGAGGATGACGTCGCCCGGCTTGAGGTTCAGCGGGGTAGCTTCCGGAGCATTGACGACGAGCACGCCATCTGCGGTGCCGAAGTACTGGCCCAGCCCCGGGTTCATGGGCGCGAGTTCCAGATCGCCCAGGCCGGCGCCGAAGAAAAAGGTTCCCGAGATCCGGGAGGTGGGAAGCGGCGCCATCCGGAAGCCCGGCGGAACGCGCACCGGCTCGAATGCGCCTTCGTCCGGCGTGACGTCCATGAAGTCCGGGAACGGGCTCATTGCCAGTTCGGCCATTTCCTCCAGCACCACCCTGACGGTGTGGCGGCTCTGGCCCCGCTGGTAGGTGACGCGGACGGTGTCCCCTGCGCCGTGCCGCGCGACCAGTTCCACCAGGGTCACGCCGGGCGAGGACTTGTGATTGCTGGCGGTGAGCTGCGGGATGGACTGGCCGTCGAGTGCGGCCACGACATCCCCCGATTGCAGGCCGGCCCGAGCGGCCGGCCCGCCGGGGGTCACCGCCTGCACCAGTGCGCCCAGGGAGTCGGTCGCTTCCGGCTGCAGGCTGACGGTTATGCCCAGGCGGCCACGCCGGGTGCTGATGATCTCCAGGACGCGATCCTCCCCCTGGGGACTCACGTACACCCGTTGACGCTGGGGGGTCGGGGTCTGCGCGGCCACCGGTGCCGCCGGCGGCACCGCCGCGGCGGCGAAGAGGGCGGTCAGGACGATTGGTAGGCGAAGATTCAGCATGCCCGTTTCCTCAGGGCCTCACATTCCGACGTTGCTGGCCCGGGTCACATGGACGTCCACCAGGGCATCCAGCAACCCGACCCGTTCCCGCCAGAGCCGCAGCAACTGATCGTTGCGCTGGGCCCGGTTCATGAGCTGCGCGGTTTCGAGCTGGTGATCGAGCGCGGCGATCCGGTCTTCCAGGTCGGCGGCGACCCGCGCGGTCCGCCCGTCGAGAACCCGGGCCTCCGGATTGAGCGCCCGGATGGTGCCTTCGAGCCGCTGCGACTCCGCCCGGGCCGCGTCGATCTCCTGCAGCGCCGGCGAGGGTGTTCCGGTCGAGTTCACCACGCCGTTTACCAGGAGCAGGAGCGCCACCGAGGCGGCCAGCGCGAGCCCGCCCACGCCGGTCCACCGCACCCGGCGGCGATGGCGGTCCGCCCGGACCCGTGCCTGAATGGCCGGCCAGGCATCGCGCGGCGGGCGCAGGCTGGGCAACGCCTTCAGCCGGGCCACCCGCTGGTGCAGCCGCTCGAACTCCGCCTGGCAGGCGGGACACGATTCCAGGTGCCGGGAGGCATCGGCCGACCCCGCGTCCAGCACCGGGCCGCGCAGCTGAAGCAGCTGTTCCATGGACAGGTGCGTCATGCGACGGCCTCCTCTCCCAGCCAGCGGCGGAGACGCTGATGCGCCCGCGCCAGCTGCGATTTCGAGAAGCTGACCGTCTTGCCCATCATCTCGGCGATTTCTTCGTGGGTATAGCCTTCGACGTCGTGCAGCCACACGACCGACCGTGAGGTGGACGACAGCCGCTCGAGCGCGGCCTCGAGGTCCATCCGGAGCACCGTGTCCTCCCGGCGGGAGGGGACGAACTCATCGTTCAACTCGTCGGTGTCCCGGTACTTGTTGCGCCGGAGCCGCATCAGCGCCTTGCTGGCCGCGATGGTCCGGATCCAGCCCCAGATACTGCCGTCGCCCCGATACTGCCCGATGCTGCGGCAGACCTCGTAGAAGGTCTCCTGCAGCACATCCTCGGCGTCTTCGGCGGTGCGGCAGATCCGGCGGGCCAGGTTGTACACCGGCGACTCGAAGGCCCGGTACAGTGCCTCGAGGGCCTCGGGGTCCCCGGTCCGGGCCTGCGCGAGCACGGTATCCACGTTGGCGAGGGCGAAGGCGTAAGCGTCTGGCATGGCAATACTAAAGATGCGGGAATGGCGGAGATCGTTGCAGGGGGTCGGAAAGACGGAATGACGGAAAGACGGACGGGGGCCAGGCGGAAACGCCGGACCCCCGTGCGCGACTTTAACTCATTCAGCACAAACGACTTATTTGGCCTGACGGAAGCCGGGGTCCAGCTACCGTCCGCCTTTCCACCCTTCCGCCCTTCCGCCCTTTTTCCGTCCTAGCACCCGGCCGCATTCCCGATGTTCAGCCTCCCGGCCCCGAAGATCCGCCGGGGACCGACATTATCTGCCGTATTCAGGAGGCAGTTGGCAATGATCCCGGAACCCTGGGGACCGCCCAGCTGGGACTCCACCACCGCGGCGGCGCCGGCAACCTCAGGCGAAGAGAAGCTGGTCCCCGCCCCGAAGAGGTAATCGGCGGAACCGCAGGGGAACGGCAGCGTGATCTGGTACTGGCTGCAGACCGAGAGGACCAGGTCGAGCGTGTTGCCGCCGGCCAGCAGGTCACCGCCGGGCGCGACCATGTCGAGCCCGGTCCGGCCGCCGTAGTTGGAATAACTCGCCAGCATGTCGAAGTTCTGCTGGTTGAACGGCGCGGTGGCCCCGACGCTCATCACGTTGTTGAGCTGATTGGGGATGTTGAGAAACTGGACCGGGTCCTCGTCCAGGTTGATGCCGGCGTTTCCGGCCGAGGCCACGACCAGGACGCTGTGGGCGTTGGCGAAATCGACCGCGGCCTGGAGCGCCCTGATCAGGGTCTCAGCGCCGGGCGCGGTCCGGTCGACGTAGCCGCTCAGACTCATGTTGATCACGTCGGCGCCGTGGTGCACCGCGAAGTCGATCCCGGAGATGATGTCTCCGAAACTGCCGAAGCCATCCACCTTCAGCACCTTCACGGCGCAGAGCTGGGCGTCGGGGGCCACCGAGGCCATGCCGATCCCGTTGGAACTCACCAGGCCGGCCACGAAGCTGCCGTGGGAGTTGTAGTCGGTCACCTCGAGATCACCCGGAAAAAGCGGCGCGGAGATGACCGACGTGCTGCGGTTGAGGTCCACCTTGCCGGCCAGATCGAGATGGTCGGGATCGATCCCGGTGTCGAGAATGCAGACCAGCTCACCGGCGCCTCCCGGCGTGGCGTTCCAGGCGGTCTGCGCGTGGATGACGCCCATGTTCCACTGGAACGCGAAGAACGCCGCGCCGCTCTGGTCGGTGCCCTGGGCCCTGGGCCCCTGCGGGGCCTGCAGGGCGGCCTGATGGAAGAGTTCCGGGGCGCCGGGAATCCACTCGACGTCAAGATCCGGGACCACCGCTTCGACTCCACCCGCGGCCTGCAGGGAGGCCACCTCGGCACTGGTCAGGTCCTTCATCGTCGCTACACCGATGTCGGTGAAGGTCCGCACCGCTTTGGGGCCGACCACGGCCGCGGCCGCGGTGACGGCCTGTTCCTGACCCCGTTTCATGAGCACGACGTAGCGCCCGGGTACGGCGCGGGTCGCGGCCGGGACTGCTTCCCGGGCCTGGTTGGGTGCGGGGGCAACGGTGTCGTTTCCGGCACAGGCGGCAAGGATGCCAAGTCCGGCACCGGCGAGAAACCGGACGGCTCTCGTCAGGAACGTCGTGCGCATTTGAGGCGCCTCCTCAAGGGGGATTGAAGCAGTATGCAAGAGAAACGGCTCGTGTCAACAAGGACAGAAGACTGAGGACCGAGTGCCACACGTGACGCCCTCAGTCCTCAGCCCTCAGCCCTCAGCCCTCAGCCCTCAGTCCTCAGCCCTCAGCCCTCAGTCCTCAGTCCTCAGTCCTCAGTCCTTGTATACTTCCCCCATGCCTTCTTCCGCACCCCACCTGTGGCTCCACCATTATGCCGACGAGGCCGACGCAGCGTGGGTCTATGGCGAAATGGCCGCCGCCGAGGGAGACCCCAAACGGGCCGTGATCTACGACCGGCTGGCTCAGGTCGAGGAGCGTCACGTCCAGCTCTGGGCCAAGCTGCTGGCCGAGCACGGCCATCCCGTGCCGTCCCACCGGCCGAGCCTCCGGGCCCGCCTCATGGTGTGGATGGCCCGCCGGTTCGGCGCCAGGTCGATTCTCGGGATGATGCTCGAGGAGGAAGGCCGGGAGGTCAAGGGCTATCTGAACATGTACCGCGAATCTCCGCAGGGCTCGGCCGGGGAGACGGCACTCACTCTGGCCCGGGAATCGGCCCAGCATGCCGAATCGCTGGCAGGCCTGAGCGGCAGCGATCACGAGCCGTGGCACAAGACCGGCGCGGGCGGCTTTCTCCGCAACGTGGTCTACGGGTTCAACGACGGCCTGACGGCCAACTTCGGCCTGGTGGCGGGTATGATCGGTGCCCAGGAGGGTTTCGGGTCGGCCGGCCACGCGGTCATCGTCGCCGGCCTGGCGGGGATGGTGGCGGACGCGCTCTCGATGGGCTCCTCCGGCTATCTCGCCGCCAAGAGCGAGCGGGAAGTGTTCGAGCACGAGATCGCCATGGAAAAAGAGGAGATCCGGCTCATGCCCGAGGTGGAGCGGGAGGAACTCTCGCTGCTCTACCAGGCCAAGGGCATTCCCGAAGCGCAGGCGGAGCAGCTCGCCACCCAGGTCATGTCGGATCCGGCCCGGGCGCTGGAGGAGAAGGTCCGCGAGGAACTCAAGATCGGCGAAGCCACCAGCACCCCGCTCCGGGAGGGCTGGGTCACCGGCATCGCCACGGCGTTCGGCGCGTTCATCCCCGTCGCCCCGTTCCTGCTGCTGGAGGGCCAGGCGGCCATCTGGACCGCCTTCGGCATCGCCATGCTGAGCCATTTCGGGGTCGGCGCCGCCCGGAGCTTCTTCACCGGGCGCGGCATCGTCCGCAGCGGGATGGACATGTTCCTGGTCGGCCTGGGCGTGGCCGCGGTGGGATACCTGGTGGGAGAATGGATGGTCAAGCTGCTGTGACGCGGTGAACGGTCACCGGCGCAGGAGCTCAGCGCCGTTGCCGCATTTCATCCCGTTCACCGCGTACGGTTCACTGCAGTACCAGATTGACCAGCCGGTTGGGCACGTAGACTTTCTTCTTCAGTTCACTGTCTCCCACGAAGCGCCGGGTGGTATCATCCGCCAGGGCGGCGGCGATAACGTCCGCTTCCGCCGCATCCCGGGGCACGTGGACCCGGCTGCGGGTCTTGCCGTTCACCTGGATTACGATTTCGACCGATGCCTCGATCACCAGGCCGGGATCCCACTCCGGCCAGGCGGCGTCGAAGACCGAGGTGTCGTGGCCCAGCCGCTCCCAGCATTCCTCGGAGAAGTGCGGCACGATCGGCGCCAGCATCACCACCAGGCTTTCCACCACGCCACGCTCGCAGCAGTTGCACTCCCGCAGGGTGTTCACCAGCTCCATCATGGCGGCGATGGCGGTGTTGTACTTCAACTCCTCCATGTCCTCCGCCACCTTCCGCTTGGTCCGGTGCCACTTCACCAGGACGCCGTGGGTGATCTCGCCGGTCGCGTCCTGGGCCACGCATTCGTCCACCAGCGCCCAGACCCGGTCGAGGAAGCGGCGCGGCCCGCTGATCCCGGAATCCCGGAAGTCTCCACCGTCCTGGAACGGCCCCAGCGACATCAGATACATCCGGAAGCTGTCGGCACCCCATTTGGCGATGTACTCGTCCGGAATCACCACGTTTCCCCGGGACTTGGACATCTTGGCTCCGTCCTTGACGATGAGCCCATGCGCCCGGAACCGGGTGAAGGGCTCCTCGAAATGGACGTGCCCCAGCTCGTGCAGGACCATGGCGATGAACCTGGCGTACAGCAGGTGGAGCACCGCATGCTCGTTGCCGCCGATGTAGGTGGCCACCGGAAGCCACTTCTTCGTCAGTGCCGGATCGAAGGGCCGGTCGGCCAGTCCGGCACTGGGGTAGCGCAGGTAGTACCAGGCCGAATCGAGGAACGTATCCGAGACGTCGGTCTCCCGGCGCCCCCGCTTCCCGCACTGGGGACAGTCCGCGTAATACCATTCCTCATGCCGGGCCAGGGGGGAGATTCCGGTGTCGTCCGGCCGGTAGTCCTGGATGACCGGCAACTCGACCGGCAGGTCCTTCTCCGGCACCGGCACCGGCCCACAGCCCTCGCAATAGATGATCGGGATGGGCGGGCCCCAGTAGCGCTGCCGGCTGATGCACCAGTCGTGAATCCGGAACTGCACCGTGCCCCGGGCGCTCCCCTGCTGTTCCAGCCAGCGGGTGATCGCCGGGATGGCCTCGGGGACGCTCAGGCCGTCGAACTCGCCCGAGTTGACCAGCCTCCCGGCCACGTTGTCCACGTAGGCCTCGGCCAGGGGCGCGTCCGCCGGCATGTCCACGGCCGCCACCACCCGCGGGATGGGCAGCCGGTATTTCGTCGCGAATTCGAAGTCCCGCTCGTCGTGCCCCGGCACGGCCATGATCGCCCCGGTCCCGTACTCCATCAGCACATAGTCGGCGATCCAGACCGGGATCTCCTGGCCCGTCGCCGGATTTACGGCCCGTGCGCCGGTGAATACTCCGGTCTTGTCCTTGACCGTCTTCCGGCCGATCAGGTCCATCCGCGCGGTCCGCTCCCGGTAGGCCTCGACCTCCGAACGCGCCTCGGGAGTGGCAATGGCCGCCACCAGGGGATGCTCCGGCGCCAGCACCAGGAACGTGGCCCCGAAGATCGTATCGGGACGGGTGGTGAAGACCTCGATACTCTCGCCGCTCCGGGTCTCCCGGAAGACGATCCGGGCCCCCTCCGACCGGCCGATCCAGTTCCGCTGGGCGGTCCGGGTGGTGTCGGACCAGTCCAGGCCGTCGAGGTTGGCCAGGAGCCGTTCGGCGTAGTCCGAAATGCGGAAGAACCACTGTTCCAGGAACCGCTGCTCGACCAGGGCGCCGCAGCGTTCGCAGCGGCCGTCCTCGACCTGCTCGTTGGCGAGCACGGTCTTGTCGCTGGGGCACCAGTTGACCGCGGCCTTCTTCTTGTACGCCTTCCCCGCCTTGTAGAGCTGGAGGAAGAGCCACTGGGTCCACTTGTAGTAGGCCGGATCGGTAGTGGCCAGCTCGTGCCGCCAGTCGAACATCCCGCCCATGCCCACCAGCTGCCGCCGGAAGTTGGCGATGTTCTTCGGAATCAGTTCCGCGGGATTGATACCCAGCTTCAGGGCGAAGTTCTCGCTGTGGATGCCGAAGGCATCGTAGCCCATGGGCTCGAACACGTCATGGCCCTGGAGCCGCTTGAACCGGCCGTAGATGTCGCTGCCGGTAAAGGCGAACATGTTCCCCACATGCAGTCCCTCGGCCGAGGGGTAGGGAAACATCATGAGGTTGTAGAATGGCCGCCGGGCGCCCGCGAGGTCCGGCTCGTTGGTGTGCCGCTCGGCCCAGCGGGCCTGCCACCGAGCCTCGACCGCGGACGGGACGTAGGAATCTGACATAGACCGAAGAAGGTAAACGGTAGACCGTAAACGGTGAACGGGGCCGGGGGACGTCGGGACTGAGATCCAGGCCCTGAGGACTGAGTCCCCTTCCGCACGGTCCCGCGTCCTCGGTCCTGCTTCCCGCAGTCTCTTGCCCGCCCTCTCTCTGCCTCCTAACTTTGCGTAACCCCACCACTTAAGGTTCCCCGACGACCATGACAGCTCCGCGGCGATACTCCCTTGCCGGCGCGATGTGGGGACTCAGCATCGCGGCGACGGTCATCTTCCTCGTCCTGACCCACTTCATCCTGGCCCGGGCGGTCGGCATGGGGCCGTTGGAGCTGCTGGGGAAGGTCTGGAAGGACCTGATCGTGCTCGCTCTGGTCCTGGGCGTGGTCCTCGCCTTCATCATCCAGCGTCTGCGCAAGCGGGTGGTGGAGCCGCTCGGGTCGCTGGACGATGCGGTCTCCCGGGTGGCGATGGGTGATCTCACCGTGACGGCGGTGGAGACGCCCAAGGCCAGCGACGAGATCGCCAAGCTGGTGGACGGGGTGAACTTCATGGTGGGCGAACTGCGCGGGCTGGTGGAGTCCATCCGGGGGGCTTCGACCGAGGCGGCCGCCCTGTCGACCCAGATCGGCGCCTCGACCCAGCAGATGAGCGCCTCGACCCAGGAGGTGGCCGGCACCTGCGGTGATCTGACCGACCGGGCCAACAAGCAGGCTGCCCTGGTCCGCGCCACCGCCGAGGATGCCTCCCGGATCCTGGCGATCGCCAGGGGGCTGGCCGAAGGGGCCCGGGAGGCGGCGGACCGGAACGCCTCCCTTGCCCGGACCGCCCGCTCCCACCGGGAGCAGCTGGACGTGAGCGCCACGCAGCTGGAGCAGCTCACCGAGGAGATCGAGCTGGGCGCCCGGGAAGCGGAGGCGCTGGCGACCGCCTCCGAAGAAATCGAAAAATTCGTCACTCAGACCAAGGCCATCGCCCGGCAAACCCACATGCTGGCTCTCAACGCCGGCATCGAGGCCGCCCGGGCCGGGGCCGAGGGCCGGGGCTTCGCCGTCGTGGCGGAGGAAGTCCGGAAACTCGCCGGTCAGGCGGCGCAGGCCGCCACCACCACCAGTCAGACGGTCGTGACGGTCCAGACCAGCGTGCGCACGGCGCGGGACCGGCTGCTGCGCCTGGGCCAGGGCGGTATCGGCGCGCGTGACGCCGCCAATACCGCGGTGGAGGGCCTGCGCCAGGTGGCGGACGAGGCCGAGGCCAACGACCGCTGGACCCGCCAGATCTCGGGCTCCGCCGGCGAGGTCCGGGAGCTGGTGGACGGGATCGTGGGTCGGATGAGCAGCGTCTCCGAGGGGACCGAGGAATTCGCCGCCGCCGCCGAAGAGATCGCCGCCTCGGCACAGGAGCTGAGCGCGTCGACGGTGGAGATCGCCCACTCGGCGACCCAGCTGTCGGACGCGTCCGAACGGCTGACGGGCGCGGTGACGCGATTCAAGATCGGGAGATGAAATCAAGCGGTGAACGGTGAACGGTGAACGGTGAACGGGACTGGATTCGGCACCTGAGTGCCCACGGCCCGTTCACCGTTCACTGTTCACCGCCTACTGCTGCCACATCTATATGGAAAAGAAGGTTGGATGAGGGCGGGCGCCTTCGCTTCGGGTGATGCGCCGTTGCCGACGCCCCTGGTCTCACCCCACGCCCGCCGCTCACCCAGGAGCCAATCTAGGGTGGCGCAACGGGGCGCGCGGTGAACCAGGTCACATTGTTCGTGTGAGCGCAAGCGGAGGATTGGGGATTGGATGATCGGGGGATTGGATGATTGGATGATTGGGTGATTGGGTGATTGGATGATTTCAGCCAGCCTGAACCTGCTGCCCCGGCGCTCCTGGCCCTGCCGGTTCCCCGCCTCCGTATTTCTTCGGATCTCTTCTGACTCCCCATGTGGTGATCAGCGTCACACCTCGATGGTGCACATGCTCGAACCAGGCCTGGAGAGGCCCGGTTCGTGGAAGGACTTTGCTTGTGGAAAATCGCTGTACTGCAGGTCTTGAGGCGGGGAGAACCGTTGCCGGCGGCGGCTCTGGCGAAGAGCTGAGTACTGCTGCCTCCGACCGATTCTGAGTGCTAGTATAGGGAATGAAGATGAATCTTCCGTGAAAGGCATCACACTTCACCAGGAAGCCGCCCGCAGCAGCCCGGCCACCGGTGGGCCGCCCTACGGCCGTTCCCCGGCCAGTTCCTCCGCCAATGCCTGAAGCAGGCCTTGCACCTGGTCGGGTGTCACTTCTCCCATGTGGCCGATCCGGATTACCGACTCCTGCATGGCACCCATGCCCTGCCCCACCGTGAAGCCCCGGGCCGCGAGGCCCTGGATCACGCGGTCCGCCGGGTGAGCGGGCGGCAGCCGGAGGCAGGACACGGTCCAGGCCCGGCGGCCGGCCTGGGCGAGGAGTTCCACTTCCGGATGCAGCAACGACCACTCCTCGACCGTGGTGAGCATCTCATGGTGCCGCTTCCAGCGGGTTTCGATGCCGCCGGCCTCCCGGATCCGCCGCAGCTGGGCATCCAGCGCGTACATCTGGGGCAGGGCCGGCGTGGTGGGCGGCTCCTGCCGCTCCGCCGCTTCGGCCAGCCGGGCCAGATCGAGGTACCGGCCCCGCGCCTCCATCCCCCGGGCCCGCTCGATGAGCCGCGGGCTCGCGACGCCGAGTGCCAGGCCGGGCGGAACGGCCAGGGCCTTCTGGCCGGCGCTGAACACGAAATCGAGACCCCAGAGGTCGGTCTCGACCGGCAGACCGCCCACGGCGCTCACCGCATCCACCAGGAGAAGCACGTCCTTGTGGGCCCGGACGACGGCGGCCAGATCGGCCAGGGGCGCCAGCGCCCCGGTGGAGGTCTCGGCGTGCACCAGCGCCACGGCGTCGACCTCGGGCCCGTCGAGAAACTGCTCCAGGTGGTCCGCTTCCAGCGCCCGGCCGTGGGGCACCATCACCTGAATCACTTCCTTGTCGCAGGCGACGGCGATCTCGGCGAACCGGCGGCCGTACTCTCCACCCACGACACAGAGGACCCGCTCCCGCACCCCGGACCGGATGGCCGCCTCCATGAACGAGGTGCCCGAGCCGGCCCCGATCAGCACCGGGCGGCTGGTCCGGAAGACCTGCCTGAGGGGCTCCTGCATGCCGGTCCAGAGGGCATGCATCGCTTCGCCCCGGTGCGTCATCGGCGGCCGCCCCATGGCGGCCGCGACAGCGGGGTGAACTTCTACGGGGCCAGGCAGGAACCAGTGGCCGGAAATCCGCGACAAGGACGGTTTCAGTGACGAGGGCTGAGGAAGTGAACGGTGGACCGTGGCCGCGCCGCAAACGGCGGCGAATCGACTCCCGGCCACTGTCTGCTGTTCGCTGTCCACTGTTGTCTAATCGAGATACTCTTCCACCGCGCCGGCTTCGAGAATCTCTTCGGCCTTCACCATCCGGACCCCTTCCTCGGCCCAGGCCTTGAGCAGGTGTTCACCGACTTCCGGTTTGATGGCGCGGGCGGCATCGGTCACGAAATAGAGCCGGGTGTGGGGCCGGTGCTGTACCAGGCCTTCGACCGCGTACTTGTCGCACACATCGAGCGCGACGCCGTAGATCACGATGGCGGCGGGATCCAGCGCCCGGACGACCGGCAGCACGTTGGGGTTGGTGGAGACGTCGAACCAGTGCTTGTGGAAGAGAATGTCCCCCTGGTGTGCCAGGGCCGCGGCGGCAACCGCGGCCGGGTCCCTGTGTTCGGGTTCGATCACCATCGGGTTCCGGAGCCCGGTCTCGGGGATCTTCTTCTGCCCGGGCGTGCCCCGCATGCAATGGGGCGGGAAGGTCTCCACGAAATCCGGCGTGTCCGACAGCTCCCGGTGGCCGGGCACGTGATCATCCGCGCTGGCGATGATCCGGATACCCCTGGCGTGGGCGTAGTCCGTCAGCCGCTTGAGCGTCGGGATGATCTCCTCGCTCCCCGGCACATGGAGCTTGCCGTCGGCTTTCATGAAATCGGCCTGGGTGTCGACGTCCCAGAAGATCAGATTGGGCATGGATGAGTTGTGGGGCGAGTGGTCGAGAGGTCGAGGGGTCGAGGGGTCGAGGGGTCGAGAGGTCGAGAGGTCCAGAGGTCCAGAGGTCGAGAGGTCGAGAGGTCGAGAGGTCCCGAATTCTCAGAGGCTTCTCGACTTCTCGACTCCTCGACTCCACATCACCTCACTCCACTCGCTCCAGCCTCGGATTGGGCCGGTACTCCCGGCCGGTCTTGGCGCATGGTTTTCCCTCAAGCAACACGACATCGGCGGTGAAGTCAAAGCGGCCCTGGAAGAGGGACGAGCCGACGCCGTAGGCGTCCACCGGTACGCCGAGCCGTTCGAACTCGGTGATCTTCTCGACGTTGAACCCGCCGGAGACGACGATGTTCACCTGCTGGAAGCCTTCCCGGTCCAGCGCCCGGCGGACGTTCTCGACCAGCTGGGGGCAGACGCCGGTGGGCTTGAACCGGCCCATCCGGGGCACGACCGAGCGGTCCACCAGCATTTCGCTGGTATCGATCCGGACGCCGTAGAGCCGGTCGCCCAGGGCCCGGGCGCATTCCAGCGAGGTGCGGACGCAGTCGTTCTCGAAGTCGACCAGGGTAATCAGCTTCACTTCGGGATCCATGTATTCGGCGAACTTGCGGGAGGCCAGGACGGTATCCCCGCCGTAGGCCGCGATGAGCGCATGGGGCACCGTCCCCACGCCTTCACTGCCCCACCAGGAGGCCTGCGCGTCGGTCGAGACGCCGATGGCGCCGGCGATATGCGCCGCGTACCCGTCTCCGGTCTGGACCAGCCAGTGATCGTGCCGGGCGGGGAAGAACATCACCTGCTTGGGCGCGGCGGCCGCGACCACCCGCCGGGTGTTGGTGCCCACCCGGGTCCGCCGGGCCAGCACGCCCAGGTAGATGGTCTCGAGATGGGCGAAGGAGTCGTACGGCCCTTCGATGGTGAGCACGGTCTCCCAGGGATCGACCTCGTCCCCGTCATGGAGCGCGTGGACCACCAGGTCTTCCCAGTTATGGGCGCACAGCTTGAGCACGGCGATGGTCTCATCCACCCCGCCCAGGAACGCGTGGGTCTTGGCGAACACCTGCATGGTGACCCGGGGGCGGTAATGATCGGCGACCAGGACTTCCAGGGCGCGGACGAAGTACTTGTCCGAGTAGTATCCCGAACGCATCTTCTCGACGGGAAGATGGAAGATCTCGGGGTCGAGGCGGGGGCGGCGCATCGTCAGGCGGGAGGGCGGGAGGGCGGAAGGGCGGCCGGACGCCCGCCGTCGCCCGCCTGCCTGCGGGACCGGCCGGCCGGCCCTCCCTGCGCGTCGGACCCTCGGACCGTCGGACCGTCTCCCGTCATATCTCTCCGAACTTCGCCACCTTCAGATCCGTCAGCACCCGCCGCATCTGCCGGACGTGGCGTGAGTCCGGGTGGCGGTCGATCAGCCGGCGCAGTTCGACCATGGCGCGGCCGGGGTCGTGGAGCCGTTTCTCGAACAGGTTGGCCAGCAGCAATCCGACCCGGATGTCGTCGCGGGTGGCGAGGGCCCAGCCGTCCCGCGCGGCATCGAGTTCCCGGGCGGCTTCCTCGGGCCGGTCCAGCGGCCCGGCCAGCAGGGCGGCCCGCCGGGCCAGCGCCTCGACCGAGCGGTGGTCCCGGGCGCGCTGGCCGTACAGATCCGCCGCGAGTCCGATTTCCCCCCGGGCCACCAGGGATTCCAGGTCCGAGAACCCTTCGTGCCGGGTCAGTCCGACGTCGCTCAGCAGCCGGCCCAGGCCGTCGATGGCCGGCTCGAGGACCCCGTCCACCACGGCGGTGAAGACGCCGTAGATCGCCCAGAAACTCCCGACCAGCAGAATGGCCCTGGGAGCCACGCCACTCGCCGCGAGCGCCACCGCCACGACGGTCCCCGCCAGGAGCAGGGCCCCGACGATGACCCGGAGATAGCTGAACGGCTCGGCGGTATCCACCAGCCTGGGCAGGCGTGGCATCAAGGGTCAGACCCTGGTGTCGGTGGGCTGGAAAGTAGGCCTGAGCCTGCCGCCGTGACAAGCATTCAAGGGCGTACGGGGGTCCGGGCCCCATCCTCCCCGTCGGCAGAGCCGCGGGGAACACGGAAGAGCGCTGGAAGACAACGCTTCCGTCCGTCGGTCCGTCGGTCCGTCGGTCCGTCGGTCCGTCCGTCGGTCCATCTTGCCTCCCGACGCCGGGCGCGGTTGATTGGTGGGCGGAATGGGGAGTCGAGAGGTCGAGAGGTCGAGAAGTCGAGGAGTCCCAGAGGAGGCCATGTGTCGGATCAATTGAGTCGCCGTGGGTTCATCGGCGCCGCCGGAGCGGTCGTGGCGGGCGCCGGGCTGGGTGGCCGTCTTCCGCTGCGCGGCGCGCCCGCCGTCATTCTGCGTCCCCCGGCCCGGCCGGTGGCGATTTCGTCGGCCAACAGCCTGGCCCCGGTGTCGAAGGCGGTCGAACTCATGCTCCAGGGCGCCGACACGCTGGATGCGGCGGTGGAGGGAGTGAAGATCCAGGAACTGGACCCCGAGGACACCTCGGTGGGCTACGGCGGCCTCCCCAACGAGGACGGCGTCGTGCAGCTGGACGCCTCCTGCATGCACGGCCCCACCCGGCGGGCCGGCGCGGTGGGCGCGTTGGAGGGCATCAAGACGGCGAGCGAGGTGGCCAAGCTGGTTCTGAAATACACCACCCACATCATGCTGGTGGGTGAAGGGGCGAAGCGGTTCGCGCTGAGTTACGGCTTCAAGGAAGAAGACCTGATGACCGAGAAGTCCCGCGAGATCTGGCTGCACTGGCGGGCCAACCGGGGCAACGACGACGACTGGGTCAACGTCCCCAACGACGAACGGCTGGCCCACCGGCAGACCGGGACGATCAACCTGAACGTGGTGAACCCGGCGGGGGATATTTCCTCGGTGACCACGACCGCCGGCCTTGCCTGGAAGATTCCCGGCCGGGTGGGAGACTCGCCCATCATCGGCGCCGGCCAGTACACCGACAACGACATCGGCGCGGCGGGCTCCACCGGGCGGGGTGAATCGAACATCATGGTCTGCGGCGGCTTTCTGACCGTGGAACACATGCGGCGGGGCATGAAGCCCACCGACGCCTGCGTCGAGACCCTCCGTCGAGTCGTCGCCCTGACCCCGCCGTCGCTGCTCAACAAGGCGGGCCGTCCCGGTTTCGGACTGACCTTCTACGCGGTGAACAAGGCCGGCGAGTACGGCGCCGCGTCCCTGTACCCCGCACGATTCGCCGTCCACGACGGGAGCCGGCCCGCCTTCAAGGACGCCGCGCACCTGTATGAGGGGAACGGATGAGAACCGAGGGCAGAGTGCAGGGTGCAGAGTGCAGGGTGCAGGGTGCAGAGTGCAGAGTGCAGGGTGCAGGGTGCAGAGTGCAGAGTGCAGGGTGCAGGGTGCAGAGTGCCGGGCGCCGCGTCGAGCGTGCGGGGCTGATGGTTGCCGCATTGCTGGCGTTCGGGGCCGCACCGCTCCTCGCCCAGCAACGGTGGGTCGACAGCCGCTATCCGTACATCACGGCCAGCGCAAACGACTTTCCGGTCTTCGCGGCCCGGTTCCTCTGGACCCGGCGGGCGCGGGACTATTTCTCTCCCCTGCCCTACGCCGGCAACCTGAGCCTGGATGTCGGGCTCAGCCTCAAGGGCAGCTACTTCGCCATGGCCAAGTACCATCTGCCTGGCATCCGGGACGGCTGGCGGCTGCTGGCCCAGGCCCGCGCGACCCGGGAATCCCGGTTCGGGTACTTCGGCGTGGGCAACAACACCAGGTTCGACGACAACCTGATCACCGATGCCCAGCCTTTCCTCTATCGGGTCAAGCGGGAACAGACCGCGGCCCAGGTCGAGGTCTCCCGGCGGATCAAGGGCCCGTTCCGGGTGTCCCTCGCGACCGGCGTGCAGCGGACCGAGTTCAAGGAACTGCCCGGCCCCTCGGTCTTCCGGCAGGACAACCCGCCCAACCTGACCGACACCGACGTCACCGGCCGGCTCAGCCTGATGCTGGATACCCGGGACAACGAGTACAACACCCACCGCGGGCTCTTCCTGGAGACCGGTGCGCTGGCGGGGTCCGGCGGCGACGGCTACACCCGGCTCTACGCCAACCTGCGGGGCTACCTGCCGCTCCGGGAAGGCACCGTGGTGGCCCTGCGGCTGCTGGGCGCCGGCCTGGGCGGGGATCCGCCGCTCGAGGCGCGCTTCGAACTGCCCATGTGGGAGAATACCATCGAGATCTTCGGCGGGACCCAGACCGACCGGGCGTTCGACGACGGCCGGTTCGCGGGGAAGCACGTGCTCCTGGGCAATCTCGAGGTCCGGCACGACATCCTGAACCTGGAGACGCTCGGTGCGATCACCGCGATCGGCTTCGTGGACGCCGGGCGGGTCTTCGAGGGCGAGCCGTTCAAGCTCACGACGAAGGACGTCAAATGGGGCGGCGGCGGCGGCATCGCCATCCGGCTGCTCCGCTCGACCATCTTCACGTTCAACCTGGCCAAGGGTGAGGAAGGCTGGAACTTCTCGGTCGGGAACGGCTGGCTGTTCTAGACGTCCTCACCACGGAGATACGGAGAACACGGAGGGGTCACGGACGAGTCGAGAAGTCGAGAAGTCGAGGAGTCTCGAGAAGTCGAGGAGTCGAGAAGTCGAGGAGTCGAGGAGTCGAGAAGTCGAGAACCGGAGGGAGGGGAAGTTCCCTGAACCCCGGCTGAGGAAGTGTTCAGAAAGGGAAAGGGGCCCCGCACCGGAGCCCCTTCTGTTCTGACCCGACACCCAGCACCTGTACCGGTACCTGGTACCTGGTACCTGGTCCCCCGGCACCCGGCACCCGGCACTATCTACTCTGCACTCTGCACTCTGCACTAGTCATCCAACCTCCCTGATCTCCACCCCCCGCTCCCCCAGTTCCCTGACGTATTCACCGAACGGGACGGCCTCGTCCGGCGTATGCACGCCGGGCGTGCCGATCCGCCCGTCCACCTGCATGACGCCGGTAATCGCGAGCGAGTAGCCGGTGGTACGCATCATGGCGCTGATCTTCCGCTCGGCGTCGTAGAAGTCGATCAGCTGGAAGCTGGTCCGGAGCGGCTTGCCCGCCTTCGTGCCCGAGACATCCACCCGCAGGGCCACCAGGTCCCGGCCTTCCGGCTTGTGCAGGTGGGGCATGACGGCCGCGATGAACACGTCCCGGGGCACGACCCGGGTTCCCTTCACCTCGATCGGCCGGGCATCGATGAGCCCCAGGTCGCGAATCGCCTTCATGATGTAGGCGTGTCCCGGATAGCGCAGCGTCTTGTATTCCATGACCGGGACCTTGCCTTCCCATGCCCAGGGCATGGTACTGATCCCGCCGGCGGTATGGAACGCTTCCAGTCCGCCGACCGGGGCCGGGAAGTCCACCTGTTCGATTTCGGTCAGCGCCTCGACTTCGGCCCGCTTGCCGTCACGCAGAACCCAGGACGGGGTGGTGTAGTAATCCAGCGCGCCTTCCAGCGAATAGACCACCTGGTAGTTGAGGGGCGGCTCCGGATGCTGCGGCAGGCCGCCGACATAGATCTTGACCCGGTCCACCCGGTCCAGCCGCCGGATGCCTTCGGCCGCGAGGATGTTGACCATGCCCGGGGCGAGGCCGCAGTCAGGCACGACCGAGACACGCTTTGCCGCGGCGGCGTCCTGCAGCTTCTTCTGGGCGAACACGATCTCGGTATTGCCGCCCAGGTCGGAGAAGTGCAGGCCGACCTCGACCGCCGCGCGGGCAACCGATTCGTTGTAGTAATAGGGAATCGCGCTCATCACCGCGTCGTGACCGGCCATCAGCGCCTTGAGCGCGGCGGTCTCTTTCACGTCCACCACGGCGGTGGCGAGTTTGCCGCCCTGATGAGGTTGGAGAAACGGGGGGAGCGAGGGGCTGTGATGATCGGCGATGGTGACGCTGGCGACCGCGTCATGCCGGCACAGATCGTAGGCGCAGGCCGAGCCCTGGAGACCGGCACCTAAGACCAGCATTTTCATCGGTTTAACTCCGCAGAGGTAGGAGGCCCGAAAACGGCGCCGGAAGGTTAGTTGGGGAGAGTAGTGGGGGCAAGTGAGGGGAGAGGTGGGGAGAGGTGAGGAGAGGTGGGGAGAGGTGGGGAGAGGTGGGGATAGGTGGGGAGAGGCAGGAGAGGTGGGGAGAAGTGGGGAGAAGTGAGGGCAGGTGGGGGGAGGTGCGGAGAGGTGGGCAGGTGCCGTGCTCTTACAGTCCCCTTTCTCCGGGTTAGATTGGCTTCATGACCACTCCTCTGTCACCGCCGCCGGCTCCCCCGCCGCAACCGAAGCGGGATGGTGAGGCGACCCGTCAGAAGCTCCTCCGGGCGGCGCTGGAGTTGTACACCACGATCGGGTTTCGCGGGACGACCACGCCGATGATCGCAGAGAAGGCCGGGGTGGCGGAAGGCACCATCTACCGTCACTTCACCGGCAAGGAGCATCTGCTGAACGAGATCTACCGCGGCGCGCAGCGGTGGGGTGGCAAGCTCCTGAAGGAGGGTGAGGGAGAGCGACCGGCGCGGGCGTCGGAGCGGCTGGTCCGGTTCGCCCGGCAGCTGGCGGAGGCGTCGGAGCGGGATCCGGCGGTGGTGCGGATGCTGTTCTATCCCCGGGAAGACCAGCATCTCGACGACAAGAGCCATGAAGCGCGGCGGGAGTTCCGCGAGGGCCTCTATCAGATCGTGGCGGCGGGGAAATCCGATGGACTGATCCGGTCGGGCCCCGCCGAGCTGTGGGCCTCGGTCTGGTTCGCGCTGGTGGAGTTCGTGGTGTACCGCATCTGCACGAAGGAGTGGACCGCCGACCATCCCCAGGTGGCGCTGACACTGGAGGCGGCGTGGGATGCGGTGAGAGAGAGGGCTGAGGGCTGAGGACTGAGGACTGAGGACCGAGGGCTGAGGGCTGAGGGAGTACCGAGTCCGGGTGGCGGGGCTCGGCACTCGTTTTCGTTCGGGGGGTGCGTTTTTTGTGCCTGCTCCGTCCGGGTCGGTACCGTCCTTCCAGGGGGCAGGGTTGTGGGACCGGGGCTTCGGGGCAACCTGAGCGGCGGGAGGCCCGGGATCGCAGCCTGTTCCGGCCGCGGTTAATTCCGGTAACCACAGCCTCCTGTGCAAGATGGGGGTTCTCCACCTCATGGGTCTTGCGCGGGCGTGGGAGGCGGATATGGTCAAGAGCAGAGAGGTGGGGATGGGGATCACAGCCCTGGCTGGTGGCCAAACCCGGCCGGCGGCGCGATGCAGGGCCGCAGCGGCCGGCCCGCCGCTTAACACCCGCATGAACGGGACGAGCGCGGCGGGGTGGCGGGATACGAGCGCACGTTGGGATCCAGTAACGCGAAGTCCTCGGCAGTGAGCTTTCGCTCGCCTGTTATGAGCGGAGGCGTCAGACCGCCCCGGATCGCCGCGCTCGCGAGCCCATTGAAGCAGAATACCTGGCAAGAGAGCCTTACGCGCCTCAACCGACGTGGTGTCAATCAGGATGCAAGCCATGGGCGACCCCTTGATCCCACGCGTCGGCGGCGTTCTCAGCGCCGATATTGCCGTTCCCGAACACGAGCGTGAAACGCGCTTCTACTCGCGTGTGCTCGGCACGGGCGCAGACCCGCTCTGGCGCGAAGATCTCATGAACAACCGGGGCACGCCGGTCATCGGCCTGGGCGCGCAGACGGAGAAATCGCCGCACCTTCCACTCCAATGGATGCCGCACATTCAGGTCGCCGACGTCGCAGCCAGCTTGGCGCGCGCGCGCGCGTTGGGTGGGAGTGCGCTGATGTATGACGACAGCGGAGAGAGCCAGTGGGCTGTGCTGGTCGACCCGAATGGGGCGGCGTTCGGGATCATCCCGCTCGTTTCTGCGGAGGCGATCCCCCGGACCGAGGGCGCGGGGCGCGTGGGTCGCATAGCCTGGCTCGACCTGACGATCTCCAACGCTTCGGCAACGCGTGACTTCTATCGCCAGGTCGTCGGCTGGACGGTGAAGGACGTCGCGATGGAGGACGCGGGCGAGCGCTACGCCGACTACAGCATGCTCAGCGACGATGGCCGTTCGACGGCGGGAGTCTGCCACGCGCGGGGCGCGAACCTGGGAATACCGCCTGTCTGGATGCTCTACCTTCCCGTCGGCGACCTCGCCGAGAGTATCGATCGCGTGCACGAGGAAGGCGGGACCGTCATCAGGGAGTCGCGCGGGCCGGATGGAGAGTACGCCTCCGCGGTAATTCGGGACCCCGTGGGGGCGTGCCCGGCGCTGGTGCCGGGATAGAGCAGGCGCAGTGCTTTGCCCGGACAGTGCACCTGCCCGCGCGCGTCGCCCGGCGCAGGTGAACGCGAGCGCGTTACCAGACTCGCGTATCTGGCCGGATGGCGGCCAAACCTCGGCTTCCAGGGCCCACTTGATACCTGGTTGCCTTCCGCTCCGACCATGGAGGTAGCGTGCCCAAGCAACACGCCTCGATCAAGTACGAGGAGAGGACTGATCTCACTCCGCTCTGCCCGTCTTGTGATGCGGTTCTCGACAAGATCTACTACAAGCGGGCCCGTTCGGTCGTCGTCGGGCGCCGCATCTATTTCTGCCCCGAGTGTCTGCATGCGGTTCCGATCTCGTACGAAGTGTGACGCGCGGGCGGGCCGCCCCAGGCCGTCACGGCGAAGCGGCAGGATCCCGCTGCCCGGGCGGCGCTTCAAGGGAACCCGCGATCGGCTGTGCCGAAGCGACTCCTGGCACCTGCCTGGCGGTGCGGCATGTCCTGGGCGGCTGACATGCGCATGCACGGCGACGCCGGCGCGGCCCTGAAGGTCGAGCGAGGCGCGTCGGGCGCGCGGTTGCGCATCGGGGCCCTGCCGTTATTGTAGGAACTTCGGCGGGCGCAACGAGAGCTGCGCACGTTCGCATCGCGTCCGTCCCGAACCTGTCCGGGAGGAGCGCGCCATGGCTGCTTTGGTCTCATCCTATCGAGTTGTCCTCCACCATCGGACTGTGCGTTACGGCCAGCACGGGAGCTGCTGGACAATGGCCCAGGTCCGCCTCTTCTTGCCGGACGATGAGCAGGTGACGCTCGTCTTCTTCGACGAAGACAAGACGCAGACGGCGCCTACCTGGGACCCGGCCCAGGCGAACTCCCTCGTCTTCATCCCGAAGGACCAGTATCCCTGGCATCTGGACCTGCTGCGCAACGAGCATCCGGTCTACTACGTGCAGGAACCCGGGCCGTGGCAAGGCAGTCTGCGTACCGCGGAGGAACCGGCCGGGGAGGGCGAGTGACGCGGCCGACCCCTCCGGTGCGGCCGGACGCGGCACCGTGGAGGAACTGGCCCGAATCGGTACCGCCCGGCCCCAACCTCCGGTATGCCCCTCGGAACCTGGCCGAGCTGGTCGGGGTCGCCAAGGCAGCCTCGCCCACGCACCGCCTCCGGGCCTGCGGAACCCGGTGGTCGTCCTCGGCCGCGGCCAAGGGCGAGGAGGCCTGGATCGACACCTCCGCCCTGAATGCGGCCGCCGGCTTCGCTGACGTGGCAGACCTGTGGAGCGGCGACGCCTCGCGGCTCTTCCTGGTTGAGGCCGGCATCAAGATCCACGCACTCGCGGCGGAGCTGTGGCAGCGCGGGTTTTCCATCCCGACGCTGGGCGGCAGCATGGGCCAGAGCATCGCCGGGGCCATCGGCACGGGCACCCACGGGACCGATCTGGGCCGGCCGCCCGTATCCGGCATGGTGAGAGCGATCCATCTGGTGACCGCCGGGGGCCACGAGTTCTGGCTCGAGCATCCCGACCGGCCGGTCGCCTCGATCGACGCCCTGAGGCAGGGGTACGACGGGTGGCACGATTCGATCAAGGTGCTGCGGGACGACGCTCCGTTCCGGGCGGCGCTCGTGTCCGCAGGGCGTCTGGGGGTGATCTACTCCTATGTCCTCGAGGTCGAGCCGCGGTATCAGTTGCGTGCGGAATCGGGAAAGGCCCACTGGATCACCGCGCGCGAGCATCTGCGGCAGGCCGCGCTCTCGGGCGACTGGGAGGGGTTCATGCGAGGTCGACCGCTGCCGTTCGACGAGAGCACGACCCTCAGCGCCCTCGAAGGACCCTGCGTCGTGGTGGGCGAGGACCGGCTCTCGGTCGTGTGGTCGGGGACGAACACGCCGGCGCAGTTCCGGTGGACCCACCGCGCGCCCGCGGGAAGCAGTGCCCCCTGGACGCGGAAGCGGATCATCGACGATGGGCGGCGGCGCTGGAGCGAGTATCCGCCCGGCATCACCTTCTTCGACGGCCGCTACTACCTGGCCTGGACCGGAACCCGTCACGATCACCCCTGGATCCACGTGATCCGCTCGACCGACGCGACGGGCGCATTCTGGGAGGCCCACCAGCGGTTCGATGGGACTGGAGGCCGGCCGAGCGCCGAGAGCGGAACGCAGCCTCAGATTGTTGCCGCCGGCGGGAGGCTCTGTATCGTGTGGCGCGCGACCCAAAGCCCCGGGCTGCTGCGGTGGATGTCATCGTCCGATGGCGCGCAATGGATTGACCGGGGCGTCATCCTGCACCCGGCTCTGGGGCGAGGGAGCACGCACCGCCCCTCGCTCTCCTTCTTTGAGGGCCGATACTACCTCGCCTGGAAGGACGCCGACAACTCCCAGCCCTACGTGCACGTGATCCGGTCGACCGACGACGAGGGCGTCCTGTGGGAGGACCACGTCCGGCTCGACGGAACGGCGCCCACCCGGCCCAAGGCCGAGACGAGCGGGGGCCCGACGCTCCTCGCGGCCAACGGCGAGCTCCACCTGTTCTGGGTGGGTCGCACCCAGCCCGGCAAGATCCGGTCGATCCGCACTCGTGATGGCCAGGACTGGCGCGGAAAGCAGATCGTGTCACACCCCGGATCCATCCCCCAGAGTGATTGCTCGCCCGCGGTGGCATTCCACGAAGGGCGCTTCTGGGTCTTCTGGACCGGCCCCGGTGGAGACCGATCGGTCTATTGCATGCGGTCTGCGGATCAGACCGGCACGAACTGGGAGCCCTCGTCGAAGATCACCGTACCGCCGGGCCCGTCGACCGACCCCGCGGACGCGAGATCGATTGACATCGCGATCAATCCTGAGAGCGCGCACGACTTCGTCTGGTGGACGATCCGGACCGAGGCCGACCCGGATGATCCGCCCACCCGGGTCCGGCCAGGCCTCAGCTACCTCGCTCAGGGGGTCCTGATCGAGAAGCTGAGCCAGGCCCTCGAGCCTGCTACTGGTGCACAAGCGGGCGGGCTCGTCGGCTTCTTCCTGGGTCTCGCGGTCTTCGGTCCGCTCGGCGGGATCGTCGGAGCCATCGCGGGTGCCGTCGGCGGTGGCGCGGCAGCCGACAGCGACGACGTCTTCGTCGCCATCACGGACCTGGTCTTCGATGGGCAGCTTTCGGGCGCCCCGGTGGTAGGCCCGAGCTATCAGGTCACCTCCGGCACGGCCGCCGAATATGACGGCGACTACGTGGCCATGTACCGGGAGTTCTGGGATGCAGCACCCAGGGTCCAGTACACCGAAATCTTCTTCGACGCGGAGCGGACCGAGTACCTGGCGTTCGTCGACGAGCTGCGGCGGTACTTCGCGAGCCCCGGAACAGGGAAGCAGGCCGGGTACATCGCCGTGCGCTTCACGACCGCCTGTGACTCGTTCCTGGGGATGCAGCGCTGGCCGGTCACCGCCGCCGTGGAGGTTGCGCTCCTCCAGGATCTCGACCCCGATGCGCTCGCGCGGATCCAGCACGTGAACACGCTGGCCCAGCGCTACGACGTCCGCTTCCACTGGGGCATGACCCGCCCGCCCCAACACGTTTCGGAGGGGAGCCGGGAGGAGGCGGCTCGCTGGCGGGAGGGAGCGGCGAGGCTGGGGGTCACTGCCGGGGACGGCTTCAGCAGCGCCTTCAGCGCGGGCTACCAGCTCGAGCCGCAGGACGTGGCCCGGCGGTCGACGCTCCTGATGTGGGGCGGCCGGTAGGGCGAGGCCGTCCGCGCCCCGCGACACCTGCCGCGCCGAGGAAGGCCGGCCGACCTTTCAAGAATTGCGCGGCTCTACCTCCTCGGCAGTTACGACTTCCCCGCAGATGCGAAGCGCAGAGCGGCCGCCGACCGCTCGGAAATGCTCGCCCGCGGCTGGGCTGGATACTCCATTGGGAGTGTTCTGCCTCTCGATGAAATCGCAACCGCATGCGTGTTGGTCGAGCAAAGTCGCCGAGGAGGTCGGGTTCCTCTCGACCTGACCGGTGGGACACGCTGGCACGGTAATCACCCTGGCGGCCACCTGCGACACTGTGACGACGATCCCGCTCCTTCACCGCCCGCACCGGTTCGGCGCAGCCGGTGGCTCAACTACGCCACCATGGCGTACAACAGATCGAAGAGATCGCTGCGATTCGTCGAGGGGATTCTCGCCGGGAGTGTCGCGCTCCTCGGCTTCGACGTGGACAGCGTGATCGAGCTGACCACCAGCGTGACGGCCCTCAGGCGCCTGCACGCGGACCGCGGGGCTGACCGCCGCGCGCGCGCCGAAGAAAGGAGTCGCCGGATCATCGGGGCTCTGGCTTCCTCGCCCTCGCCGTCTAAGTCGGTGTCGAGGCTGCCGGTACGCTCCTCGCCCGCAGCGCGGCCCGAGGAGAACTGGGTCGGCGTCGTCCTCGCCATCCTGTCGCTTGGCGTAATGCCCTACTTCGCCAAGTCCAGCGGCGCATCGCCCATCAGCTGCGCAGCGGCGCGTTGGCGGCGGAAGCCCGGCAGACCATGATCTGCACCTGCCTCTCGGCAATCCTGCTCGGCGGCCTCACACCGAACGCACTCTTCGGCTGGGGGTGGGCCGATCCCGTCACAGGGCGCACCAGGTACCGCTTTGTCACATGGGATGCGATGGAGGGCCTCCGCGGGCGATCGGCCTTGCGGTGACGGCTGCCAAGTCGGGCCGGAAGCTGTATAATCGTGGGGCGCGGCCGCGGAAGAGGCACGCGGTATCCCTGGCCGTGCCTGCGTACGAATCCGTCCGGTATCAAAGGGTTCGTTCGCTACGAGCCCCACACCGGAGCCCAGGGTGTTCGGCGCCAACCCAAGGAGAAGAGGAGACATGGATCTTTCCAGCCTGATTCCGATTGTCGCCGTTGGCGTCGGCGTCCCCGGGTTCATCGCGTTCATAACTCTGATCATGCGTCACACGCGCAAGATGAAAGAACTGGAGATCAGGGAGAAGGAGCTTGAGATGGGAGGCAGCGACGCGGCGCTGGGACCGGCGCTCGACGCGCTGCGTGAGGATCTCAACGATACCCGCGCACTGGTGGCTGAGATGCAGGAACGCCTGGACTTCGCGGAGCGTTTGCTGACCGCCGGGACCCCGCCTAGGAACGATAGAAACGGCTGACTGTTCCGACCGGCTGTCAATCGCCTGGATCGACTGGCCCCGGCATCCAGCGAGTCTTCCTCCTGGCCGCCAAGGGCGGTGACGCTTGAGTGGGCGGGGCCCCAGCTACAGCTTTGATGCCGGCCGCGCACCCGCGGCCCTACCCACCGCTCGGTTGCCTGCGGCCGCGGGGCAGTCTGAGCACAGCCGTCGGGCGGCCACAACTCATGGAACGCACACCACGATGAGCAACGGACGCGAGGGCCCCGAGACGAAGGGTGTTACCGTGACGCTGTTGGCGGCCCTGGACCTCGGCCCTGAAATCGAGGGCATGGCGGGGCGCCAGCTTCGGATGCGCATGGTGACCATCGAACCCGGAGGGGTCTTCGGCCCGGTTCACGACCACAAGGACCGGCCCGGCATGGTCTACATCCTCCAGGGAACCATCACCGACCACCGGCATGGAGTGGCCAGGGAGTACGGGCCGGGACCGGGCTGGCCCGAGGACAAGGACACCATGCACTGGCTCGAGAACAGAGGAACCACGCCCGCCGTGGAGATCTCAGTCGACATAGTGAGGAAGTAGACGTACCGGATGCCGTCGTGGCGGGCACCGGGTGGTGCCGGCTCCGGATCCGGGCAGACCACAGGAAGGTCGTCGAAGTTGCCGACGGCGGCGGTTCGCACCCCCGCCAGGCTCGGTACATTCACCAACTGCCTGCGACGCGCCGCCCATGGCTCGTACCACACAGCCGGAGCTCCCGCTCCGCATTACGGTCGTCAATCCGCTGCCGGGCGTCCGGCTCCGGCTGCAATCCGGCCGGGCCGACCTGGTGGACCCCGCGGCGCATACCGCCTCGGAGGTGTCCTTCGATTTCTCCGTCCGGGTGGGTCCACCTCAGCCCGATGGCCGTCCGACCTTCCTCGGGCCCTGTGCCCAGGGACCGCCCTCCGGCCGCTTTGTGTACGTCAACGCCGGCCGCAGCGCCGGCCAGCAGGAGACGCCCTGGGATCGGCGGGCCAAGATCCCGCTTGGCGGTATCACGGCACAGCAGGTTGCGGCGGTCCTCAAGGCTCCGGGCGCATACCTCGAGGTCCGTTACCCGGGCCGGGGCCGGGACGGTGGCCCGACCTGCGCCACGGTCCGGCTCGCCCCGGATGCCTGGACGCTCCGGAAGCGGCCGGCGGTCTGATCGCGCCATGCCGCAGGGACGGTAGCGCGAGGGAAGCGTCCGCAGTACAATCGGTAACGATGACGACACGGCGATATGGAGACGACGAGGTACGCGAGATCTTCAGTCTCGCGACGACGGGCGGCACCCGCGATCGGCCGCTGCCCGCCGAGTCCGGCGGCCTGACGCTCGAGGAGCTTCAGCATATCGGCCGGGAGGCGGGCATCGAGCCGGCGCGGGTCGCGCAGGCCGCGGCGAGGCTCGAGGCCCGCGGGAGGCCCGCGTCCGTCCGCCGATCCTTCGGGCTTCCGGTCGGCGTATCGCGGGTGGTCGACCTGCCGCGCGCCCCGACGGATCGGGAGTGGGAGCAGCTGATCGCCGGATTCAGGACGACGTTCGGGGCGCAGGGCCAGGTGACCGGTTCCGGCGGGCTCCGGCAATGGTCGCAGGGCAACCTGCACATCAGCGTCGAGTCCACCGAGCGGGGCGAGCAGCTGCGTCTCAGCACGCTCAAGGGCGACGCGATGTCCCTCAACGGGCTGGGCCTCGTGATGGGCGGGATGTCGCTGCTCTTGGGTGCCGTGGTCTTTGCCGCCGGCAAACCGGGGAAGGCGCTGGTGCTGGTCGGCATGTTCGGCGGGCTCGCACTGGCCGCGTTCGGCGCCAACCTGCTCCGGCTGCCGCGCTGGGCCCGCGAGCGCGAGCGGCAGATGGAGGCGATTGCCGAACACGCGGTGAAGCTGCTCTCCGGTCCCTAGTCCGGGGTGAGCTCCACCACGGAGCCACGGAAAACCCGGAGGGAACACGGAGGGGGCTTCATTGCTGCCGTGCGCGGCCCCGAGCCGGGACTCGACCCCCTGCTCAACAACAGACTTCTCCGTGACGACTCCGAGGGATCTCCGTGGCTCCGTGGTGAGGCGTGTCCGTCCGCTCCCAGGGAAGCGGTGCATCGCGGACGTCGATCCGTCAGGCGGCAGGCATACGCTCCCTCACCTCAACCCGACCTCGGAGGTACCATGAAGCGGGTCACCGGCATCGGCGGCATCTTCTTCAAGGCGAACGACGCTCCGGCCCTCCAGGCCTGGTACAAGCGGCACCTCGGCATCGATGTCCAGGAATGGGGCGGCACCGCCTTCACCTGGACGGACGATGAAGGCAAGCCGGTTGCCGGAACTACCGTCTGGTCCATTGGCTCGGCCCAGGGAGATCAGTTTGCGCCCAGCAGCGCGACCTTCATGGTCAACTACCGGGTGGAGGATCTCCACGCCCTGGTCAAGGCCTTGCGCGAAGAAGGCTGCAACGTTCTCGAGAAGGTCGACGAATCCGAGTACGGGAAGTTCGCCTGGGTTATCGATCCGGAAGGGAACAAGGTAGAACTCTGGCAGCCGCCCGCCGGCCAGTGACCAGATGGGCCTCAGCGCGTTTGCGCTGAGGCCGCGGCGCGGCTCGCAACCGCTTCGCTCGGACGCACGAAACTCCTCCCTCCCCTCCCCCGTAGAGCCCGCAACGCTACTCATGAGGTTCTGCCCGTGCGCCTCACCACATGGTTCCATGGGGCGGTCGCTCTCCACCTGCTTGCCGTCGGCTCAGCTTTTCTCCAGGCCTCTCCGCCTGAGTCCCCCGCCATCCGGGCTCTCTCCCTCGCCGTCCAACGAGGAGACACGGCGGCAGAGCGGCGTTTCTGGGCCCGCCTGGCTTCGGCAGGATCGCCGCTGATCGAACCTGACTCGCTCGATCCGCAGTTCCGCCTCCTGACATTCGTATTCCGTGCCCCGGCGTCCGTGCACGGGCTCAAGCTGATCTCCAACCTGAATGCCATCCAGATCCGTGGGCTCACGACCGATTTCTTTTCGGACTCCACCCTGGGGCGCTTCTACCTGATCCCGGGCTCTACCACCTGGTACGCTACGTACCGCGTCACCGCCGACCTCCGCATACCGTATCTGATCGGAGTTCGAGCACGTGACACGGCTGGCCTCCACCTCACCCGCGCCGAGGGGGTGACGGCTATCTCGATCCACTGAACCCCCACATCTTCGGCCCCGGCCTCTCCGGCGTGGAGACCTCCATTGTGGCATTGGACGAGGCCCCCGCACAGCCATGGCGCCAATCGGCGCTCAGGCTCTCGCTCGATACCGTCCCGGTGGGTAGTGCCGGCTCCACACGGAACATCCTCGTGTGGGCACCATCACGATCGAGCCAGCGCGCGGAGCGGGGCTTGGCGGTACTGATCGCAATCTCCCCAGGCACATTCCTCGAACGGATCCCGACGCCTGACATCCTCCAATACCTCATTCGGACCGGCGAAGTACGCCCCACGCTGCTCGTCGTCGTGCCGGAGCCGGACCGCTCCGACGAGCGCACTCGCTACGCGGGAATCACCGCGTTCCTGGCCGATACGGTCCTGCCGGCCATACGCGCGCGATACGCCGTTTCGCCTGGGCCTGAGGACGTGGTCGTGACCGGGACGAGTCGCCGTGGGCTGATGGCCGCCGTCGCGGCCGTGAATCGCCCGGATGCAATCGGCGCCGTTCTTTCCCTCTCCGGTTCCTTCTACTGGGCCCCGCCGGGCGAAGGGCGCTACGAATGGTTGTCCGCACGCGTGGCCAGGGAGCCTCGGAAGCCGCTCCGCTGGTTCGTGGCGTCGGGATCTCTCGAGACCGTGGTCACTCCGGGAAACCACGGACACTACATGGTGGGGACCAACCGGCACCTCAATGACGTACTGACCGCAAAGGGTTACACCCATTTCTACGAGGAGTTCGCCGGCGTTCATCACGAGGCGAACTGGGAGGATGCGCTTGCCACCGGACTGCGCCTGCTCCTTCCGGGGAAGCAGCCGTCCGCGACGAGCGCGCTCCATACCGGGGCATGGGCCAGGAGGCGTCAGGGGAAGATCGATGCCGCCAGCGGGGGGCCCTCCCCGGCTCAGGAGCCGGCCGGCGCCGGCCCGCAGACGCAATCGAAACAGCCGTGGGTGGCGCAGGTACCGCAGCTGAGACCGAGCTGACGCCGGAGCGCCTCGCGCGCCCGATGGAGCCGGACGCCGGCGTTGGTCGGCGTAATACCGCGTTCCCGTCCAAACTCGGCGACCGTCGCCCCTTCCAGATCCACGCGCCTGATCGCATCCGCGTATTCCAGCTTCAACGTCTCGACCAGCCGCCGGATGCAGGCACACACCTCGTCCTGCAGTGCCTCATCCGGTCCGGGCTCGGCTTCGTCGGCCAGCCCCGCCGCCCGGGTGACGGCCCGCGCCTCGGCGTCGTGCCGGCGATAATGATCCACGACGGCGTTGCGTAACAGCCGATAGAACCACGGGATCACCGCCTCGGTGTCCCGGACCGTGCGAGCCCGATCGAGCCCGCGCACGAACGCCTCCTGCAGAATGTCCTCGGCGACGTCGCGTGATCCCACACGCCGTTCGAGAAACCCCAGAAAGCGACGGTGGTTGTCGACCAGGACCGCAAGCACCTCGGGTGCGACCGCAGGAGTTGGCATGGACGGCAACCTGGGAGACGGGCCTCGCCCCGACGAGACGCCAGGACGAGACCCGCCGCTCCCGGCCGATGGTCAGTTCGCGCAATCGCAGGCGCAGAACGGCGCGGCGCAGGCGCAGACCGGCCGGCAATCGCAGCCACAGTTGCATACAGCGGCAGGCACTTGTTCCTGAGTGTTCATCTTGTTCCCCTCGGTTGAGTGTGATATCCTTGCCATCATCCTGCTGACGGATGACGGGCATGCGGTATTACACCTCCGGACCCAAGGGCTCTCCGCCCGGCCGCCACCCTGATCTTTGCCGGGGTCCTCGCCTCCACCATCGCCGCGGACTCTCCCACCCCGATCGACAACCCGCGAACGACCATGTCGGGGCGTTTGCCGAGTATTCCGCCAGCGCCCGCCGGACCCCGATCCACCGAGACCAGTTCACAGCAAATGTACTGCCGGCGAAGTACGGTATCCTCCAGCAGGTGAACGGAGTGGCGCGCAGACAGCCGGTAGACGCCTGGATTCGGTCGGCGGACCACTGGAGACAACGATGACCTTCTCACAGGACGGCCCGGCGGATCAGAAACGCCTCTGGAACGGACCGGGGGGTCACGCCTGGGTGGAGGCCCAGGACCTGCTCGACAAGACCTACGAGCCCCTGGAAAAGCTGCTGGCGGATGCCGCCCGGGAGGCATCGGCGAAGCACCCGCTGGATGTCGGGTGCGGAAGCGGGGGGACGACGGTCTCCATCGCGCGGCGGTTGGGCCCCGGAGCGAGCTGCCTCGGGATCGATCTTTCGGAGCCGATGATCGCCGCGGCCCGCGCCCGTGCGGACCGGGCGGCCGTATCGGTACAGTTCATCTGTGCCGACGCGCAGACCCACGCGTTCGACCCGCCGGTCGTTGACCTGATCGTCTCCCGGTTCGGGATCATGTTCTTCGATGACCCGGTCCGGGCCTTCGCCAACCTGCGTGGCGCGGCCTCCGAGGGAGCCCCATTCCACGGACTTGCCTGGCGCCGGCCGGAGGACAACCCGTTCATGACCGCGGCGGAGCGGGCCGCCGAGCCGCTCCTGCCGGGTGTTGCCCGCCGGGTGCCGAATGAACCGGGACAGTTCGGATTCGCGGACGCTTCCCGGGTCCGCGGCATCCTGGAGGAGAGCGGATGGCGCAACATCGACATTTCACCGGTCGACGTTCCGTGCGCTTTTCCCGAGGCGGCACTGGAGCTGTACCTGACCCGCCTCGGGCCGGTGGGCCGGGCCCTTCAGGCGGCCGACGACACCCTCCGTTCCAGGGTGGTCGACACCATCCGGCCCGCGTTCGACCCCTACCTCCACGGCGGCGAAGTCCGATTCACCGCTGCCTGCTGGTTGATCAGGGCCCGGGCCGGCGCGTAACCGGGGCTTCCCGCCGCCGGGGAACTGCTGAACCTGCTGCTTCATCCCGGCCTGGCCATCTGGACCGGAGGCTATTACCCCGGAGTGATTACGGTACCGCTCGTTGGAGTGCCCGGCATCATGACCATCCGGGAGTTGACCCGGGCGACCGCGAGGGATCAGGATGACTTCCAGCGCACACCCCCGGGCTGACCGGCCGCCGTCTGGCGCCGTCGTGGGGCGAGGCCTGCCATGGCGGTGAGCCCGACGTTCCGCACGTTCGTCCTCGACCAGCTGGGCCGGGTCGCCCCGCGGATCCGCGCCAGGAGCATGTTCGGGGGGGTGGGTATCTATTCGGGGGAGCTCTTCTTTGCCCTCATCGCCGAGGACCAGTTGTACCTCAAGGTGGATGAGTCCAATCGTTCCGACTTCGAGGCCCGCGGGATTGGCCCGTTTCGACCCTACGGACCCGACGGCGAGGCCATGCAGTACTATCCTCTCCCCGAGGAGGTTCTGGAAGACCTCGAAGCCCTGCGTGCCTGGGTCGACAAGGCCCTGGCAGTGGCACGCCGCAAGAAGGGGAAGCGCCGTTCGAAGGGCCGCGCCTGAGTCCCGGCCCAGGGCAGGCCGTCCGCCTCGACCCCTCGACCTCTCGACCTCTATGCGCAATCCGGGAGTTTCTCCGGGGAGCCTCGCCAGGATGGCGATTGGCAGATCGCGCCGATGCGCGGGATGCCGACACGGCAGGACCGCATCATTCGGAGCAGTGGATAGGCGAATCGTCGACTCCTGCTGGCGGGGACAGGTGCCAGCAGGGGAACGCCGCCCCCCGCAGGCACCGACTGCCCGTCACTCGCGGGGCGCCGGACGCCCCGCAAGCACGTGGTCAGGCACCACCGGACCGTGGTTCTCCGTTCTCCAGTGCCGGCCTGCTGACCTCTTACATCGGCTGCTCTTGCGGTACACACCATGCGCTGTTCAACTCGCAGAGCCGGGCCAGCATCCCTGCGTATTCGCTGTCGATCGCGGCCCGCTCGGCCTTGCCCAGCAGCTGGACCATGTACCCATGGGGGCCGTGGAAGATGAGAAAGGGGTACATCCCACCGAGCTTACCCGCACCGATGTCGGCCGGGGAGACGTTCGGGGCGTAGTACATCACATGCGGAATGCTGTAGGTGCCGACCTGATCCGTGACCTCCGGGTTGAGGTAGGTCCGCAGAACCGGCGACAGCATGTAGGCGATCCCGGCCCGGGCGGGCGGGCGGTAGTACCCAGTCCGGTAGCGCTCCTGGATGAGCCGCTTCAGCTGGGTGGGCGGCGTACCTCCGGCCTGCATCTCCGCGATGTCCAGGAAGACCCGCAACTGCGCCCCGGCTCCCGCGGCATCGAAACCGATCGGGTAGAGAATGTCCCTGGGATATTCGGTGAGGGGCCAGGACCCCCGGAACGCGTCGTCGCCGGTGCGGGCGACGAGGGCGTGGAATCCGTTGGTCCCCTGCCGGGCCACCTCGAAGCCTCGGGCCGGGTTCAGTACGTAGACCGTGGCACTGTCCCGGAGGTTCGGCGGCAGCGAGCTCAGGGCCAGTTGAATCTCCAGGTCCCGGGGGAGGGCTTCAATGGTGTGCCCGTTTCCAGGGGCCACCCCGGTCCCCGCGCGCGTAGCGGCGGAAAGGCCAAGAGCTGCAAAGACTGCGATTGCACGAAACCGTCTCATTGTCGTGGTATCCATGTTTAGGCGTTGAAAAGAAGCGTCATCCAACCGTTCGTAACCCGGCGGGCCGGTGCAGGGCCGCTCTTCCCATCTCCGTCTCCCGTCCCGCCACTCGCGACGATCACTCTTCCTCGACGAAGGCCTTCAGTCGGGCGGCCGCGTCGTCCCACTGCGCGGCGATCTGGTCGAGGTAGCGCCGGGCCTTCTCCAGCCGTCTCGGTTCCAGCTCCCAGACCCGCTCCCGCCCCCGGCGGTCGTGGCGCACCAGTCCCGCCTCGCCGAGGGCGTAGAGGTGCCGGGTGATCGCCTGCCGGGTCACCCCGGCACCCTCGCTCAACCGGGTAATCGAGAGCGGTCCCTCGGAAGTGAGCCGCCCCAGCAGCCTGAGCCGGGTGGCATCCCCCAGCGCGACGAACACCGGGACCGCGTCGGCCGGCTTGAGTGCCGCGCCGGTCCGGCTACTCGACATACTGGGCCAGGTTCCTGATCTGCCCGCCCCAACCACGGTCGTTCATCCGGAAGGCCTCGTCCCGGCGGGAGAGCGGAATCCGGTCGAACCCCGACTCGACAATCGTGAGTACCGTTCCGCCTTCCCCGTCCTCGAGGGTGAATTCGACCAGGGTGGTCGGCTCGGCGGTGTAATCGGTCTTGGGGTCGATCGCGTAGGGATGCCAGCGATAGGCGAAGTAGCGTTCCGGCTCAATCCGTTCGATCAGCATTTCCATGGTCACGTGCTCGTAGCCGGGGTGGGTGAGCTTCCCCCGCACCGTCTTCCCCTCGGCGAAATCCCCGTCGAGACGGACCCGGAACCAGGTGCCGAATTCTTCCACCTGGGTGAGAGCGCGCCACACGCGCGAACGGGCGGCCCGCAATTCCACCCGCTTCTCGATGCGATCGGTCGTGGGCCGGTCCTGGGCCGCTTTGGCATTGGCTGTCATGGTCTGGCGTCCTGGTTGAGGGGCAGTGATATGCAACTCATGTGTTGCACATTATAGAGTCCGCTCCACAGAAGCGCAACCCCCATGTTGCGTATTGACGGGGAGCACAAGGGGGATCCTGGGTGGGGCGGGCCCTGGCTCATTGACAACCTCTCAGTTGACAATTTGTCGGCCGCTCCTTATCGTCAACCATATGGTTGCCAAAACCTCACGACTGGATACCGTGTTCCACGCCCTGTCGGACGCCACCCGACGGTCCATCCTCCGCCGGCTCGCCGCCGGCGGCGTGCTGGTCAAGGACCTCGCGGAGCCGATCGCCATGTCCAAGCAGGCGGTCTCGAAGCACCTCCAGGTACTTGAGGAGGCCGGCCTGGTGGTCAAGGAGGTGGAGGGGAGGTCGACCAGGGTCACCCTGCGGCCGGATGCGCTGCGCCGGGTCGAAGACTGGGTTTCGTTCTACAGCCGCTTCTGGGCCGGCAGCCTGGCGGCACTGGGAGACATCGTCGACGGGGAAGAGGAGAGAGGCGGATGACAACAAAGGCGGTTATCGTCACGCGGACGTTCAAGGCGCCGCCGGCACGTGTGTTCGCGGCCTTCGAGGACCCGGCGCAGATGGCACGATGGATGGGACAGCCCGGCAGCAGCACCGAAGTGCAGGGGCTCGACCTGCGGGAAGGCGGCGCGGTTCGGGTTCAGATGAGCTGGGAGAACGGCATGTCCATCCGGCTCTACGGAACGTTCCAGCGGGTCGAACGGCCGTCGCTCCTCAGATTCACATGGGCCATGGAGGGCGATGACGCGAACCAGGGCGTCGTGACCGTGGAGTTGCGGCCGCACGGAACCGGTACGGAACTGACCCTGACCCACGAGGGCCTCTCCGGCTCGGCTCAGAAGCAGTCCCGGGCCGGCTGGAACGGGTGGTTCAACCGACTGCAGGAGCTGGTGGAAACGGGGACCCCATGAACGGCAACAACCGGGTTCGACTGGTCCACCGCTGGGTGTCCATCGCCTTCACGGTGACCGTCATCGCGAACTTCGCCAAGCTGGCCGCCGGCCGGACTCAGGTCACCTGGATGACCTACGCCCCGCTGCTCCCGCTCGCGCTGCTCACGATTACGGGGCTGTATCTTTTCCTTCTGCCGCATGCCGCCATGTGGCGCAGCCGGCGGCGCGCCGGCCGGACCGGAAGGGAGTGAACACCATGCCCGGCAGGAAGACCGCAGGAAAGCAGGCCGCGACGGCCGCCCCCAACACGGCGGGCAGGCGGATCGACCAGCTGATCGCCGACCTGGATGACTGGCGCGGGGAGCGGCTGGCCGACATCCGCAAGATCATCCATGAGGTCGACCCGGATGTGGTGGAAGAGTGGAAGTGGATGGGGACCCCCGTCTGGTCGCACGACGGGATGTACGCCCTCGCCAATGCCCACAAGCGCAAGGTGAAACTCACGTTCTTCCACGGCGCCCAGCTCCCCGACCCGGGGAAGCTCTTCAACGCCGGTCTGGGGGGAAACAAGTGGCGGGCAATAGACTTCTTCGAGGGAGACCGGATCAACCGGACCGCGCTCAAGGCGTTGCTGCGCGCGGCCGTGGCGTACAACGCGACGCATGCGGTACCCCGAAGCAGGGGCTCGCGAATCTAGGAGGCGCCGGTGGGTACCAGGAAGCGGCGGGTCGGGCCACGCCGGCCCCACCCCGGATTCAAAACCGTCGAAGAGTACCTGGCCTCACAGGATCCCGTGAAGGCCGCGACCCTCCGGGCCATCATTGACCTGATCCTTGAGCAGTTCCCGGAACTGGAGTCCAGAATCGCCTGGAACGTGCCGACGATCCACCGGAATGGGAAGTATGTTGCCGGCGTCTGCGCCTACAAGCGTCATCTGACGTTCTCCGCCTGGAGTCCCCGAATCATCGAAGAGTTCAAGGGGAGGTTGGGGACGTTCGTCGTCTGGAAGAACTGTTTTCAGGTTCCGATCGACTGGGAGATCGATCGCGCTCTGGTGAAGGACCTGGTGCGGGCCCGGCTGGCCGAACTGGAGTGAGAACCTGCGGGCTGCGGCACGGGGGCGAGACACCGCCCCGGGCACCGGTACGGCCCCCGAGGCCATCCAGGTACCGGGAGACGTCAGGATCCGTCGCGCACCGGAATGGCGGGCAGTCGCATCGTAGCCGGCTTGCCGAAGAGACAGCCCGCCTCGCCGAGGACGAGAAAGTTCATCACCCCGCAATACGGTCCCCCATGGCCGGTGATCAGCCCCGCCGGCTCGCGCCCGGCCGGCAGCAGGAAGCGACGCGTGGCAGGCCGGGCTTCGAGCGGCCCGAGCTCGATGTCGAGCGGCGTGGCCGTGGAATCGGGCTCCGGCGCGTACCGCCGGCGCGCGTCGTCGACCAGGTAGATCCAGGCACCGCGCGCCCGTTGCCGGATCCCGCGCGCCTGGCTGCTGAGGGTCAGGGACGCGGTATACGCCACGCGATCTCCCGCCGGCCGCGCGGCGATGCTGTCGAGGGTGAGGCACCAGTCGTCGAAGCACCAGGGCGTTCCGGCTGACACGAAGCGCTGCGGCCGCACCGCGGAGAAGAGGATGCCTGCGCCGAGGTAGACCAACCAGAACAGCCCCAGGCCACGGAGGGTACGCCGCGCTCCGGCGCGGTTGCCCCGCAGCGCGATGACCGCGCTGCGGAGCAACCCGATCAGGGTGCCCAGCGCGGCCGCCAGGAATGCCAGGTCGAAGAGCGTCATGAGCCGCCCGCTCCGGGCGTCGGGACCCGGCCGGAGAACAGGGTGAAGGCCAGCGCGACCATCCCGTGCCCGGCGATCATCACACCCATCAACAACAGATATCCCTCGCCGTCCCGGCTGCCCGTCTCCCCGCCGGAGGCGACCAGGGCGGCAAGGAGTCCGAAGCCGATGGCCGCGACCGAGAGCGCCGCGGTGAGCCCGCGCCGGAATCGGCGCCTCGGTGCATCGAGCACCAGCGCACTCACGACGCTGAACCCGCCGAAGAGGCCGGCGATGATCCGCCACAGGGTGACGTCCGCGGGATCCCGGGCGGGAAGAATGAACGTCGTCACGTACAGGAGCCACAGCACGACGAGCGCCGTGGCTCCGGCGCCGGCGGCGAGCAGGAAGCCGAGTGAAAGCCCCGCGGGTCGATATTGTCCGGCGATCTGCGCGGCCGGGCCGAATTGCCGGATTGCGGCCTGCTCGGCCGCCTCGGCGGGAAGGCCCGCGTTCCGGTGATGGGCGGCCGCATCGGCCAGGTGGTCCGCCACCTCGATCAGGACCCGGCGCGCCAGCACCGGGCGCCAGCGCAAGGCGGCGGCCAGGTCGTTCAGGTACTGCGCCGTCGGGTCAGGCATGATGCGGCTCACCTCGGAGCACGGATTCCATGTTGCGGACCTGCACCCGCCAGGCATCCCTCCGCTCGCGCAGGGCGGTCCGGCCCGACCGGGTCACCCGGTAGATACGACGGCGCCGGCCGTCCACCCGCGCCTCGCTGCTCGTCACCAGACCCTGCCGCTCGAGCCGATAGAGCGCGGGGTAGATGCTGCCTTCCGGCAGATCGAACGCGCCGCCACTCAGCAGGCGGAGGTCGTTGATGATTGCGTACCCGTGGGCGGGCCGCTGCGCAACAATGGAGAGCAGCAGCAGGTCGATCTGGCCGGTCGGCATCGGAGGGCGTGTCATACCTAGTGACGCTAAGTATAGGCGAGCGGGCGCCCCCGCGCAAGGCGGCCCGGCCCCGGCCGGCCCCCGCCCAGGCCCGGTTGCTTGACGGCCTTCGGCCCGTCCGGGAGATTCCCAGGACCTCCGCCGGCAGCCGGGGGGCAGCTCCGCCGCCGGACCCGGGGCCCGACCCCACCCCCCAACCGGAGCTGGACACCCATGCGTGCGGTTCGACTGGCCGGCCTGGCCCTTTGCGCCGCGACATTCAGGCTCGCCGCGCAGGCGCCCGCCGAAGTGCTCTTCCTCGGCACCTATCACTTCGCCAACCCGGGCCTGGACGTCGTCCGGACCGACGTGGCCGATGTGCTCGCCCCCGGGAAACAGGCCGAGATCGCGGCCATCGTCGACGCGCTCGCGCGCTTCCGGCCCACCAAGGTGGCCGTCGAGCAGACCGTCGACGCGGCCGGCCGGCTCGACAGTGCCTACTCCGCGTACCGGGCCGGGCGGCGCGAACTCACGCGCAACGAAACCGAGCAGATCGGTTTCCGCCTCGCGGCCCTGGGCGGACACGAGCGGGTCTACCCGATTGACGTCCCGGGCGACTTTCCATTCGAGGCCGTCATGACGTACGCGGCCGAGCACGATACCGCCTTTGTGCGCTTCGTCCAGGAAGCCCTGGCGCGCGTCGGCGCCGAGGAGACCCGCCGCCAGGGGCTGCCGATCGGGCGCAACCTGGCCCTGCGCAACGATCCGGCCGATGTCGCCGCGACGTACGCGTTCTACCTGCGCCTGGCCACGGTCGGCGCCGGGGATACCTATGTGGGTGCCGATCTCGTGGCCCAGTGGTATGCCCGCAACATTCGGATCTTTGCCAATCTCCAGCGGCTGGCAGAGCCCGGCGATCGCCTCATCGTCATCTTCGGGAGCGGCCATGCCGCGATCCTGCGGGAATTGATCCAGCACGATCCGCGGATGCGGCTGATCGAGGCCCGCGATTACCTGCCGTGAACCTCCCTGCCGCCCCTTCCCCCCCGGCCTCGGGCAGAGCGCTTCGCTCCCCCAGTCTGGCCAGGGCCAGCGACCCGGCCGCGGACATGGCTCCGGCCAGCACGAAGGCGGAGCAGAACACCGGAATGTTCGGGATCGTGTCTCCTCCGAGGATCGAAACCAGGAGAATGACCCCGGACAGGAGCAGCCCCCCGAGCCCTCCCCACCCCGCAAGCCGCGGGAGAGAAAGCTGCTCGAACCGGCTGCGGCGTTCGACAATCGCCAGAACCCCGGAGAACAGGGCGCCCGAAAGAAAGCCGAGCACGCCGAACCCGAGAGGAAACGGCACGTCCGCGGCGTCCACCCCGACGACCAGGAGGAGGAGGAGGCCGGCCCCGAACCATGCCAGTCCCCAGATCAGTCCCATCCGGATTGCGCCCCGGGCGCGCCTCGGCCATTCCTGCATTGCCACCTCCACTATCGACCTGGGTTCCGTGGCCGGGCCGCCGTTCAGCCGGAGCTGGCGATCCGACACCATCGAAGCCGGGCACCAGACGCCTGACACTTTATGATACAAAGTACTCTGAGCTACCGCAAGGTGCTGGCCGGACGGCCGCCGGAGTCTCACCGCCCCTGGTGCCATCGTCGCGGCGCACCAGGAAAGAGTCCGTGAACCCGCCGGCCCGGGCACGCCGTCGGCCGCGCAGGGCTTCGACGGGCGAGCGTCCCACGAGAGTTTCGATTGATTACGGTCGCGGTTCAGGAACCCCCACCAGACACACCAAGGAGAATCCGATGCCGATTCGACCCACGCACGCCGGGCTGCTCGCGGTAGCGCTGGTGCTGGCCCGGGGCCAGGCTCCTCTCCAGGCTCAGGAAGCAGGCCCATGGTCCGGCTGCAGGACGGACAGTCTCTCCACCTACAACTGCGCCGGGTATTACAGCGGAACGGTCAGCCGGACCGCCGAACTCAAGACCTCCGACGGCACCGAGACGCTTTCCATCGTGGCCACGGTGACGGCGGGCCGGGTGAGCTGAGATCGGAAGAGCA